>NZ_KV793760.1:0-27763 GCF_001808555.1 Porphyromonas sp. HMSC065F10
CTAGTGTTGCACTTCGATGTTGAACCTAGGCAAGAAAGATAGACATAGATAATAATATAGTCAATGATCCTTTTTGTAAAGGACCATTGACTATACCATCATTGGGAGACCTTTGCACAGAGGTCTCGGTCAGCTTTGAAAAGTTACTTAAAGCTGTATTTGGAATACACATCCGTGTCAGACTCTCTATGATATAGAGCCTTACAATCGTCTATGATATCCTCTGTACCAAATCCGTCAATGGCTCGGCCCATTAAGAACGAGACCGTATAGTCGTTCCAGTCTTTGCCTAATGACGATGCTTTCACCGCTCCTTCATTGAGGTACTTCCACATTTCCGCTTCACTGATGTATTGCAACCAATAACACCATTTTGCCAAGCTCACCAGTCGGCATACGTCCCAAGCATACGTGGAGGTTGTGGTCCGGACTTGAGCCAAATCCGTTTTTAGACCGTCTGCTATCAAAGTCTGCAGCTCAATAAGTTCCTCGGAAGAACCTCTTTGAGCAAGGACTTCGTCCACTTCCGTACTCTGCTCTAAATTAAGCAGAGCGTTTAGCGTCTCTAGAGCATCTTCCCGACCATTAATGCTCCATTGTTCTTGAAGCCCTGTCTTGTATACATTCATATTATCATCGGTGATAATACTAAGGATGTCCTCACTGCGATAACAAGACAAGATGGCTCCAAATACCAGTAACCTTTTCTTTTCCTCGGTGAGCGGTGTTTGAGGATGAGAAGCCAAAAAGGCTTTCAGGTTTTTCTTAGCAAAGAGCCGAGACACGATTTCAAGCACGATAAAAGCAATAATCAAGACAGCGACTATTGCCACGATGATTTTCCAGATCATACAAGTATTATTTTGAAGTAAAACATAAGTCTATTATATCATATTTCCTGCTTATCCACATGCTCGCCCATCATCTCTTCTACAGAAAGACAGAACCCGATCTCTTGGTAGATTTCAAGCAATAGGTCTTCGTTTACAGATGTTTTCCCGCTAAGGCGAAGAAATCCTTTTGGCATATTGGAGGCATAATAAAATGTATCTCCGCTAAAGGAGAGCATCAAGTCATGGGTAAAGGAACAACGAAGAGCGGTAAGTTTCTTCATCATTGCCGGGGTCAAAATCATACGGGCTTCTACCTCGTCATCGGCATATACGGTAAAGAGACGTTCAAACTCGGGGTCTTCCAAATAAACAAACTTTGCTTTATGTCTCTCCCTCAGTTTCTGTATCGTCAGAGCGAAGTAGCCCAACTTATCCTCCAAATGGTCGGGAAGCAGCATAACAAATCCCCTGCAAGTTCTTGGAAGACGGCAGTAACCAAACATTCCCCTAAAGCTGAACATCGTGCTCTCTACTTGTGCGCCCCACATCGGACTGAAAATCGCCCGACAGAGGAGCCTAAAGGATCTCCATGGTTTAGTATTCTGTTCATTTGTTGCGGTTACCCCTATATCGGCTATTGTCAATGCTTGATGCTGAGTTGGGAAACTCAATGCACCGTAACTTGCCACTTGCAGAGTACCCTCCGACCTATTTGGGGTTCCGAATAGTCTGCTTGCCCGAATATCGGACACCTTTACTTCTTTTGTCGGAGAATAATTTGCATCCGGAAATAGCTGGTTGATAACTTGCCCCATTACTTTTTCCTCTTTCTGCTTCAGTACATTTAGGCATAAAGAGAACAGCGTATTGAGGACCACAAAGGCGACAAAGAATATGACGACATACGTTGCCGTTATTTGTGAGGTTTCATAATTGCCCGCATCGACGATATGCCTTCCGAATATAGTGAATGCAAGCCAAAGCAGAGCCAAAGGGTAAACGGAATAAATGAGAAGCCTAACAATCTTACGCCACATAGCTATGTGGGTTAGTTGCCCTCTCATTTGTTGAGCGACAATCTTGAAGTCAATCAAGTGGTCTTCTTTCATCAGTTATCCGAAAATCTCCTTGATATGAATGTCACCCAACTCACTTTCAGGAATTCGTATCAATGCTTCTTTCCCAAGATGTTTTCTTGAAGCGATGTATGAAGACGGGAACATTTCTACGGCATTGTTGTAATCCGTTACGGTAGCGTTATAAGTTCGGCGTATAGCCTGCAATTCGTTCTCCATATCCGTTATCTGATATTGGAGATAGACAAACTGCTCATTGGCTTTGAGATCCGGATTACTCTCAACAACAGCCTTAACTTGTTTGAGAAGAGCGGAGATTTCTGTCCCGTCCTTGATTTGTTCTGCTTCGGGGGCTCCGTCTGCTCGAGACCTTAGTTCGGCTATGCGGGTAAGGATTTCATTTTCGTGTCCCATATACGCTTTAAGAGATGCCACCAAATTGGGTATAAGGTCATTTCTCTGCTTGAGTGCCACACAAATGCCACTCCGGCATTGTTCCACCCTGTTTTTCTTGGCAATGAGATTATTAGAGGTGATTATACCCCAAATCAGTATAAGCACAGCTATTGCGATAAGGACACTCCCGGCAATTACTAATGCAGTCATACAAATTCGCTTATCTCAATGATTATTTCTTAGTACTCTTGTCGTCTTCGTAGTGGCGTCGTACTCTTTCCATACCCCCGAACGTTCTCCATCGGCATACTGTCCCTCTACAACCAAAACCGGATTTCCGTTGCGCAAAACTTCTTCTTTGTACGCCCCATGTAGCACGCCCATGCGATAAGTTCGTGTGACTTTGCTTTCAACGCCATCTCCCTGTTTCGTGAGTTTCCACTCGACCCCGTCTTTCTTCCCATTCACCCAACGGGTCTCAAGTATTTGAGCACCGTTTTGGCTGTCATACCGCTTCTCAAAGCCGTTTTCCACACTTTCCTGGTATTCTTTCTCCAAATCCAAACGACCGTCTTTGAAATAGGTTTTTACACAGCCATCGATTTTGCCCTTCTTCATAGGGGTAATCTTGCTGACAGTTTTGCCATCTTGGTAGTACTCCGTGAACACCCCATTTCTTTTCCCCTGGTCATACGCTCCCGTTTCTCTCAGTACACCATCCCGATAGCGGTGGTACTTGCCATCCATCAGTCCGTTAGAAAAGGAAATAGTCTCTTCGTCAAGCCCCCGCTTGATACGCCACTCTCCCTGCAAGGGTTTTCGGCTGTCCTTTTCGAAATAAACTGTCGTATTGTTTTCGCCCGATAGGGGTAAGAGTTCATCGCTTAGAATCACCTTTTGAGCCGATACCGAAAGGCTCAGCAACAGCAAAAAGAAAAAGAGAATATATCGATTCATATTATAATAGAATGTTTTATCAAGAGGCAAGAGCATACACAGATACTCAATGCCAAAGATAGAGTTTTTTTGCGATTCTCTGACCAAAACAATGGATAAAAACAAAGGAAGACCTACACCATTACCGATGAAGGTTTCTGTTGACATAGTTCTCACTCAGTATTCTGTTTATGTCTGAGAGCCGATAGAGGATTTTCCCTGCGATTTGGGTGTAAGGGATAATGTTTTTATCCCGATAGTCTTGCAGGGTACGAGGGGAAAGGAACAGTCTCTCGCAAACCTCCCGTCCTGTGAGATAGATTTCACCTTCAAAAAGAGGACGATGAGTTTGAGCCATGCTTCTCACTCGATTCGTCAAACCTTTGATGCCAGAGATGAGTTGCTTCTTCTCTGGTGTTTCTTTATTGAGTACTTCAAAGCACTCCGCTCATTTCTAAATCGTTACCTATCCGCATCGCCAAAATGGTAACCTCTTACTTCTCAGCCAGATAGCCCGAAACCAAAAAATTGAGGGGGATTATTTCTCCTCTATAAGGGGCAGATCCTGTAGGCCGATGGAGTAGAAGACGAGGGACATCTCCTCGTCCTCCTCAGCGATGTAGCCGATGGTGTGGTCGTCGATCATCAGCGCCTCGGTGTAGGCACACCAGCCGGGCGTGAGGAGGACCCCCTCGTCCCAGCCCTTCTCCTCACTCCAGCTGTAGAGTCGCCCGTTTTGGCGGCCTGGGCCTGAGGGGAGGGTATGCATGAGGCGCATACCATCGGAGGGCGAGGTGAGGAAGGGGGCGCCATTGCAGGCGACATCGTGTAGGCCGGCATAGCGGTCCGTCTGCTCCCAGGTGATGCCGCCGTCGTTGCTGACGGAGAATATCCGATCGCCGCGGCGAGGATTTCGGATGCTCATCAGGAGCGATCTGTCGGGCATAGTGATCACCTTGGACTCATCACCACGATCGTAGGCAGGCTCCGAGACCTGCCAGGTCTCGCCCAGGTCGTCGCTGTAGACGAGACGGTTGTCAAAGGCGCGTCGCTCGGGGTCCCACATGGCCGCGACGTACATGATCCGTCCGTAGCAGGCTGTGGCGCCGTGACCGGCGGCGATGAAGGAGGCGGCGTACTTCTGCCGATCGGGGTCGGGGCAGTGGGTCCCGTAGAGCTGGGGCTGCATCGTCCTCGGTTCACTCCAGGTGCGGCCGTCATCGGTACTCTCCATGACGTACTGCGGCATCGGCTTATCCGCCGTGGAGCTCCAGAGCCCCTGCCCACCGACAAAGGTGATGATCACCCTCTCTCCGTGGCGGGTCTCGACGACGCAGATGTCCCCGTAGCCGGCACCCTTACCTTGCCCCCTAAGGATGATCTCGGGGTCGGACCACGACTTGCCATTATCCTCGCTCCGGCGGAGGATCAGGTCAATGTCCTCAGGGATGTCGACCTGATTGTACTTCCTCCTGTCCGCAAAGGCGAGGAGCGTCCCCTTGGAGGTCTTGATGAGGGCCGGGATGCGGAAGTTGCGCGAGCCGGTGTCCCCCGGGACGAAGAGGGGCGTGTAGGTGCGCCAGCGCTGGCGAGAGGTCGGATCGCCCACCTGCTTTATGGGGTAGCTCCGACCATTGATAGAGACAGAGAGGATCTCTCCGCGGAGCTTATCGGGAGAGTAGATGGGGTCCTCAGCCACATCGGCGGTGAGGTAGAGGACTCTCTTGTCGGTGGTGAGACGAGCGCGCTCCTTCCCACTCAGCGGGATGGCATCGTAGGCGACCCGGCCCTTGTAGTCGTCGAGGTCACGCACCACGAGACTGTCGCTGGCGAGCACCTCGCACCGCTCTATGAGGCGGGTGGTGCGGGGGTCGAGGCGGTAGGAGATGTCGATGCGGCCGCTCTTGGGGAGGACGATGGTGGCGAGGGTCCGTCTCGTCTGTCCGCCCATATAGCCGTGCCGGGAGCCGATGACGGTGACGGAGTCGGTCTGGGCATAGGCGAGGGAGCCGAGGAGAAGGAGGATAAGGCTGTAGAGGGTCTTTCGGATCATAACTGTAGTGCGTGCTGTGAGAGGGGATCAGAAGGGGTAACCTACGGCAAGGTGGAGGGCGAGCGGTAGGTTTTTCTTATCCCCAAAGGTATTGAAGTAAGCTCCGCCCGATCGGTCGGGACGATGGAGGGCGACGCCGAGGTCGAGCCGTACCACGAGCATCGAGAGGTCGTACCTCACACCGAGCCCGGTGGAGAGGGCGACATCACGGAGGAAGTAGCGCGAGGTGAGGGTGGCATCAGGCCTCGAGGGATCCTGCCTGAGTAGCCACACATTGCCTGCATCAACAAAGGTGGCCACCTCAAGGTCTCCGACCACCTTGGCCCTCAGCTCGAGATTGGCCTCGAGGCGGAGGTCACCCGTCCGGTCGAGGAATGAGAGAGGGGAGGGGTTTGGGGGACTATAGGCACCGGGACCGAGGGTGCGGACGTTGAAGCCGCGCAGGCTATTGGCTCCACCGGAGTAGAATTGCTCGGTGTAGGGTGCCACGGTCTGATTGCCGTAGCTGTAGATCGCCCCGCTGTAGAGGCGACTGGCGAGCGAGATCATCGAGCTCGCCTGATAGGCATACCGCAGCTCGAGGGTGCCCTTGACAAACTGTGCAAAGCTCGACCCTGCCAGGCGGTAGGGGCGAGGGGTGTCCTTGGCGTAGCAGAGGGAGAGGAGGTTGCCCGCCTCAGAGACGTATGCCTCGAGGGAGAAGGTGTGGCGGGAGAGCGGGTCGCGTGTCTCGAAGCCGAAGAGGTAGGAGGCCTGTGGGATAAACTGATTTCGGAAGGAGAGCCCCAGCCCGGGATTGGCCTCTAAGGCCTCGTCAAAGGCGGCGGTGCGGCGGACGAGGTGATTGTAGGAGATGCTGAGCGGCCGGACGGTGTGGCGCACCCCCTTGAAGGGCTCAAATCGGTACTCGGTGTCAAAGGCAAACTGCATCTGACGATAGAAGCCACTACGGCTCAGGAGCGCCGCCGTCAGCCCCAGCTTGCTGTAGGCGGGATAGGTAAAGGGTCGGTAATAGAGCCCGGGGACCAGGAGGCGAGGAAACTTTAGGTCGGTGGAGAGGAGGAAGAGGTAGCTATTGATGTCCCATGCGGCTGAGCCCTTGTCGCTCGTCCGGTAGCCGGTCTGCCACTCGTAATTGCCCTGCAGCCGCACGGAGAGGGTCTCCCCGCCCCGGAATACATTTCTCTTATTCACGGAGAGTGCCAGTCCGGGACCGGTCTGATTATTGGACTTCAGACGGTAGGTGGCCTCGAGCTCGGCGGCATAGGGCTTATCCTCCATAGAGACCATAGAGACATCGAGAAGAGAGAGACTGTCGGGTGTGTGTCTCGGGGAGTAGGCGACATTGGTGTAGGCAAAGGTCTCCAGCTCGGAGAGGGAGGAGACGGTCGAGGTCTGGTAGCGCTCGTTGTAGACCTGCCCCTGCTCCAGCCGCACCCTCGAGGCGAGGAAGCGGAGCCGCACCGGGGGGCGCTGATGGTAGCGGAAGAGGATGCCATCGTAGCGGGTGGAGTCGGTGAGGGCGGAGCGGTGTCGGTCGTAGAGGTCGTAGGTGATGTCGCCGATGCTCCAGGTGCGGAGCGCATCAGCGGAGGTCTCTCGGGAGAGGTCGACCCGCAGCTGAGCCTTCCCCGGCACGGCGAGGGTGTCCGCCTCGTAGTGGATGTCCGTGGGCTGGAAGTAGTAGTACCCTCGGTCTCTGAGGGCGGAGGCGATGCGCTGCCGCTCGCTCTCGAGGCGCCAGACGCTGAGTACGTCGCCCTCGTGGAGCCTCCGCTTACGCGGGTCCCGGAGGTCAAGGGAGTCGGGCGTGGTGATGCTGAGTCGGTAGTCGATGCTATCGAGCCGTATCGGCTCGCTCATGGTGATGTCGTAGGCTACCTTGGCAGTGACGGAGTCCTTGTCGTAGATGATGCGGGGCACCACGGTGGAGCCAAAGAAGCCGTACTCCTCTAGCACCTGCTTCCCCACCTGGGCGCGGAGGGGAGGATTGACGGTGGAGATGAGGATCGGCTCACTGCCAAAGTTTTTGTAGACCCATCGCCCCAGCGGGTCGGTGGCATCAGCGAGGTTTTGGTGGATCCAGAAGGGGTAATTGAAGGGCAGCCTCGCTCTCGAGGAGCCGAAGAGGGAGCCATTGGGCTTGTAGGCGAGCACTCTATTGACATCGGCCTTGGCGAGATGCATCTCCTCAATATTGGGCTCACTCTCTATCGACACCTTGCCCATCCCGGCGTAGAAGGTCTCCCCCTCGGGGATGTAGTGCGAGACGGAGCAGCCGACGGCGATGAGGAGGACGGCGGCGGTGAGCAGGATCGAGGGACGAGGGGGGTAGTGTCTCATGGCTCCTCTTCTTTCTTCGTAGTTATCGGTAAGGGTTTCTCCATGACTAAGCTGTCAGAGAGTGCGGCTGCCTGCTTGCGTAGCGGGGACTCCTCCTCGATGATCAGGCTCTCCGGTGAGGGGATGTCATCGTAGGTGGGTATGCTGTCGGTGGAGTGACCGAAGCGGAAGAGGTCCCTCAGGGAGTCGAGTCGGCGGCGGAGGACGTAGCCGACACCGGTCTCGATCACCTCTCCCTCAAGGAAGTTCTCGTAATTCTTATTGTGGAAAAGGCGGAGGTAGTGCGTGCCGGCGCGGTCGAGGCGGTACTCCATGCTGACGTTGTCGATGAAGGACTGCTCCATCCCGGCGGCAGCAGCACCGGTCATCACGCGCCCACCGACGACGACGCGGATGCGGTCGTTAAAGAAGCGCTTAGCTACCGAGTAGGTGTAGTCGGTGCGGTCTCCCGCTGCGGTCTGGTCGTTGGTGATGCCGAAGTTGATGTCTGCGTGGAGCGACTCCCCGAGGAACGAATTGACCTGTGAGGTGAAGAGCCCGGCGAGGGCATTATTCACGATCGCATTATTATTCCCGTTTCCGCCACTGCCGATCTCGCTGCCGAAGAAGTAGCCGGTCGTCAGGAGGATGATCGACTGCCGGGTCTGCTCCTCTTCGCTCATCGTGGCGAGGCGATTGCGGAGAGCGAAGTCCTTGGGTGCCGTAGTCTCGAAGCGGAGACCGAGGTCGCTGAGGGTATTCTCCGCGATGATCGAGACATTGAAGTCCACCGGGCGGGACGCCTCGCCCTCTAAGGAGACGCGCGAGGAGACCTTCGCTGTGGCGCGGAAGTCTATGGCCGGCTTGGTGAGGTCTCCCGACCAGGTGAGACGACTATTGTCATCGATGGTGAAGGTCCGGCTCACCGGCGGGATCTCCATCACCACCTCACCGTCGCTGATATTGTAGGTTCCGATGAGCGTCATCGGTCCGTAGGGAGACATATCAAGATTGAGATCACCGCCACCCACAACGGAGACCTTGGTCTGCTCCTCAGGCGAGAGGATGGCGGTGAAGCGTGCCGCCGGGTCGATATGTAGGTCGAGCGCCACGGTCATGCCACTCCTGGAGATCGAGTCGAGACGGCTCGTCTCGGCGACAAAGAGCGTGTCGGAGAAGTCGGTGAAGGTGACCAGATCCTTGTACCCCGACCTGCCGGAGAGCTGAGACTTAGGCGTGCGGTAGGTGAAGTTGGTATTCCCCAGTATGCTGACGCTCCCTCTGGCGGTCAGGTCACTCGGATGTCCGGAGATGTGGAGTCGGGTATCGGCGTTGATCCGTCCGTAGAGGAGGGTGGAGGAGGTCTCCTCGGAGTCGAGGAGCCGCAGGTTGGAGCCGAGGACATTCAGGTTGAGGGGGAAGGCATCGGTCAGCCCCACCTTTCCGCTCACAAGCAACTGACCCCCATTGGCTCCGAGGGCAAAGCGGCGGAAGAGCATCTCACCGTCGATGATCGGGAGCTTCTGATCCTCTACGCGGTAGGTCTCATTGAGTGCCGGGACGTAGACCTCTCCCTTGTGGAAGGCCACCTCCCCTCTATAGGGGAGCGTGTGGGCGGTGCGGATGTCGCCGGCGGTGAGGTAGTTGGCGACTTGTGCCGAGACCTCGCCGTGAGTCTCTGCATACTGCTCGGGGAGGAAGGGATTGAGCATCTCGAGCGGCAGGTGATCGATCCGGAGGTCAAACCTCTGATCTTTGCTCCCCTTGGGGAGGTAGGCGAGTAGCTTAGCCACCTGCCCCTGCTCACCGAGGTCAGCCTCCGCCCTGATCATCTGACCGGTCTTATCCGGCTCGGCAGAGCCACGGAGAGCCAGGTCGCCCACCCTCTTGTCCTCATAGATAAAGTCCCGGAGCGATGCCTGAGCGGTGATGCTCGGCTGCTGCCCATCTGGCGTGATATGGCGCACATCGGCAGAGAGCACGCCCTCCAAGTGTGGGATCACCGGGATGCCCTCCAGTGCGGAGAGCTTGAGGTCGTGGATCACCCCCTCGAGCACCTGACTGCCCTTGGTGGGGATATCCTTCAGGCTGATCACTGCCCCATCCTCGCTCCTTAGGTCGATGTCGGCACGGATCTTCCCCTTATGTGGCGGGATGACGAGGTAATTCTCCGCCTTGGGGACAAACGTATTGTATGCCAGCACAATCGGCGTCGGCGTGAAGCCAAAGATCAGCTCGCCGGAGGGCTTATTGTACAGCTCCGCCCCAAGCGTGAGGAAGTGCTGATCCTCGTGGTCCTGCCAGTCGAGCGCCACCTCAGAGCGACGGATATTGGAGGAGAAGGAGAGTATGGCATTGAAGGGTAGCTGATTGCGGAAGCGCTCCTTGTGAGCCGTCAGCATACCGTAGACAAAGGCGGAGTCCTGTCTCAGGATCAGGTCGATATTATCGACCCGGAAGGTGTCGGTCTGGAAGTACTGCATCATCCCCTCGCCCCGCAGCCCCTCAGCCGGGTCGACCCGCAGCCCGAGGTGGATCTCGCGGGCACCGATGCGCTTCGAGTCAAGGTAGTAGCGGAGCGGGTTATTTCGTCCCATATTGAGCTCCAGCTCCGCATCGGGGTAGTGCTCGATCCAGCGGCTCATGTCGGGCCTCGCCGTCGTGTCTTGCAGAGCTGTCGAGACGACCTGCGAGAGGTCCTTGAGCCGCTGTTGAAAGTCCTTCAGCCCATTTTTGGAGGCAAAGGCGAGGCTCAGGTCTCCACTCTCCACATGCGCCCGGAGGAGGCTGTCGGTGGAGAGCGCCTTGATGACCGTCTCCTGAGGTTGCAAGAGACCATTGTCGAGCTGGAGGACAAAGTCTCTCGTGTGCCCCTCAAAGTCGTAGAATTGATCGAGGTCCGACCTGAGGTAGCTATTGAGATGCACCTTTCCCCCTCTCACGATCGACTTCGGCAGGCCGAGACGATCGGGGATGATGCTGTCCACCAGCAGATTGACTGAGCCATTGATGTCGTGCTTCTTGAGCAAGAGGTCCAGCTGAGCCGTGGCCCTGAGGGCTTCGTTGTCGCTATTGAGTGCGGCAAAGAGTCTATTCTCCTCCAGCTTGGTGAGGAGCATCAGGTCTCGATAGGTGGCACCCTTGTACTCCACACTATCGAGATTGAGGAAGATGTCAGCTGAGGTGCGGGCGGAGTAGAGGTCCGTCCCATGCCCCTTGGCGTGGATCGTGCCATCTAAGTAACCGATCGAGTCAGAGGGGAGGAATGCCCCCACATTGAAGTGCTTCGCCTCCACATCGGCCGTGTAGCTCTTGCCCCTCGGGCGGTAGTGCCCCGCTGCGGTGAGGTGTCCCTCGGGGAGAGTGACTCGGAGATCCACCGCCCCACCCTCAGGACCATAGCTCCCGCTACCGACCAGGTCCATATCGTCGGGGATGCGCCAGCGGGGAGTCGTCTTCATCAGGTGCGCCACCTGCCGTGAGAGGTCCTTGCCGGACCGCAGCTCGTAGTGGCCGGTGACGCTCAGCGGTCCGCCACCCAGCAGCGAGGTGGCTCGCGCTGAGGCGTGCAGACGGAGGAGTGAGGGCTCCTCCACACGGATCTCAGCGTCCACGCCCCTCTGCCAGTCGCCCGAGGCGGTCACCACCGTCCTCAGCGGTCGGTCGGGCAGCTCACCCTCTATGGGGAGGAAGCGTGACAGCTCCGGCAGGCAGAGCCGCCCGGCAAGACGCGCTGAGAGCGAGCCGATGCTATCCGGCAGCCAGCCCTTGAATGGGAGATCCAGCTCACCGCCCAGCTTACTCAGAGGCAACTCGACGATCAGGTCCTCCACCCTCAGGCGATCCCTATCCTTGGTCACCAGTCCGGAGAGGCGCGTCACCCTCCAGCCGTCCCCCGTGGCGAAGCTCGCATCCTCAAGCTGTGCGGCCAGGTCGGAGACACCTCCGTAGCGGACCGACTTACCCTGCAGGGCGGCAGACCAGGGCAGGGGGAGGATCTCCAGCGGGGCACCCACCTTAGCCAGGTCGGCCTCGATACTGATCTCCTCGATGGTGTAGAGCGAGTCGGGGAGATCGACCACGCCCTCCCTGGCGAGAGCGTCGTAGATGTGGGCATCGATGATCAGGCTGTCGGGCGAGTCGGTGAAGGTGGCAGAGACATTGCTCAAGAGGAGCTTATCCCAGCGGATCGTGGGAGGAGGGGACTTGGGCTCCTCCTCTTTCTCCTCTTTTTCCTTAGGCAGGATCAGCACGTCCATCCGGGTGTCGGACAGCTCCACGGTGCCGAAGCTCATGTGGCTGAAGGAGGGGTCAAAGGAGGCTCGGTCCACAGCGAAGCGGCTGATACGCCCCGTGAGGACCATACTGTCACCGGGCGCGTGGTAGTCAAGCTGCGCGCGCTCTAAGGCGACCCCGCTCAGTGGCAGGTCTCGGTGGCGTAGGTAGGCAATTGCATCGGTCTGAGCTGTCAGGCGCTTGGCGTACAGCACCGTATCCCCATCGGCGGTAAGAGCTTGTAGACCCTCTAAGTAGAGCTTCCCCGGGAAGCCGACGCTCAGCCGCTCCACCGACATACGCAACCCCGTAGACTGCTCCATCGTCGCTAAGAGTTGATTGGCGAGACGGGTCTGGACGGAGGGGATCATCAGAAGACCGGTGAAGGTCACCAAGATCAGGAGCAGCACCCCGAGGATGCCCCCGAGCCAAGAGAGCAGACGGAGCCACAGGGGGCGCTTCTTTTTCCTTAAGCGTTCCTGATCCGTCCCCGTCTCCCGCTCCTCGGAGGGGTCGACCGGGTTATCACTCTGGGGCAAGTCTCCCCGCTTTTCCTGCATATTATAGTGTACTCAGATGGTGTGCAAAGTTAATAATTTATCTCACCCTTTCTCCTGTCTCCTCAATTCCGTGTGGTAATGGATTTGCAATAAATAGGTACATTTGCACAGAAGTATTTCAAGTGCCAAAGACATGCAAACCCATTGTTATAGACTGGAGCTTCGGAAGGTAGGCACCTTTGCCCTATCTCTTCTGATGATTGGGCTCCTCTTTTCCTCCTGCGCTTCTCGTAAGGATGTAGCCTACGTACAGACCCCGGAGCAGGTGATGACCGTGGCCTCCAATGGTCTGCAAGATGCACGCATCCGAGCCAAGGACTTGCTCACCGTCACGGTGGAGTCCTCCAATCCTGAGGCTGTGGCTGCCTTTAACGGCATCTACTGGACTCCCAATCAGCAGTACAGCACTTATGCTCAGCAGGCGAGGACTTTCCTTGTGGACAATGAGGGAAATGTGGAGCTGCCGGTGGTAGGCCTAACCCACGTGGGGGGGTACACCATGCGTGAGGCAGAGAGCCACCTCAAGGAGATACTCAAGAAGTACATCACCGACATCTCCTCGGTCAATATCAAGATCCAAAACTACAAGTACTCCGTGATCGGAGAGGTGAGACGCCCCGGGACCTTTACCTCCGAGAATACGAAGGTCTCGATCTTTGAGGCGCTGGCCAATGCCGGAGATATGTCCATCCAGGGTGTCCGCACGGAGGTGAAGCTGATGCGCGAAAATCCGGATGGTCACCGCGAGATAGTGACGCTCAATCTGCAGGACCCTAACATCCTCTCCTCACCCTACTACTACCTGCAGCAGGGGGACGTGGTCTACGTGCAGCCCAATGATGCTGCCGCCCAGAGTGCCAATATCGGTGCTGCGACAGGCATCATCTTCAGCATCGCATCGCTGACCCTCTCCGTGGCCAATATCCTGATCAGTCTACTCGTGAAGTAATAGGCATGAACCCATACGACAGCTCCACCGGAGCACCCTCCAATACCCCTCTCGCTGAGGAAGCAGGTCAAGACGAGCAGGAGCTTGACCTCTCCACACTCCTGCTCTCATACCTGAGCCACTGGCCGCTTTACCTCCTCTCGCTACTCCTCTGCCTGATCCTGGGGTGGCTCTTCATCACCACCTCCCGACCGAAGTACAGAGTGGCGACGACCATTCTCTTCAATGACCCACAGGACGGGAAGGGAAGCAAATATGCCTCCGCCATGGGGGAGCTGGACCTCGTCTCCATCGCGACCGGCGGGCTCAATCTCAATGTAGATAACGAGATGCAGCTGATCCAGTCACGCGAGATGCTGCAGCAGACGATCAAGGAGTCCCACTACTTCCTTGACTTCTCGAGCCGGCATGGTCTCCGGACGCAAGTGTACTGGAGAGACCTCCCGGTATGGGTCACGATGGAGCCCTTTGACAAGCTCGATCAAGTCAAGGAGCCTCTTGAGTATACGCTGACATACTCCTCCGACGGGATGACCCTCACAGATAAGGCTACCGGCGAGACCAAGGTCATCAGTCAGCTACCGGCGACCGAGGTGACCGAGTATGGTATCCTCTCTCTTCAGAAGGGCGACAGCTTGGCTCTGGAGCATAAGATGCCGGAGGAGCTCACGATCATCATCCACTCTCCGCTCGCTATGGCAGAGCAGATGACCCACGGGCAGGTCTCTGTTGAGCGTGTGGAGAAAAATAGTAATGTCTCCTCTCTCTCCATCCTCGCCGACAACCGCCAGAAGGGCGAGGACTTCCTCACCAAGCTGGTAGAGGTCTACAATCGTATGCGCGCCATCGATAAGAATGCGGCAGCACAGCGGCAGTACGACTTTATCAATGAGCGTATCTCTCTCATCAGCCAAGAGCTGGGAAGCGTGGAGTCTAATCTTGAGTCGGTCAAGAAGTCTCAGGGCGTCACCAGCTACGAGGACCTCGGCGTCGTTGTGCAGAGTAGTGCCAAGCTCACAGAGGAGGTGTCGCGGATCCAGACGCAGCTCAAGGTGGTGGACCACCTGATCTCCTACGTCAGAGCGATGGGGCAAAATGAGTACAGCCTGATCCCTGCCTCGCTCGGTGTGGAGGATGCCTCACTCAATAGCGCCGTCAACCAGTACAATACGATGGTCCTCGAGCGAAACTCTCTCGTAGCCTCCGTCAGTCCCGAGCACCCGAGACTCAGGGCGCTTGAGAAGGATCTCGGGACCACTCGTGAGGGTCTCGTACGCGTGGCTGACGTGACCCGTCAGGGACTGCAGATCCAGTACGAGGGACTCAAGAGTATGAAGGGAAGCCTGCAGGGAAAGATCTCGCAGGCGCCCACCTTTGAGCGCATCACCACCGACATAGAGAGGCAGCGGACCATCCGATCCAATCTCTACCTCATGCTCCTGACGAAGCGCGAGGAGACCTCTATCTCGCTCGCCGCATCGCTGGAGAGCGCAAAGTTAGTCGACCCGGCTCTTGCCGACTCCAAACCCTCGCAGCCTAAGAAGCCTATCGTCTACCTCGCTGCCCTGATACTTGGTCTGCTCCTACCGACGATCTACCTCTACCTGAGACGGCTGACCCGGACCTCGATCCGCACGGAGGATGACATTCGTCGCCACTCCACCCTCTCTATCCTCGGCAGCGTGCCTCATATGTCTGATGATCACTTCGGAGACCAGACCGGTGAGATCGTCGTCAAGACTCGAGACAGCGATGTGATGACGGAGGTCTTCCGCACCCTGCGTACCAACCTCAATTTCGTCACCGGCAACAAGCGCCCCCTTGTCCTCCTCGCCACCTCTACGGTACCGGCAGAGGGTAAGACCTTTGTTGCCTCCAATCTCGCTGTCTCCCTATCGGCTCTTGACGAGAGGGTACTCATCGTCGGCCTTGACCTTCGTAACCCCCGCCTGTCGAGGACCTTCAAGGGGCAGCACATCCACGACCGCCACGACACCACTCACGATCACACTCATGGGATGAGCGAGATCCTCAATGACCCCACACTCGACCCGATGGACTTCGTGATGGATATGCCCGACTACCCGGGGCTGTCGGTATTGCCGGCCGGGAAGATCCCGCCCAACCCCTCAGAAATGCTCTCTCGCCCACGCTTGGATGAGGTGATTGAGACGCTGAGGGACCACTTCGACTACATCATCATCGATAGTGCGCCCTGCGGTCCGGTGGTCGACACCATCATCCTGAGTCGCATTGCAGATGCGACCATGTATGTCACCCGCTACCGCAAGACGGACAAGCGCGACCTCGAGTACATCAATTACCTGTCCGATGCCGGCAAGCTCCCCAATGTCTCCATTGTCCTTAATGACGTCAAGGTAGATACCAAGGGGCTTAAGAAAGGCTACGGCTATGGTTACGGCTATGGCTATGGCTATGGCTACGGCTACAGCGGTAATAAGAAGTCCTCAGACCACCGGAAGTCTTGAGCTAACCTACCGATAGATCCATATCACATCGGGAGCCGCACCGCTATCAGCGATGCGGCTCCCGAAGCGTAGAGACAGATCCCACCATGCGACTGAGGGGAGGAAAAATAGAGCGAGGGCTGCGCCACCGGTGATCCCGGGTAAGCGCAGCCCTCGCTCTTTGGATTGGGAGGTATGATCAGAATTCGTAGCCGACCATCACGAAGAAATTAGCATTCTTCGGCGTGCCGGTGAGTGTCTTCGTATCCTTCAGCTGGTTCACGAAGCCGTACTGACCGCCCACCGTAAGGAGGATGTCCTCGTACTTCAGACCGATGTTGGCAATGAGACCGCTGTCGATGCGACGAAGCTCACCATCTTTCCCGAAGGAGTCGTGCTTCTCCGTGGAGCTACTGCCTGTCCCATTTTTCCCATAGAGACCGATGCCCAGGTAGGGGCCGAAGCCCAGGGTCACATCAAGATCGTCAGCCACCTCGCGACTGACGCAGAGAGTCACGGGGATGTCGAGGTAATTGAGATCATACGAGAGCGCCTTGTCGGCAGTCTTCGTGTACGCCTCACCCTTCTGCGAGAAGAAGACTCCCGGACGGATGCCAAAGTCAAAGCCCTTGTACTCGTAGACCTCAAAGTTTGCGTCCACTCCCACGCGGACGCCCGAGTGAAGCGAGCGAGTAGCACCGGGATAGGCGGTGAAGTCCTTGAGGAAGCTCCCCTGATATCCGACATGGACAGCAACGTCCACATCCAGGTCCCACTCCTTCTCCTCCTGTGCGTTCGCCGGCAGCGACAGTGCCAAGGCGGATAGTGCCGCAAGAGCACCGATGATCATCTTTTTCATATCTATTTACTGGATAAAAACAATGATTATTCCGGGCTCAAAGGTAGCGAAAATACATCCCTTACTCCGACAGCACCATCAGCTCCGCCCCGGAGGCAAAGTCGGCTCCACTCTGAGAGGAGAGGGCGGTGAAGCGCACGTAGCGCGCCTTTACCGGGTGAGAGAGGCGGAGGGTCTGCCTTGACGTTGACCGCTCCATGGTGCCACGTGCCACCTCCTGCCACGTCTCCCCGTCGCTGCTGACGGAGAGAGCATAGTCGCGTATGTCGCCATTGGTGCTTCCGTCCTGCCGTGGCAGATAGGTAACGCCGGCAATCGTGCGCTCCTCACCACAGTCGAGCGCCACCCAGTGAGGGTAAGCGGCGACGGTGACGGAGTACATACTGTGCCAGATCGTGGAGGGATCGCCATCGAGCAGATGGGCAACGCTCCCGGCACCGCTCTCCTCGGAGGAGACACCGCTAATGGTCACGGGGATTGTCGTGATCCGCTCGTACCGATGCTCCGTGACGATCCAGTCGCTCCCCTCGGGCCACGCACGGACCACGCCTCCCTCACGGAGGTCAAAGGGTCGCTCGTACCGCACCGCCGGCTTGCCGTTGATCGAGTAGCGGATGGGCGACGAGCCGGAGAGCGTCACGAGACCGGTCCCGCTCCGCTGCATCGTCACGGGCAGAGCGGTCGGTGTGGCAACCACACCCGTTGCACCCAAGGGGCGGAGCTGGAGCGTCATCGTGTGGGGGCCGCCCATCACCCGATCCTCTGTCAGCGGACCGCCCTGACCGCAGGAGTTCCCCCCCAGGCCGGTGACGGCGAGATCCATATGGACATACGTCCCGTCAGACTGCGGGAGCTGGTAGGGGTGGGGCGCCATCGCCAGCTGCATCTGACTGTATGGCAGCACGCTCATACTCCCACCATTAGCGCAGATCACCAGCCCGGATTGCCCGGAGGCATCCGTCAGGCGACCGTACCGCACGCCCTCCCGATTGCCCATACTCTGAGGCTTGGGGAAGGGGACAAATTGCTCCGCCACGCTGCTCGAGTACTCCCCGAGGAAGGCACCGGTCTCCCGGTCGGCATAGTTATTCCACGGACCGCGACCGTAGTAGGTGTAGCGGTCGAGCTCGCGCGGTAGGCGCATCGAGAAGCCTACCCGGGCAAGGGCCAGAGAGGGCTTATTGCTCTCCACAGAGGCGCTGAGGGTGATCGTCCCATCGGGACTGACGGTCCAGATGTAGGTGGAGGAGAAGGTGCAGTCCTCGGGGCCAAAGGGCTTCTCCGGATGATCCTTGAGCTCAAAGCGCCCGCTCACCCCGCCACTGAAGTCGGTGCCGTAGGGCGCCCGGCTCTCCACCCGGTAAAGGAGTGAGATGGAGCCGTCGGCATTGGGATGCACGGTGCGTGAGAGCACCCGGTGGCGGAGGTTGTGGAGACCATTAGCAAACCATGCCGTAGAGGCCCAGTTGTCGTTATCCGTCGGGGCGCGGAAGGGATCCAGTCGCGGACCATTGCCGGCGGAGATCACCTCCCGACCACCATAGACAAGGCGGTCAATCGTACCCTCACGGTCGTCGAAGCGAACCGAGAAGCCCTCACCGGAGATCGTATTATCGTCGCCGAGAGTCAGCCTGACCTCTCCGTCAAAGCTCTTTGCCGAGGGGGTCACCGGGCTCAGCTCCAACTGCTCTGCCATCTGCACATAGCCCGCCTCGGCCCAGGGTGTCTCGTATCTCTGTCGCAGCCGGATGGTGACGAAGTACTCGTGGTCTCGAGAGGTGTCCTTGCGGCTAAAGGGGAGGGTCACCACCGCAGCCTCGCGCGGAGCGATGGAGGGCATCTCGACCCGCTCCGTACGTATCTCCCGTCCGTCCTCCAGCAGTGCCGCCTCTAAGTAGAGGTCATTGAGAGTGGTGAAGTACCGCTTATTGAAGATCCTCACCGTCCCCTCCTCTGCCAGTGCCTCGTCACTGATTTGCACGTCCTGGTAGACCTTCCGCACCTCGTAGTAGGCGGGCTTCGGCTCGTGGGTCGGCAGCAGGATCCCATTCATACAAAACATCCCGCTATTGGGCTTGTCGCCAAAGTCCCCTCCATAGGCGAGATAGCGGTCGCCGGTCTCAGGATCGGTCGTCCAGAGTGCCTGATCCACCCAGTCCCATATTGCACCGCCCATGAAGAAGTTGGTGCTCTCGATCGCCTCCCAGTAGTCGACGAGGTTGCCCACCGCATTGCCCATACTGTGGGCATACTCGCTGACGTGGAAGGGGTACTTCAGATTATACTTCCCCTGTACCGCCTCCCGCATCCAGGCGATGGAGGGGTACTGATTGGAGCCTATGTCGACGATGTCGTTATTCCGCTCGTACTGCACCGGGCGAGATTGGTCAAAGGCCTTGATCGCATCGTAAGCGGCGACGAAGCACTTCCCCGGCCCCGCCTCATTGCCGAGCGACCAGATCAGGATCGAGGGCTCATTGACATGCGCAGCCACCATATTCATCGTCCGCTGGACCGTCGCATTGGTAAATTCCGGCACGTGCGACAGCGATGCTTCGCCGTAGTAGTAGGCGTGGCTCTCGCAATTGGCCTCATCCTCAAGGTAGAGCCCAAAGAGGTTGCAGAGGTAGTAGAATATCGGAGTATTGGGATAGTGCGAGAGGCGGACGTGATTGATATTCCCCCGCTTCATCAGCATGATCTCGTCGATCATCTGCTCTCGCGTGATCGTATTACCGGTCTCGGGGTTGATCTCCTGGCGATTGACCCCCTTGAGCTTGATCGGCTTCCCATTGAGGTAAAAGTAGCGCCCAGCGAGGCCAAACTCATCCTCCTCTGCGGGCGTATCGCGGATCTCAATTTTCCTAAATCCCGTGATCACCGAGAGGGTCTGAGCCACTCTCCCGCGCGGGTCAAGGAGCTCGCCCACCAGCGTGTAGAGGTGCGGTCGCTCCGCCGACCAGAGGTCGGCATTGCGGAGGGAGAGGGTCGTCTCGGTGACGGAGGCCTCGCCCCGTGGTGTGCCGGGGAGGTCGGTCGTCACGACGATGCCGGTATGGCTATTCTTCTGGCTGTAGAGCTCGTTACGGTAGAGTGAGTAGCGGATGCGCCACCCCTTTGCCGTGCGAGCGGAGCGGTTTCGCAGCTCCGTCCGGATATGGAGCGTCCCATCCCGATAGCTCGCATCGAGATTGGGCGTCACGGCGATGTCCCGCACGGCGACGGAGGGGCTGCTCGTCAGGTAGACCGACCGGTAGATCCCCGGCAGGCGCCACATATCCTGCGCCTCGAGGAAGGAGCCGTCACTTGAGCGGTACACCTCTACCGCCACCGTATTTACCCCCTTGCGGAGGTAGTCGGTGATGTCAAAGGTGGCGGTGGAGCGGGAGTCCTTGCTGAAGCCGACATACTTGCCATTGATCCAGAGGTAAAAGAACGAATTGACCCCATCGAAGTGGAGCTCCACCCGTCGGCCGCCCCAGTCTGCCGGGACTGTGAAGTCCCTCCGATACGAGCCCACCTCGTTGCGATCCTTATAGGTGGTCCAGTCGGTCGGGGGCGTGCGCATCACCCCGCCCCGCCAGTCGCCGGGCGTAACCGTGTGCTTAAAGATGTAGGGCTGATTGCAGTAGATCGGCGTGCCGTACTTCAGGGAGCCGTCGGGCTGGATCCCCGCCACACTCCAGCAGGAGGGCACCGTGATCTCATCCCAGCGGGAGACGTCATACCCGGGTCGGTAGAAGTCTCTCGGTCGCTCACCGGGGTTGCCGACCCAGTGGAAGCGCCACATACCATCGAGCGACTCGTAGTAGGTGCCCGGTGTCTCCGGGAGGTACCGGCGGGCGGCATCAACGCTCTTGTAGGAGAAGAAGTAGGCCGCCGGCTGCTCGCGATTGAGCCCCAGCCGCTCGGGTGACTCCCACTCGGAGCCTTCGGGAGCCGGTGTGGTGCCGTACTCATAGCCGGCAATGGGGTGCAGGATCTGCGCCTGACCGATCAGCTGTAGGCAGAGGAGCGCAAGCAGGGATAGGGTAAGTCTCTTCATCGTAAGATAGTGTTGGATGGGTAAGCACACTCCGCAAGAACTTATGCTAAAGGCTCCTCCGGACAGCTCGTTGTGATGTAAAGATACCCCTATTTCCCCACAGTTGCCATTTTTTCTCAGAATGTCGGTAGGAGAAAAAAGGAGCGAGATGGTCATCTGACCGCCTCGCTCCTTTTTTATGCTTTCGTACTCAGCGGATCAGAAGGTCCACTTGGCAGCAATGGTGGGACGGACGTGGAAGGCCTCCGGGAGGAGGGTATTGTATTCCATCCTTAGCTCGGTACCGATAGAGAGATTGAGCTCATCCGGCACGCCGACAAATTGGTTTACATTGCACCACACCTGCGGCTCAGCGCGGAAGATCACCCGACGGCGAGCCTCATCGGCACCGAGGTTAGTCCGGAGGACGGCGAAGCCGCGGATGGTCCAGACGCGATTCCAGCTGGTCCAGGCGGCATCGCCCCAGAGCTGGAAGTTGTGCGGCTTCTCGTAGCCAAAGTCATACCGGTAGCTCGGAGCCACGGTGAGGTCAACATACTCGTTGTGGAAGCGGTAGGAGATACCGGAGGAGATGGCGTGGGTGCGGTCGGCCATATAGCGCATGGCGCCGTGGTACTCGAGGCGAAGGGCAAGGGGAGCGTCGACAAACTTGATGTCCCTCTGCAGGCGGGCATCTAAGTCGTAGAGCCGCTCGGAGGCGGGATTGAGCCGGATGTAGCCATAGTTTCGTCCCCACTTGTCGTAGGAGAGGTGACCGAGCTTGATGAGGATCGGCTTCTCTCCCGAGAGGTCGTTGTAGATGTGTCGCCCAAAGTCGTAGTGGATCTCAGCCGTGGTCTGTGCTGTCGCGGTGAGGGTGGTGAGGAGTAGCGCCGACGCAAGTGCCGGCAGGAGTTTCTTCAGTAGTGTCATATATTACTTATTACGGATGATATACTCGCCGATCTGGATGGCATTGAGAGCCGCGCCCTTGCGGATCTGGTCTGCCACGCACCAGAAGGATAGGCCATTGGGGTCCGTGAGGTCCTGGCGGACACGACCGACGAAGACCTCATCCCTCCCTGAGAGGTCGAGCGGCATCGGGTAGACCTGCTGTGCCGGGTCGTCCATCAGTATGCAGCCCTCGCCTGTGCGGAAGGCCTCCTGAGCCTCCTCCGTCGTCATCGGCTGCTCCAGCTCACACCAGACCGCCTCGGAGTGGGCGCGGAGTGCCGGTACGCGGACGCAGGTGGCGCTGACGCGTATGTCGGTCCCCATGATCTTGCGGGTCTCGTTGTACATCTTCATCTCCTCCTTCGTGTAGCCATTCTCCTGGAAGACATCAATATGAGGGATAAGGTTAAAGAGCAACTGGTGGGAGAATTTCCTCACCTCCAGCGGCTTCCCCTCAGCGTAGTCGTGCGCCTGCTGCTCCAGCTCTGCGATCCCGCTCGCACCGGCACCGCTGGCGCACTGGTAGGTGGCGACGTGGACACGGCGAATGTGCGTCTTGCGCTCAAGGGCCTGCAGGGGTACCACCATCTGGATGGTGGTGCAATTGGGGTTGGCGATGATCCGCCGGGGAGCCGAGAGGGCGGCAGAGGCATTCACCTCCGGCACCACGAGCGGCACATCCTCGTCCATGCGGAAGGCACTCGAGTTGTCGATCATCAGGGCGCCATGCTTGGTGATGGTGGAGGCAAAGGCCTTAGACGTGCCTGCCCCGGCGCTGACGAAGGCGATATCAATGTCGCGGAAGGCATCGCCCTCCTCAAGCAGCTCAACGGTCACCTCCCGCCCCTTGACGGTGTAGGACCGCCCGGCACTGCGCTCTGAGCCGAAGAGGCGGATCCGGCCGCACGGGAAGTCCCGCTCCTCGACCAGCTTGATCAGCTCCTGTCCCACGGCACCACTGGCGCCGACGATTGCTATATTCATACTATTCTTTCCTTTATCGTGACTGAGGGCAAAGGTACCTTTTTTCGCGTATCCTCAGAGACAGCACGAGACGAAATGTCGTATCGATCATTTCGTCTCGTATAGTCATGTAGCCGCTATGTGACCTTAGGTCACGGCTTGACGAGCTCCAGCTTATCGTCTCGCAGACGCATTTTTATGTCAATATCCTCCAGGGGGAACTCCTCGCGATCATTCTTACGGGTATAGGTAAAGTCCCCGCAAGTCACCTCTTTTAGGATCATATGAGGGTCCCCATAAGAGAGAGGTGGTCTGGGTTCATCGTTATAACGATATTCAAAAGTACACGTGAAACGAATTTCAGAGGCTTGATTTCGGAGAGTAAAATGTGACGTAAAACGATCACGATCGGTTAAACGCACATCACAACTGATCGGACCCTCAGGAGGAGCACTGTACATGACTTTTACCACTCCTTCCTTCATTATCTCATTAGAGATCTGTTTCAACGAAATGGGAGAATTGCTACTGTTTTCAATAATTTCAATAGCTCTCAGATTCACCTCTTCTCCCTCTTGCGGGATGATCCACAGATTAATGCGTCCGAAATATGCCGCTCCAATGAACGTTCGACACTCCGGCTTACTCCCTTTCCCATAACAGCTCGTAAGTGCAAGGGAGAGGATAATGAATGTGACTATAACAGCTATGTCACATATAGTCTTTCTCTTTGCCATAGGAGTACTAATTACTTTAGTGTTGGGGATATTCGGGAGAGGTGTAATACCGTAAGTTGGTATACATCATCGGGTAGAGTTTAAAGTATTTCTTCCCTTCTTGTATTGATGTCCAGATATAATCATCGGCTGAATACCAGCCGTTGCCTTTATTCGGTCCCCATCCCCAATTCATATATAGGCGATCATCATACTCTGTCCATGACTTGATCTTGATGAAGAGGAATTTCTTTGTGACCTTGAAAGACTGTTCGTAATACCCATCGCAGAACCATATATGTCCCTTGCTGGGGTCTCTCAAATCATTTGCACCAATTAAAACGCCTCGACTAACATCAAAAAGCGTAGGACCATAAATCTGATCCTTGTAGCTCATGTTTTGGTAAAGGGTCTCAAAGTCATATGGATGGAGCTCTGCCTGGCGGAAGCCAAGCTTTTTTAATCCTTCAAGAATATCTAGAGCGTTGGCGGCGCTTTCGGCCCCCGGCCCTGCCCCCCACCGATAATTCGGAATGCTGTCAGCTATCTGCTTTAGCGCCATAGATACTCTCTTCCCATCCTCGTTATCCATAGTTGCGCGCTCAGCGTGGTACGGAATGTTTGGGACCATGACTTGCTCCCTTTTGCTTAAATCGCGATGAGCACAATCAAAAAGGAGCATACCGATGGCAAGGGCAGGACAGCCTATAGCCGCTTGGTTGGGAGCATAAGTATTGAAGGTCCCAAACTGACACCAATTGACTAGCTTTTCTCCTGTGTATGGATGGATAGCCTTCTTCCCGGTCGAGTGCTTGCGCATAGCTCTTAGCCGAGAGGTTGGCACTTCAGACGTGGGCTCAATCTCGTATTGGTAATCGGGATTGCCGATATCTTTCCAGTCGTTGTAGTAGTCTAGGTTCGCACGATCTGGATTTTCCCTTTGATCTTTAGCCCGCTCTGCCTCCGACATAATGACAAGCCATAGAGGGTTCTCTTCATCTATGTCGCTGAAGCGGAGTTCCCCGGCATCAGAGTGTGCAATGATCGGGAAACCACCATTATTGGAGGAGAGGAGTACATACCCCTTTTTGTCCCTATAATTGACTGCATAGAGAAGCGTGTCGTTGTTCTCTACGTAATAGTCGACGAGTCCGATCTGACGATCCAGATCTGCAGCTCGTAGCTTGTTTTCGGGTGTTGAGGCCGCTGTCATTTCCTCTCCAAAGAGCTTGACATAAGCAATGGCCTGATCCGGAGTCATCTTTATTGACTCAACGTCTGACGACTCTGATGCCTCCCTATGTGCGTCAGGGGCAGATGGTAGCTCAGATTTGCAACCAAAGAGCAGCAATAGAGACACGATAAAGCCTCCTATGAGGTGACCGTTTTGCTGAAGCGATGTTCTCATTATGAAAGACAATATATGATGAATAAAACAATAGGTTTTGTGTATCTAAAACAAAACCATTCAGGCATTAGTAACCATCCCAACTGGTACCCAAATGTACCAATGTTGTTCAATATTCACAAAACAGCTCCACTTAATGTTTTTAGCCGACAATTGCCTATTAAATAACAGGCAATGATTGATCAAATGTCCGATTTTCCTACGACTTCCGTCGCTCCAGCGTGGTGAAGGTGTAGGGAAAGGCGTTGGACGGGTCGGCGGGGTGCGGCTCCTCTCGGACCAGCTGCCACTCCGCCGGATCGATGTCGGGGAAGTGGGTGTCTGCACCGGGGAACGTATGGTCCACCAGTGTCACATAGAGCCGGTCCGCTCGGTCAATCAGCTGCTCGTAGATCTGCCGACCGCCGATGACGAATATCTCGTCCGCCCCCTCAGCGAGGCGGAGCGCCTCCTCCACCGAGTGCGCCACTACAGCTCCCTCCTCCACGGTGTAGTCGCGCCGGCGGGTGAGGACGATATTCAGCCGTCCCGGCAGCGGTCGGCGAGGGAAGGACTCGTAGGTGGTGCGCCCCATGAGGATCGGGTGCCCCATGGTGGTCTCCTTGAAGTGGCGGAGATCCCCCTTCATACTCCGCCCCCAGGGCATGTCGCCCGCCTGCCCGATCGCTCCGTCGCTGTCCATGGCGACGATGAGGGAGAGGGTGCTTGTCTTGCTCATACAGATACTTTGCCTGATATGTGTGGCCAGGGATTATAGTCCTCCAGCGTAAAGTCGTCGTAGGTGAAGTCCTCGATCCTCGTTACGCCCGGTCGGAGTCGCATCGTCGGCAGGGGTCTCGGCTCGCGCGTGAGCTGCTCCCTGACCTGGTCAAGGTGATTGAGGTAAATGTGTGCGTCGCCAAAGGTGTGGATAAAGGTGTCCGCCTCCAGCCCTGTCACCTCCGCCACCATCATCAGCAGGAGGGCGTAGGAGGCGATGTTGAAGGGCACCCCGAGGAAGAGGTCAGCACTCCGCTGGTAGAGCTGGAGGGAGAGCTTCCCGTCCGCGACGTAAAATTGGTAGAGCACGTGGCACGGTGGCAGCGCCATCCGGTCGATCTCCCCCACGTTCCACGAGTTGACGATCATCCGCCGGCTGTCGGGAGTCTTGCGGATCATCTCGATCACCTCTGCCAGCTGGTCGTGCGTCTCGCCCCCGGCATCGAGCCAGTGTCGCCACTGAGCACCGTAGACCGGCCCCAGGTCGCCCGCCTCATCGGCCCACTCGTTCCAGATCCTGACGCCATGCTCCTGCAGGTACTTCACATTCGTCTCGCCCCGGATAAACCAGAGCAGCTCGTAGATGATGCTCTTCAGGTGGAGCTTCTTCGTCGTCAGCAGCGGGAAGCCCTCGCTGAGCGGGAAGCGCAGCTGTGCACCGAAGAGACTGATCGTGCCTGTGCCGGTGCGGTCCTCTTTCCGGTGTCCCTCATCCAGCACCTTTTGCAGTAGATCGAGATACTGTCTCATGGCTCCTCCGTCGTCGTGGTACTCTGTGAGCGGAGGGGCGTCTCGCTCCCGCCACTGCTGACGAGGCGACAGCCCATGCTCGCATCGGTGACGAAGCCGATCATCGTCACGCCCTCCAGCCCCTCGATCAGCTCCTTGTCGGTGAGGGGAAGGGTAAAGAGGAGCTCGTAATCCTCACCGCCATTGCAGGCGATCGCCGTGGGGTCCAGTCCCAACGTCTCCGCCTGCTGTCGCGTCTCCGCAAGGATCGGCAGTCGCTCCTCATAGATCCGGCAGCCGACGCTCGAGAGGTCGCATAGGCGAAGGAGATCGCCCGCCAGCCCCTCCGTCACCTCCGTCATCGCCGAGGGACGTATCTCGGTCCCAATAGGTGACGGGCTGAGGTCGTGACGCGCCACGGGGCGCATCTGGCGGGAGAGGAAGTAGGCCCCACCGCCAAAGTCCGGTGCATAGTCCTCCTGCCCCATCCGGTCAAATACCTGCTTCTCCCGCTCCAGCATCGTCAGTCCGAGGAAGGCGGCACCCAGGTCGCCCGTGACGCAGATCAGGTCATTGGCCTGCGCCGTGTCGCTCCGCAGGTACCGCCCGTGCTCCACGCTCCCCACCACGTGGGTCGAGAGCATCAGCCCGGTACGTGACGAGGTGAAGTGGCAGCCCATCAGCCCACAGCCGTAGGTCTCGCACGCCTCGCGGATGCCACTCATCAGCGCCTCCACATCCTCCACTTGAAACCTCGCCGACAGCCCCACCGACACCTCGACGCCCTCCGCCCTGCCGCCCATGGCGACGATGCGGGAGACCCCCTTGGTGACAGCCTTGAAGCCGAGATACCTGAGGGGGAAGTAGACGAGGTCAAAGTGGACCCCCTCCAGCATCATGGCCGAGGCGGAGATCATCTGACGACCCTCGCCCGGCTCCAGCACCGCGGCATCGTCTGCCGGGTCGGTCAGGAGGGGAGAGGAGACGGGGGCGGGACGGAAGGACCTCAGGATCCTCTCCCTCAGTCCTGCCGGTCCTATATTAGCTATTTCCATACGCAACGCAATTCTCTATTCTCACAAAGTTACCTTTTTCCCCACCAATCCCCGACGCGTCCCCTCGTCCATCCGGACCGAAGTGGCGGGATGGGCTTGGATATGTGCGGGATAAGTCGTACCTTTGCACCACAAAGCAAGGGAGGAAAGCATATCGCGGGGTGGAGCAGTGGTAGCTCGCTGGGCTCATAACCCAGAGGTCGCAAGTTCGAATCCTGTCCCCGCAACTACCGGAGTACGACTATCTTCTATGAGGATGGTCGTACTTTTTTGTCCCCTAAGGGGCCGACCTGATAGGGAGGATAAAAGTCGGCATATCCTCCTAAGAGATACAGCCCCGAGCCCCTACCCCTTGGACCGGCGCCCTGAGGGCTCCTCCACAGCCCACTTTTCTTTTACCGATATTAGAGTTCACTAATACCGATATT
>NZ_KV793760.1:27863-49750 GCF_001808555.1 Porphyromonas sp. HMSC065F10
AATACCGATATTAGAGTTCACTAATACCGATAAAAGAAATCGCTAATATCGGTATTAGATAAGCAGAGGAGGGAGGGGGCTACTGGCGCTTGCGGTGGGTGAGGACGGCGAGGAGGGCATTGAGGAGGCCGATCGCCGTGAGGGCGGCGAAGTAGGGCCAGAGGTCGGTGAGGTTGCTTCCCTTGAGGTAGACCATCCGCATGATGATATTGAGGTAGGTGAGGGGATTGATGTAGGCGATCACCTTGCTCCACCACGGCATCGTGCTGATGGGGGTGAAGAGTCCACTGATGATGAAGAAGATCATCACCAAGAAGAGCTCCATAAACATCGCCTGCTGGACCGACTTGGCAAGGTTGGCTACCGCTACACCCTGGAAGGCTATCACCCCCGAGAAGAGTAGCGCCCCGAGCAGTATCAGGAGGTAGCTCCCCACCGGTGCGAGCCCGTAGATAAGGTAGAGCAGCAGCGTACCGAGGAGCGTAGTGCTGACCCCGATGAGCCAGTAGGGGAGCACCTTGGCGACGATATAGGTGCTGCTCCGGAGGGGGGAGAGGTTGATCTGGGTGATGGTGCCCACCTCCTTCTCGTGCGCCAGTCCGATGGCGGGGTAGATACCGCAGAGCATCGTCAAGACCATCACGAGGATCGCCGGCAGCATATAGTACTTGTAGTTGAGTGTCGGATTGTACCGGTCGAGCATCCGGATCTCCACCGGTCTGCCGCTACCTGCCGCAAGCCCCGCCCTCTCCGTCAGGATCTCCTCGGAGGTGTCAGCGATGAGTCCGCTCATGCGATTCATCGCCATGACGGCGTTGGTGCTATTGACGGCATTGGCGATCAGTCGCACAGAGGCGTGGTGCGACAGCTCCATATCGCGGGAGAAGTCGGGCGGGATCACGAGGATCGCATCCGCCCTACTCCGGTCCACCGCCTCGTAGGCCGGCTCCTCGGAGGAGTAGACCCCGACGAGGTCGATGTCGGGAGAGGCCTCCACCTTCTGTAGTATGAGCCGAGCCTGCGCTCCTGCGGGGTCGTGGTTGACGACCGCTAGGTCGAGGTGGCGGAGGTTGAAGTTGATCACCCAGGGCGTCAGGCCGATCATGATCGTCGGGAAGAAGAAGATCATCGTCAGGAGGATCCTGTCGCGAGCGATCTGCTTAAACTCCTTCTCCAAGAGGTATCCAAAGGCAGTACTCATCTCAGGCGAGGCTTGACGTTACGGATGGCGAGGGCTATCGTGAGGATGGCGAAGAGGACGAGCACCAGCAGCTCCACCCATATGGCGGAGAGTCCGGTGCCCTGGATCATCAGCTTGCGCATCGAGGTGATGTAGTAGGTGGCGGGGATGAAGCGGGAGATCCATCGGAGGACGAGAGGCATATTCTCTACCGGGAAGATCATCCCCGAGAGGAGCATCGTCGGCATCATCACGCTGAAGCCGGTGAGGATCGTCGACTCCTTCTGCGACTTGACGAGGCTGGAGAGGAGGAGACCAAAGGCGAGACTGAAGAAGGTGAAGACCAGCGTCACGAGGAGGATCAGGGCGAGGGATCCGCGGATCGGCACCCCGAGGACGAAGCGGGAGATGACGAGGATGATCGCAATGATGATGAGGGAGACAGCGAGGTAGGGGACGGTCTTGGAGAGGACGATCGTGGTAGGGCGAGCCGGGGTGGTGAGGAGGAGCTCCATGGAGCCCTGCTCCTTCTCCCGCGCAATGCTGATACTGGTCATCAGCGTACAGATGACGAGGAGCACCAGCCCCATCAGTCCGGGGACGAAGTTGTAGGCGGAGACGAGCCCGGGATTGTAGAGCATCTGAGGGGTGACCTCGATGCTGTAGGGGATCCCCTCGCCACCGGTGTGGCGGCTCAGTTGGTCGACGATGAATTGCTGAGCATAGGCTCCCCGGATGCTCCCCATAGCGGGGTCCGACACATCAGCGATCACCTGCATGGTGGTCGGCAGCCCGGTGAGGAGGTCCCGCTCGAAGTGCTCCGGCACCACGATGGCGAGATCGATCTCGCCCGCCTTCATCATCTCCTCCGCCTCCCTGCTGTCGGCGAGCATCCCTCGGTAGAGGAAGGTGGCATTGCCCTCGAGCGCCTCCGCCAGCTGCTCACCGGTCTCATCGGTCGAGTGATCGATGATGACGGTGCGTATGTCGGTGACGTCCATATTCATCGCGAAGCCAAAGAGGAGCATCTCCGTGATCGGCATGGCGATGAGGATCAGGAGCGTCAGCGGGTCGCGGAAGATCTGCTTCCACTCCTTGATGATAAAGGCGCGCATCTGTGAGCCACGGCGCTGTGGGGCTCTCCCTCTCTTCTCTCCTCGTCTCATCGCTTCCCTTGTCTTGTGATGGCGGTAAAGAGGCTGCCCATATCGGGGACTCCCTCGGCAGCCTTCAGCTCCGCCGGTGTGCCGAGGACGCGGATCTCACCATCGACCATGATCGAGACCCGGTCGCAGTACTCCGCCTCATCCATATAGTGTGTGGTGACGAAGACGGTGATCCCGTCTACGTAAGCGACGCGGTAGATCAGCTCCCAGAAGAGCCGCCGCGTCAGCGGGTCGACCCCGCCGGTAGGCTCATCGAGGAAGACCACCTCGGGCCGGTGAAAGATCGCAGATGCGAAGGCGAGCTTCTGCTTCCAGCCGAGGGGCAGGTGACCGGCGCGGGTGTGGCGGTACTCCTCGAAGTCGAGCTGCCCGAGGAGCTCATCCGTGCGCTCCCTGATCGCCCTCTTTTTCATCCCATAGATAGCAGCGTAGAGCCGGAGATTCTCCTCCACCGTCAGGTCGGGGTAGAGGGAGAAGCGCTGGCTCATCACGCCGATGTGCTGCTTGATCCGCTCGCCCTCGTGGAGGATGTCGTGCCCGGCAACGGTGCCGCGCCCGGCGGTCGGCTTGAGGATGCCGCAGAGCATACTGATGGCGGTAGACTTGCCGGCACCATTGGCGCCGAGGAAGCCAAATATCTCGCCCCTATTGACGTGGAAAGAGATGTGGTCCACGGCGGTGAAGTCGCCAAAGACCTTCGTCAGCCCCTCTACCTCTATCACCGGATCACTCATCATCGTCTGTGGAGAGGAGGAGGAAGGCGTCCTCCAGGGTGGGCTCCGTGGCGACCGGCCGACTGCCGGAGAGCAGCGGGGAGGAGGCGACATAGCTCATCAGCGCCGCCTCATCTGCCGGGTCACGGAGGGTGATGTGGAAGGAATCGCCAAAGGCGTAGACGTGCAGCACCTGCGGACAGGCCTCCAGCGTCTTGAGGGCTGCCATCCGATCGGTCGCCTCTAAGCGGTAGAGGGGGAGAGGAAAGTGCGAGACCAGCTGCTCGGGCGTGTCGAGGGCGATGAAGTCGCCCTGCCGCATGAAGGCGACACGATCGCAGCGACTCGCCTCATCCATATAGGCTGTGGAGGCGACCACGGTGACGCCCTCTCCGGCCAGCTTACGCAGCATCTGCCAGAGGTCTGCACGGCTGATCGGGTCGATGCCGGTGGTGGGCTCATCGAGGAAGAGGACGTGCGGCTTGTGGATCAGGGCACAGGAGAGGGCGAGCTTCTGCTTCATCCCTCCGGAGAGATGGGCGGCGAGGCGGTCCTCAAAGGGCTCTATCTGGGAGTAGATGTCGGCGATGAGGGGATAATTCTCCTCCACAGTGGTGCCGAAGAGGGTGGCGTAGAAGTCGAGATTTTCCCGCACGGTGAGGTCACCATAGAGGGAGAAGGTGCCCGGCATATAGCCGATGTGGCGCCTCAGTTCGCGATAGTCCCGCACCACATCGTAGCCGTCGACGGTAGCGCTGCCCTCCTGAGGCTTGAGGAGTGAGCAGAGGATCCGGAAGAGCGTGCTCTTGCCCGCCCCGTCGGGACCGATGATGCCGAAGATCTCTCCGCGGCGGACGGTGAAGGAGAGACCTGCCGGTGCCGTTCCGACACCGACCGCCTCGCCGGCCGGGCTACGGAAGAGCAGCTTGAGCCCCTCCGCACGGATGATATCGTCCTTCACCTCCGTCATCCTCACTCTGCTGTGGGTCGGAGCAGCTCGCCGTACATACTGATCTTGAGGTACCCGTCCTCATTGGGTACCCTTACCTTGACAGCATAGACCAGCCCCGCACGGTCGTCTCGCGTCTGTACCGACTTGGGGGTAAACTCTGCCTTAGGCGAGATCCAGCTGATCGTGCCATCGTACGTGCGGCTGCCACCCTCTCCTGCGGCGCCATCCACACGCACCTTGACGCTCTCCCCCACCCGGATCAGTCCGAGATCCTCACCGGTGATGTAGGCCCGGAGGATCATCTCGTCCATATTGGCGATGCGGAAGAGCGGATGTCCCGCCGCAGCGAGCTCGCCCCGGTGGACGTAATTGGCTATCACGGTGCCGGTGATGGGGGCTGTGATCACCGACCGGCGGATCATATCGCTCACCTGCTCCACCTGCACGTCGATGGCAGACCGCTGAGCCGACACCTGTCCGCGGCTATTGGAGAGGGTCGCCTTGGTCGCCTCGATCTGCCCCTCAAGCTGGGCTATGCCGGCATCGAGGTCGTCGAGCTGCTTCTTCGTCGCCACATCGGCATCGAGGAGCCGCTTGATGCGCTCCCGCTGAGAGCGCAGGTCACTCAGCTTAGCCTCTAAGGGGGCAATCTGGGTCGCCACATCGGGCGAGGAGACCGCCACACCCGCACCGGAGTGGCGGAGAGCCTCGCGCTTCAGTGCCAGCTGAATGGTGTCCACGAGCCCCACCTCGGCGCCCTCCTGGAGCCGGTCGCCCTCGGCTACGTCCCAGCGGATCAGCTTACCGCTCACCTCGCCGGAGACGAGCACCTCCGTCGCCTCGAAGCTCCCGGTCCCGAGGAGGCTCTTATTCTCTCGATCGCAGCTCACACAGAGGAGCAAGAGGAGCGTGAGTGTGAGGGAGCAGCTGTATCGTATCTCTTTTTTCATCATCATCACTATCTTATCTACTTATCTCTCGATCTCCGCCAGCCGGTAGAGCGCCTCAAGGTACTCTATGCGGTGGAGGTCGGCCGTCTGCTTGGCAGCACTATACTTCGTCAGGAGCTGGAGCGCATCCCGCCGGGTCATCACGCCCTCCTCCACCTGCACGGTGGAGCGGTCGCTGATGCTCTTGCGGAGCGACACGATCTCCTCGTCGAGCCGCATCTGCTCGGCACTCTGCTGCACGCTGTGGCGCGCCTGTGCCAGCTCGGCTGAGGTCTTTTGCTCAAAGGTCTGCCGCTGCATCTCCGCCATCTCCGTCATCCCCCGGAGTCGGGTGCGCTGTGCACCGAGCCCATAGAGCTGACCGAAGGTCCAGCGGAAACTGAGCCCCACCATCCCGAAGGGGTGTGCCCCGGGCTTAAAGAAATTGGGGTAAGGATTGGAGTACATCGCCGTGGCGGTCAGCATCACCTGCGGCACCAGTCCGGCGAGGTAGCTGTCGTACGTCGCCTCAGCCTCCGCCGTCAGTGCATCGTAGTAGCGGTGCTCCGGGCGAAGCGGGGCGACCCGTCCGTCGGCAGTAGTCACCGGCTCAATCGGGGTCGGAGGCAGTGTCACCACCGTCTCCTCACCGAGGGAGAGACCGGTGTAGATCGTCAGCGCCTCCAGCAGCGCACGGCGACTCTCCTGCAGTGCAGCACGATCCTGAGCCGCCCGCAGCAGCTCCACACGGATCTCCTCGGCATCGGCTCGGGTAGCCACATCGCTCGCTATCGCCGCCTCCACCCGCTCCGCCTGACGGCGCAGCTCCTCGATGAGGGTCGACTGGAGGGCGGCCTGTCCGTCCACCTTGAGGAGACCGAAGTAGATCTCCGTCACCGACTTACGTACCTCCCTCAGCGCCTCCTCCGTCCGGGCATCGCGCTGAGCCTGAGTGGCTCTCAGCACCCGCCCCGAGGCGGCGGCACTGCCACCATCCCAGAGGAGCTGAGCGATGGAGACACCGATGCCCCACTGCATCTTGGGGATCGAGGGGATCTTGACCTGCGAGGCGATGCTCGCCATCGTCTCGTCCATCATCCCGTCCCACGTCTCCTGGGGGATGCCCATCGCCTTGAGGAAGGAGGGGATGGCCACCTGGAGCTTCTCGCCCTTGATCAGGTCCTGCTTCGTGGGGTTGGGCATATCGGAGAGGTAATTGACTCCGCCGGTGAGGCTGACCTGGGGGATGTAGACGTACTTCATCGCACGGCTACTCTCCCGGACCACTCTATCCATCACCTCTCGCTGCCGGAGGAGGGGGAAGTGGCTCTCCGCCGCCGAGCGCACCTCCTCGAGGGAGATCTGCTCCGCCACCGGCTCCTGGGCGCGGGCTAAAGCCCCGGCGGTAAGCAGCGCGATGGCAAAGAGGATATATCGTATATACTTGCTCATCTGTATGTAAGTCTCTCTTTTGCTCCGACGGGACCAGCGCCCATCGGCTCTACAAATCTACAGAGACCTTTGCATAATACCCCATCTGCGGCGTCACATTCGAGATTCGGGCTTGGTCATGTGCGTAAGCACACTCCCTTCGCCCTCACTCTCAGTCCCTTGCATCTGGGGCGTTCTGCAAAGTCCCTGCCGAAAAAGCGGTGCTTTTTCGGCGAAAGACCATTTTGCAAAGGTCTTCTACAAGTTTCCCGGCACTCCCGGGGGGCATCACGCCACTTGACAGTGTCGGGGTACCGGTCACCATGGTGTGCGACCAATACCCCGACAAAAGCTGTAGCCCCCTCTCCGGAGACGCCTTAGTTGAGAATGTTGCACGAAGTGCCATTCTCGCACATTTGTTTCAAATGTGCTGAGACTTTGCACGAAGGATGAGATGCAAGGCGCTGAGGATGAGGTCGAAGGGAGCGTACTCACGTACGTGACCGAGACCGAATTCCGAAAGCAACGCAGCAGATCGTCTTCGTACAATAGTCTCTAGTTAATAGGGCGTCCGGCGGGCGCGGTCCAGCTCCCGCTTCATCTCGCGGTCGCGGATGGCATTGCGCTTATCGTACTCCTTCTTACCCTTAGCGATGGCGATCTCCAGCTTCGCCAGTCCCTTGCCATTGATGAAGAGCCGGAGCGGCACGATTGTGAAGCCGGGGTCGTGCTGTGCCTCGGTGAGGTGACGGATCTCCCGCTTATTGAGCAGCAGCTTCCGGTCACGTCGCGAGCCCTCCTGGGTCCAGGAGCCAAAGGCATAGGTGCCGATATACATATTCTTGACCCACACCTCTCCGCGATCGACATAGCAGAAGCTCTGACCGAGAGAGGCGCGACCCATGCGGATCGACTTGATCTCATTACCGGTGAGCACGATGCCCGCGGTAAGTCTCTCCAGCACTTCGTAGTCATACGTCGCCCGCTTATTGCGGATATTGACGCTCTTGCGGAAGGGGGTCTTTCCCTGCCCCTTCTTGGATGTGGATGTCTTGGCCATCGGTAGGGATCAGATCACTTTGGTATTGGACTCATCGGGCTCCGAATTAGCTCCCGGAGTGATGAGGCGGTGTCCCTTGCCGTGCTTATTCTGGATCTCGATGCCGGGATCCTGGGCGAGGTGCTTCCGCAGCTTGGTGATGTAGACGTCCATGGAGCGGGCGTTGAAGTAAGTGTCCTCGCCCCAGATCGTCTTGAGGGCAAAGGAGCGGTCGACGGTGCTATTGGCATTGGCGCAGAAGAGCGCCAGCAGCTCCGTCTCCTTGGTCGTCAGGCTCACCGGCTCCTCATCCTTGTACTGGAGGGACTGGTGCTGCGTGTCGAAGACATAGTCTCCGATGCGATAGAAGGCGACGTCATCGGGCTTCTTCCCCTGCACGCGACGCAGCACCGCATCGATGCGCATCGTCAGCTCAGAGGTGTTGAAGGGCTTCTTGAGGTAGTCATCCGCCCCGAGGCTGAAGCCCTCCTGCACATCCTCGCTCAGCGTCTTGGCGGTGAGGAAGATGATCGGGGTCTCAGGATTGAGTGCGCGGATGTCCTTGGCCAGCTCGAAGCCGTCCTTCTTAGGCATCATCACGTCCAGGACGCAGATGTCCCAGTAGCGTGGGCGCTCCTCAAATCCCTGCAGCCCTGCCTCTCCGTCCTTGAAGAGGTCGGTATCATAGCCCTTCTCTGTCAGGTAGTCGGCCAGCAGTGGGCCGAGGCTCTCGTCATCCTCACAGAGGAATACTTTTACTGAGTTTTCCATGATCGTTTCTTACTTATTTGCTCTTACATTATTACTCTTACCCTTACCGGTCAGCAGCGGCAGAGTGATGATGAAGGTGGTGCCCACCCCGAGATCGCTCTCCGCATGTATGTGTCCGCCGTGCGACTTCACCGTCAGCGCAACGTAAGGGAGGCCGAGGCCAAAGCCCTTGACGTCGTGCCTATTGCCCGACGGGACACGGAAAAACCGGTCGAATATCTTCTTGAGATACTCGCGCTTGATGCCGCAGCCGTTGTCCTCCACGCGGATGGTCAGGTTGCGGTCGTTGCTCGCCGTATGTACCGTGATGTGCGGTGGCACATCGGGACGGCGGTATTTCATGGCATTGTCGAGGAGATTAAAGATGATATTGGTCAGCTGCAGCTTGTCTCCCAACACCTCGGTGCGGGTCGCCTCGAGGTCGAGGTCGAGGCTGCCGCCCGCCTCCTCCACCTTGAGCGAGTAGGTCGAGGTGGCGTCGATGATGATCTCCTCCATATCGAGCTCCGTCATCCGCAGCCGGAGACGGGAGTCGTGGCTGTCGAAGAAGGACATCTGCAGCACCTGCTCGATCAGCAGCGTGAGGCGGTAGGCCTCAGCATTGATCGACTCCAGTATGCGCGCCCGACGATCGGACTGCGACCCGATGTCGGGGTCGGAGAGCATCTCGACGCCGAGACGTATCGTGCTGACCGGCGTCTTGAGCTCGTGGGTCATATTATTGACAAAGTCGATCCGCATCTCATCGATCTTCTTTTGCCTAAAGAGGGTGATGATGGTGTAGATGAATGTGGCGAGCACTAAGATGCTGAAGATCACGGACGGGATCAGGAAGCCGATGGTCGACGAGATGAAGCGCGCCTGCCCGGGGAAGTACACCCTCAGGTAGTGGAGGCGCGAGGGCGGGTCATTGGTCAGCAGCGCCTGGGTGTAGATCTTATCGGGCTGATCGACGGGGAGGCTGCCATTGGAGAAAGAGATCGTGCCCCGGCTGTCCACCACCTCGTAGCGGAAGGGGATGGTGATCCCATACTTGTCGAGTGACTCCAGGAGGTACTCCTCTAAGTGCTGCCCGTCGATGCGGTCATAGATCGGCCTGTACTGCGCCTTACGCAGCCCCTCCAGCGCCACCTGTAGGAGGATCCTCTGCGTGACGCTATCCGGCTCCGCAAAGTGGCTCCGCAGCATCCGCTCCGCCTCACGGAAGCGATCGCCGGGCGTGACGAAGTCGTATGACTTCTTAGGCGGCTGCGGCAGCTGCTCCAGCTTGTAGTCCGGCAGCCCCTGCCCCGCTGTGCCGAGGTCAAAGGGCGCCTTGCTCCCCTCCGTCGGGCGGATCAGGTAGTCCCGCACCACATAGCCTGGCAGACCGAGGTCGACCCGGATGATGTCGATCATCTCATCCCGCTCCAGGTCGTGATTGGTCTCAAAGAGCGCCTGCCTGACTGAGCTGTCAAACTGGAACCTCCGTGCCTGATAGGTCGCATCAATGTACTTGACCTGCATAAACAGCAGGCCAACAAAGGCGACGACCATCACCACCACGATGAGCCAGAGGGTAGACTTCTTCATATCGCACCAAAGGTAGCGATTTTCCCCACCCCATTAACATAACGAGCGTTAAAGTTACAGCCCTGAAGTGTTAAATACAAGTGCTCAAGGGCTTTTGGGGACGGGCCGGGGGTCAAGAAAGCAGGGCGGGGAGGGGTGAGATCTGTATCTCTTTTTTAGTACCTTTGTCCCACGTCGGTCGGGTCTGGATCATCCCGGTAGCACAACGACCTGACGACGACTGATTAATACTCTAATAATAAGATCTATGCATACCATCGTAAGCGGCATACGTCCTACCGGAAACCTCCACGTGGGGAATTACTTCGGGGCTGTCATCAATTTTCTTAAGCTACAAAATGAGGAGAAGTGCTACTTCTTCATCGCTGACTGGCACTCCCTCACGACAGCACCCCACCCTAAGGACATCATCGCCAATGACTACACCATCCTGGCGGAGTATCTCGCTTGCGGTCTCGATCCGGAGAAGTGCACCATCTACATGCAGAGCGACGTCCATCAGACGCTCGAGCTCTACCTCTACCTCAATATGCTCGCCTACATGGGCGAGCTGGAGCGGACGACGACCTTCAAGGACAAGGTCCGCCTGCAGCCGGATAATGTCAATGCCGGACTGCTCACCTACCCGACTCTGATGGCTGCAGACATCCTGCAGCATCGGGCGTGGGGCGTGCCGGTCGGCAAGGACCAGGAGCAGAATATGGAGATGGCGCGCATCTATGCCAAGCGCTTCAATAGCACCTACGGCGTAGACTTCTTCCCCCTCCCCAAGTCGCTCGCCAGCCACGGCGATGATGCGGTGAAGATCCCCGGCCTCGATGGCTCGGGAAAGATGGGCAAGAGCGAGGGCAATGCCCTCTATCTCCGCGATGACGAGAAGACGATCCGCAAGAAGGTGATGAAGGCGGTGACCGACGCCGGTCCCCAGGCACCTCACAGCGAGAAGCCGGAGGTGATCCAAAACCTCTTTACCTTCCTCGAGATCGTGTCGGACGAGGAGACCAACCGATACTACCGCGATGCGTGGGACGACTGCTCGATCCGCTATGGCGACCTGAAGAAGCAGATCGCCGATGATCTCAATGCCTTCATCGCACCGATCCGCGAGCGGATCGAGGAGTACAGCAGCGACCGCACCTACCTCGAGAAGGTGGCTACCGCAGGTGCCGAGCGCGCCCGCGAGAGTGCGGAGGCGACGCTGAGGGAGATCCGCAGCATCGTCGGCTTCCCTCCCTACAGAGGCTGAGCCACACAAGTAATAGATACCAACATACAACACAACCGTATAGTAAGCAAGAAAATGAACGAAGGACAACTGACCGGAACCATCATCAAGATCCTGGAACCACGCAAGGGGACGAGCAAGAATACAGGCAAGGACTTCTTTGTCCAAGAGTACATCGTGGAGACACAGGAGGAGTATCCGACAAAGGTCCACTTCTCCGTCTTCGGTGAGGACAGAGTGAAGGGGTACAACCTGCAGCAGGGCGATGCCGTACAGGTCTTCTTCTACGTCAACAGCCGCGAGTTCAACGACCGGTGGTACACTGACATCCGCGTCCGCAACATCGTGAAGATCGACCCCGCTCAGATGGCCGGTGCTCAGGTGGGCACCCCCTATGGTCAGCCGATGGGTAACTTCGGTCCCCAGCCTCAGGCTCCCCAGGGTATGCCCGGCTATGGTGGTCAGGCTCCTCAGGGTATGCCCGGCTATGGCGCCCCGCAGCAGCCCTATGGTCCCCAGCAGGGCGATGGTGGCAATGGTGGCGGCGTAGACGATCTGCCCTTCTGAGAGAGAGCCATCGATCCGGACGTCCGGTGAGTGGCTGAGAGCCGCCTGTCGGACCCTGTGATGAGTAAGCGGAGGGAGCCCCTTTGGGAAAAGTGGCTCTCCCTCGCTTCGGTGACGATCCGAGGCTTGGCGCACCGGCTCCCGCAAGCGGGAGAGAGTGTGTGACCTGCCCTCCCGTCGGTCTTATGATGTGGCCGTATGAGGGAGAACCCATGGTCGGGCCGGGCTAACGCATCGAGCCCCCGTCCGTGGGGATGAGAGTATGAGTGATAGAGTATGAGAGTATGGGATATAAAGAAGTAATGGCCCTCCGCCAAGAGGGCGATCTGGAGAGCGCTGTGAAGCTTGCCCGGGAGGACTACAAGGAGTCTCCCAATCAGTGGTCCTCGTCGGCACTCTTCTGGGTGCTGAAGGATGTCGCCACCGATGCCATTGAGGGTGGTGAGATAGATACCGCCGCTGAGGTGGTGTCGGAGATGGAGACGCTTATCAAGGGCATGGGGGCTACCGCACCGATGGCGGAGGAGTCCCTCGCCTCGCTGCGCCAGAGTGTCGTGCCGCACTTCGGGGAGCTGAATGGACTGCTGACCGGCTATCAGACGGAGAAAAACCCCTACCACCGACGGGATCAGGTGAGGCAGACCTTTGACAAAGTACTCAGCTGGCACAACTCCAAGGAGGGGCTTCACAAGGCACTCCATCCTCGGGTTGCCCAGGTGGTGAGTGACTTCTTTGAGTCGCGTAATAAGTTTATCACTATCGAGGAGGTTCGACAGGCGCTGCGGATCTATCTCAGCCTCGAGATAGAGCGTCCGTCAGCACTCAACTCCCGTATCCTCGACCAAGTATTGCGCGTGAAGAGCCTCTTCCGGGAGCGCCTCGACTTTATCGACTTCCTCACCAAGTGGGACCCTGCTAAGTCCCTCCGCCCGGAGGACTGGCAGCGCAGCAGTGGCAAGGGGCGTAAGGATCGCGGACCGGAGACGCCCTCCCTCGTAGACCGCGCTCTCACGGTCGCTATCGAGGAGCTGTTGGACCGGCGCGAGACCAAGGTGCCGGAGATGATCTACGAGCTCTTTACAGGACTGGAGAGTCTCTACCCGGACGACCGTCTCGTCAAGCTGACTCAGGCGAGGCTGCACCTCCTCGAGGGGGAGCGGGCTACCGCACTCGATGAGTATCAGCGGGTACTCATGATCTACTCCGAGCCCCGCATATGGGGCGAGCTCGCCTCTCTCCTCTCTGATGACCCGGCACTGGAGGCTGCAGCCCTCGCCAAGGCACTGAAGGAGGAGACGGACGACTACGAGCCCTACCTCCTCACCGTGCGGCTCCACTACGCCAAGCTGCTGATCGACCGAGGCGACTACGACAAAGCCCTCCGGGAGCTGCGGATCATCGCACAGATCGCCGGAGAGAGGGGACGGAAGCTGCCGCAGAGCTACGAGAAGATGCTGGAGATGATCCCCGAGGGGACGGTGGAGGATAAGGAGAATAAGGCACACTACATCCTCGATGCCCGACCGGCAGAGGCGTATGTGTACCGCTCTCTCGCTGCCACTCCGATGATCGTGATGGACGTGATCGCCCTGCGCCTCAAGGAGCCGATGCGGCAGGTGGTGCCGATGCTGAAGCTCAGCAGCCCCGAGGGACGGGTGCTGCTCACCAACCCCACAGAGATGGGTCTGCCGGAGGGGGACCTGAGAGGGAAGCTCTTCGACGTGAAGTTTATCGAGCCGGAGGACAGCCACGCCATCGTGGTACATATGGAGCCATCGGAGTCGGACCCTCGCGATCTCTTCCCCCTGCGGGTCGCCTACATCACCGGATACAGCCAGGGGATGCACGCCTTCCACCTCATCGACTCAGAGAGCAAGCATCACTATCTGCCGGGAGAGGAGGAGGACTTCATGATCGGGGACTTCGTCAATTTTATCCTCCTCTACGACACGATCCGCAAGCCGACACCGAAGCGTCCCGCCCAGCAGAGGGCACTCCTGCTCGCACCGCATCGCATCGACCCGGAGGAGGCGCTGACGGACTTCCCCCTCGTCCCCGCACGGGTGATCTCCACGGACGAGTCCAGAGTGACGATAGAGACGGACGAGGGGATCACGGGGACTTTCTCCCAGAGCTTGGCGCCCATCGAGCTGTCGGAGGGCGATCTCTGCACGCTCCGAGGCTTTGTCTTCCGGAAGCGTGACCGCTTCACCGGTGAGCAGCGCTCCTACTTTGTCACCCTGTCGGTAGAGCCTCTGCCGGCGGATCAGCTCTGAAGTGCGACTGATGGAGAGTATCCCCTTCATAGCCTGGTGTCTCGAGCACCTCAACTACTTCACCATCACACTGCTGATGGCGATAGAGAGCTCCTTCATCCCCTTCCCGAGTGAGATCGTGATCCCACCCGCAGCCTATCTGGCGGCGAGTACGGGGGAGATGAGCGTGGTGGGGATCTTCTTCTTCGGCACCCTCGGTGCACTCATCGGGGCGTCGGTGAATTACTTCCTCGCTCGCTGGCTCGGGCGCCCGGTCGTCTATGCTTTTGCCGGGAGCCGCGTGGGGGCATTCTTCCTCCTCAGCACGGAGGGGGTGCGCCACGCGGAGGAGTATTTCGTCCGACATGGTAAGGTGGCGACTTTCACCGGTCGGCTGATCCCGGGGATCCGGCAGCTGATCTCGCTACCGGCAGGGCTGTCGCAGATGCCGCTGGCACCCTTTTACCTCTACACCGCACTTGCGGCAGGCCTCTGGAATATTGTGCTGATCACCATCGGGTGGTATCTTGAGCACGTCGTGCCGATGGATCAGCTCAGCCCTATGGTCTCCCGCTACAGCACGGAGATCGGGCGTATCATCATCGCTGTGGTGGTGATCGTACTCGGGGTGATGATGTACCGGGCACACCGGCGTAAGTCCCTTGAGGAAAGCCTCGAGGACCAGGAGAAGAGCAAGTGAGCCATGGCTGAGGAGAGACCATTTATCGTGCCTGAGAGCGATGAGCCGGCGGCCGCCAAGGGAGTCCGCTGGGCTCGGTGGGACAGGCTGTCCAACCTCTTTGTCGGCGACAAGGGGATCTGGATCGTGACCTTTGCCCTGATGCTGATCAGCATCATCGTCGTCTTCTCCGCCGTGAGCCAGGAGGCGTTTCGGGCAGAGAATAGCGGGCAAAACTTCTTTGGGCAGATCCTGAAGCACCTGATCTTAGTGGTCTGCGCCCTCGGCATCATCGTCCTCGGGTCACACGTCCCGAGCTCCTACTACCTGCGATCATCGACGATAGCTTTCATCTTCTCCCTCATCTTGCTGATGCTGGTGCCCTTCATCGGTATAGAGATCAATGGCGGGAAGCGGTGGCTAAAGATCTTTTTCCTCACCTTCCAGCCCTCGGAGCTGACGCGACTGACGCTGATCAACTTCACCGCCAGCCTCCTCCGCGGGAGCGATGACACCCACTCGTCACCGCGGGTCTTCTGGACCATCATCATCGCCACCGGGATCACCTGTCTCCTGATCTTTATGGAGAATATCTCGACGGCGGTCTTCCTCGCCCTGATCGTCTACCTGATGATGTGGGTCGGCGGGGCGCATCGGAAGAGTATGCGCTGGCTCACCGTCGGTGCCGCCTCTGTCATCGCTCTGGTGGTGTTGGTCGTGATGGTGGCGCCCAAGGGGTCGGTGATCGACATCGGCCGCACCTCGACCGGGTACAGCCGCCTTACAGGATTCTTTGAGAAGTGGGGAAAGCCGATCAATGAGGAGACCTACGATGACATCATGGGCAGCGACTACCAGGTGGTGGCGGCCCAGAAGGCGATCGCCAATAGCAACGTCATCGGCAAGGGTCCGGGGCAGAGCGAGCTGCGGCAGTTCCTCCCACAGGCATTCTCTGACTACGTGTACAATGTGGTGGTGGAGGAGTACGGCATCTTTGGCTCTGCGGGGTTGCTGATCCTCTACCTTGTCTTCTTCTTCCGCTGCGGGATGCTCGCCAGCCGCTCCCGAAGCATGTACCGGACCCTCGTCCTGATGGGCGTGGGGATACTTGTCACCACACAGGCGATGATGAATATGGCGGTGGCGGCCAACCTGCTGCCGGTGACGGGACAGACGCTGCCCTTTATCTCCAAGGGTGGCTCCTCGTACATCATCACGGCGATCTACTTCGCCATCGTGCAGAGTATCGCACACGACATCAATAAGCGACGACTTTACCAGGACGCCGCAGTATCGGGACATCCCGACCGGATCATTGACCTGGAGGAGGTGCCGGAGCTGGAGGAGGAGATACAGCTCACTGACGAACTAACCAAGCACCAGAAGGAGCGGCTCCGCGAGGAGTCCAAGTCCGGAGGGGCAGAATAGTCTTGCTTTTATGGATAAAGAAACAGCATCTACAGAATTGTATCGGGTCATCATCAGTGGCGGTGGCACCGGTGGGCATATCTTCCCGGCGCTCTCCATAGCGGATGAGATCCGCCGCCGCTTCCCGAAGTGCGACATCCAGTTTGTCGGTGCGGAGGGGCGCGCAGAGGCGAAGCGGGTGCCGGCAGCAGGTTACCCGATCCACCTCCTACCGGTCCGCGGTCTCTCCAGCGGAGGTGGGCTCAAGAGACTTTTCTCGCTGATCCCCTTCACCACCCAGCTCTACAAGAGCACGAAGCAGGCGCAGGACTTTGTCCACCACTTTGACCCCCAGGTCGTCGTCGGTGTGGGAGGGTACGCCAGTGCGCCGACGCTGATCGCTGCCAACCACTTCGGTATACCGGTGGTGGTGCAGGAGCAAAATTCTTATGCCGGCAAGGCCAATAAGCTGGTGGCAAAAAAAGCGAAGTGCGTCTGCACCGCCTATCCCCATATGCGCCGTTTCTTCCCCGACACCCCCGAGATCGTCCTCACGGGCAATCCGATCCGCCACAGCCTGCTGGAGACGGAGCGGAAGAGCCGGGCAGCGTATGCCACCTTTGACCTCTCACCCGACAAGAAGACCCTCCTGATCCTCGGTGGGAGCCTCGGTGCCGGGACGATCAATAAGAGCATCCTCGAGTCAATCGCTCAGCTCGCCTACCGGGAGGACCTGCAGGTGATCTGGCAATGTGGTGAGAGCCACTACGGTGGGCTGGAGCGCCAGGTGAGAGACTTTGACTCGATCCACCTGATGCCCTTCATCAGCGAGATGGATCACGCCTACGCCATCGCCGACCTCGTCATCTCGCGCGCCGGTGCCGGCACCATCTCTGAGCTGACTGCCCTCGGGCTGCCGGCGATACTTGTCCCGTCACCCAACGTCGCCGAGGACCACCAGACGCACAATGCGCAGTCCCTCGTCGACCGCGGGGCCGCCCTGATGGTGCCTGACAGCAAGGCGGGGACCGATCTGGTCCCGACGGCACTCGATATGCTGAGCCATCCGGAGCAGTGCGAGCGTATGGCGACGGCGGCCAAGGAGCTCGGGCTACCCGATGCCACACAACGAATTGTCGATGAGATCCAGCGCTATGCCCGACCCTAACCCTTCATCAAGAGCCATCTTCTTCATCGGCATCGGTGGCATCGGCATGAGTGCCCTCGCCGAGTATTTCCTCTACTACGGCTACACCGTAGGGGGGTACGACCACGTGCGGAAGCCGGTCTCCGATCGCTTGGAGGCGCTCGGGGCGGAAATCCTCTACGATGATGACCCAACGCTGCTGCCTGAGCCCTTCCGCGCGGATCAGCCAGGTCTGACAGTCGTCTACACGCCCGCCATCCATGAGGACAATGGACTGCGGACCTACTACCGAGAGCACGGCGTACCACAGATAAAGCGGGCCGAGCTCCTCGGGCAGGTGACCCGGAGGCACAAGGCCCTCTGCGTCGCCGGGTCGCACGGCAAGACCACCACCTCCTCCCTCCTCGCACACCTGATGCGACGCTCCCACTTGGGGGTCAATGCCTTTATCGGTGGTCTGATGCTCAATTATGACTCAAATAATCTCCTTCTCGATGAGGAGAGTGACTACGTGGTGGTCGAGGCGGACGAGTTTGACCGCTCCTTCCACCGCCTGACCCCCTATGCGGTGATCGTCACCGCGACGGAGGCGGACCACCTCGACATCTACGGCACAGCGGCGGAGTATGTGGCAGCCTTTGGCACCTTTGTCGGGCTGCTGCGCCCCGGTGGCTTCGTGATCGCTGAGGAGGAGGCAGAGATCCACCCGGAGTCGCTTCCCGAGGGGACCCGACTCTATCGCTATGGCGCCTCGGAGCAGTGCGACTACTACTACGACCGAGTGAGCTACGAGGGGGAGCACCTCTTTTTTGACCTCCACACACCTGACGGAGTTCTCCGCCATCTCGAGCTGGGCACACCGATACGAATCAATGTCCTCAACGCTACCGCTGCCATCGCCATGGCGCTCCGCGTGGGGCTGACGGAGGAGGAGATCCGCCCCGCCCTTGCCGACTACCGCGGGATCCACCGCCGCTTTGAGCGGACCCGTATAGGGACCGATGGTCCCGTGGTGATCGACGAGTATGCGCACCACCCGGGTGAGGTCCGCCGCTCACTCCTCTCGATACGAGAGCTCTACCCGGGGAAGCGCATCACGCTCGTCTTCCAGCCCCACCTATACAGCCGGACGAAGGACTTTATGGAGGACTTCGGCAAGGCGCTCTCCACGGTGGACGATGTCATCCTGGCCCCGATCTATCCCGCCCGTGAGGAGCCGATCCCCGGCGTCACCTCGGAGGCACTCCTTGATCGGATCACCTCCCCGCACAAGAGGGTAGTACCCCTCGAGGCACTACCGGAGGAGCTGGAGCACCACTCCTTTGACGTGCTGGTGATGATGGGAGCGGGGGACATAGAGTTTGAGATCCCAAAGGTGATCGACCACCTCAGGAGATCAGAGCAGTAAGCCACACGCCTATGATACGCCGTACAAGGAAAGAGAAAGTCCGCTGGATCCTCGCCTGCACGCTGATGGCACTATTGGTGGTACTGCTCGGCTGCTCTTTTGCCATTGCGCGGCACCACGTATCCTATGCGATCCACCCATCCCGCACGGTGATACGCATCGTTGACACGGGGAAAGGGCGCTTCCTCAGGGAGCGAGAGGTGGCGGTGGTACTTCCGATCGACCTCAAGGACAGCATCTCACGCGGTGTGGACCCCGACCGCATTGAGAGAGATCTGGTGGACGCCTCCACTTACATCCGCAGCGCCACCGCCTTTATCTCTCCCTCCACAAAGCGGCTTCACGTCATCGTCCACGAGCGCACGCCGATCATCCGGTACCTCCGCAACGGCACCTCCTGGTACCTTGATGATGAGGGGATCTCCGTCCCTCAGAGACAAGGCTCCGCTGCCTACGTCCCCCTTGCGGAGGGCGCGATGACCGACGGCACGATCCACTACGTCCTCTACCCGCTGGCACAGTACCTCTACGACCACAGCGAGTGGAGTCACTTCTTCAGCTACATTGACATCATCTCCGAGAGCAAGATTCACCTCTACCCGAGAGTCGGCACCGTGGTCTTTGAGCTCCATGGGCTGGAGACGCTCGAGCAGGACCTCGCCAAGATACCCATCTACTACAAGGATATAGAGCCACAGGTGGGGACCAATAAGTACGCCCTCGTCAAGCTCTCCTATGACAATCAGATCGTATGCGTGAAGAGAGAGAAGTAGTCCCTCCCCACGATCGGGCGGTGACCGAGCAGGAGATTGAGGCCAACGAGCGGGAGAAAACGCGAGCCTACGCCTTCTCCTCACTCGTCAATTTTCTCCTGCCACCGATCAAGCTCTTCGCCGGTATCACCGGCCACTCGGCGGCACTGATCGCTGATGCGATCAATTCGCTCCTCGACATCTGTGCCAATATCATCACCTACATCTTCCTCCACATCTCAGCGAAGCCTAAGGAGGATGACGAGCACATCTACGGCCACGGCAAGTACGAGATCGTCGGCTCGCTCCTGATCGCCCTGTCGATGCTGGTGACGGGAGTGCTGATCGTCTTTGGCTCCTGTCGCACCCTTTATGCCTTCTTCCGCGAGGGAGTGCTCCCCAAGGAGCCGGAGGTGATCGCCCTGTGGGTGGCCGTCGGTACGGTCGTGATGAAGCTCGTCACCTACTACTACACTGAGCGGAAGGCAAAAGAGACCCACTCCGATGCCCTACACGCTCAGGCGATGGATCACATCTCGGACGTCTTCTCCGCCTCAGCCGTGGTGATAGGCGTGCTGGGCGCTCGGTTGATCCCGGGGGAGGGGACGCTCTTTGAGCCACTCGCGGCTATCATCGTCGGCGGACTCATCATCCGCTCCGGCATAGGCGTCTACCGCCCCGCCATCCTCAAGCTCACCGATAGCACCGTCGACACAGAGACCGTGGAGGAGATCCGAAGCGTCGTCCGCACCATCCCGGGTGCCACCTCGCCTCACCACATCATGGCGCGTATGATCGGGTCTGAGACGCTCTCTATCGAGCTGGATATACGAGCTGACGGACTCCTCACACTCTACGAGGCGCACGACATCGCAAGCGAGACTGAGCAGGCACTTATGGACCACTTCGGTGCTCGGACGCACGTGGTAGTCCATATGGAGCCCTCCCACCCCTACCGCCACACGAGGGACTTCATGCAGCGCCGACCGGAGCTCTGCGACCCCGACTCGGGCGAGCCACTCCCGGATAGATGACAAAAAAGGGTCCCCTCCACCTCCCCGCACGACTGCAGTCCGCCCGCCTCGAGGCGGGCATCGACGAGGTGGGTCGCGGCTGCCTTGCCGGTCCTGTGGTGGCCGCCGCTGTGATCCTCCCCGAGGACTTTGACCTCCCCGGACTGACTGACTCCAAGCAGCTCACAGCCCATCGCCGCGAGGACTACGACCTCACCATCAGGGAAAAGGCGATCGCTGTCTCCGTAGGCAGCGCCACCGTTGAGGAGATCGACCGGCTGAATATCCTCGGGGCCACCTTCCTCGCCATGGAGCGAGCCATCGAGGGGCTGGAGCCCCGCCCGGGGTACCTCCTCATCGATGGCAACCGCTTCCGTAGCCACCTCGAGATCCCCTACGAGACGATCGTAGGGGGTGACGGCAGGGTCGCCTCGATAGCAGCCGCCTCCATTGTGGCAAAGGTCTACCGTGACCATCTGATGGCTCACCTCGCCGAGGAGTACCCCCAGTACCACTGGGAGCGAAACGCCGGCTACGGCACAGCCGCCCATCTCGCCGCCATCCGGTCGTGCGGGCTCACGCCACACCACCGCCGCTCCTTCGCCCCCTGCCGCCCCACACTTTTCGACAGCTGATCCCCTCCCCCAGAGAGGAGATCATCACAGCAGAGCTATCGCACAAAGGTCCTGCAACCCTTGACCTATTTTAGGTAAAAGATGAGATCATACGCTCTCACTACCATATGTAGGCCCCTCTGACATGGCAGAGAGAATCGCCATAAATAGTGGAGAAGGCACCTTGTGGGAGTAGGATTGATAACCCACAAGAGAGTTGTCGGACGATTACTCTTCGTCGTCCTCCTCACTATCCATGTCAAGGGTGTCGCTATAGTCGGAGAGGGCTGTGTCAAGCATATCCGAGGCTTCCTCCAAGGCGCCTGCCGCCCTATTTAAGGCATCAGATAAGGTCTTGTACCCCATTTTCTGATAGGTCAGCAGTTGGAGTTTAAGACTTAGCTTGCCAATCTGCTTCTGCTCTTCCGGGGTGTAGTCGTACTTTTTCATCTTATCAAAGATGGCACCCGTTTGTTCTGCGACCTTGGTCCAGTCCTCATCGGTAAAGTTGTCTCCCCTCTTGTCCACTATTTCCACTAATGCCTCAAGATCGTGGATGGGGTCTTCCTTCGTGGCACAGCTTGTGAGGGCTGCAAGAAAGAGAGAAAGCACAAAGAAAATAGTTAGGGTCTTTCTATTCATAACAAATGCTGCTGTGATGATGGTAATAAAATGTGGCGTATAGGTCAAAATGGGCGTGTAGGTCAGAATTGATAGCAAAAACGGTACGGACACACACGTTAGGAGTCAAAAAAGAAATTGATGTAGAGCATAAATCACACACTCACAGCAAGAGTCAGCACTCTTTAGACGTGTGTAACTATGCGACATCCCTTCTATCATTATTAACACAACTATATACATGGTTAAGCACTCTAGCTCACCAACCATTATGACCTATACTATAAGTCAATATAAGAGCGCCCAACACCTATCAGACAAGCCCTCCTATATGCAGTACGAGAAAGGCAGACTGTCTGACAGGGTCAAAGGGGCGTCACGAAAGAGCATAAAGAGAGAGGAGAGACCGGACAGTTGAGTGTCTGATCTCTCCTCTCAAAAAGACG
>NZ_KV793761.1 GCF_001808555.1 Porphyromonas sp. HMSC065F10
CCCCTCCCAGCACATCAAAATGCGAATTAACCAGAAAAAGCGGCCCGCCGGTAAGTGCGGATGCCTGTGGGAAGGCCATCGGCCGAGGCACGAAGTGTAGATAAACCCCGGGAAAGAAGGCCTCGGGTACGATACACGCCCCCGTCCGGGTGTCGTACTTTTTAGGGAGCTAAGCAACCACTGCGACGTATGTGGGGCTTGAGGAATGAACCCCCATCTCTCCGTTACACCACCTATGTCGTGGTAAAGTCAAACTCGAAGAAACTCAAACAAAAAGGCACCCGTGAGTATCACAAGAATCACTCTTCCCCAAAAGGCTTTCATACTAATTTGGAGTGCTCCCTTCCTCCTGAGATACATAGTCAAGATAGGTGCTATCCCGTAGGTCACAAAAGCACCGATAAGGGATAACAAATGGCTACGGAATAGACAGTGGTTCGTCACTAATAGGAGACCTCCGAGCACAAAAAAGGTAACGAATAGGAGGTCGGCAGAGTGGTTTCGCTGCTTGTTCATTCACTCAAGATGGCATTGGTGTTTTCGGAGGGGATCTCTCTCCGAGAGACGCGTCTGCGGGATGAGTCGTCTTTGTGATGCTATCGCTTTGGATGGCGATGAGGGTCCTCCTGGTCGCTTTCTCCCAGGACCTTTCGTAGACCCAGACCGTAGGTCTCGTCCGCCACATCAATGAGCGTATTGAGCGCATAAACTCTGAGCTCAGCCTGACGGGCTTCCTCTTGTGACTTGGCAAGCTCGGCCTGCTTCTTGGCAAACTCGGCCTGCTTCTTGGAAAGCTCTTTTTTTAGGCGCTCACTCTCTGCCTTCAGTCTCTGAAGCCGTTCGATCGCAAGCTGCTCGGCAGGTGATGGGAGGTCGCCTTGACTATCTCCGCTCGGGCTGTAGTTCTTGTTTTTCTCCATTAAATGTCTCTGCTGTATAATGCTATGCACAAGATACAAAATTCCAGTCTCTCTTCTGTCCATTTAACAAAGCCCCTGGCAGGTTTTGACTGGTGACAAGTTTATTGTGTAGCTTTGGATTGCGAAGGGGACTGATTAGTCTATCTTTGTTAGTTCACCGAAGCGTCAACAGGGGCAAGTCGGGGTCTGAGGGCACAGTCGTAACGAGGACTTTAAGCTGTGGATAACTCTTACTGATCATGGGGTACTTGATTATCGGTATCATCATCTTTGTGGCGATTGTTTGTTTCGTTGTACTGATATTTCGGATTATTGGTGGCTATTTCTCAGGTCTCTTCGGCAGTGCCAAGGAGATCCTGACAGGAAATATCGTCGAGGGTGGCTGTAGCTGCATCATCATGCTTATCCTCGGAGTCTTAGGGATCATAGCTGCCGTCGCCTTCGTGACCGGGATCATAGAGGCGATGATAGAGTGAGGCTGATGATCATCGATAAAGTCAGGATACGACAAGAGTTGGTCGCAATGGATCGTATGTGCAGATAAGAGACAAGGAGGGTAGGAGGGGGTGTAGCTCCAGTCCTTTCCCTGAAACAAGGATCCCCGACAGACTGCTCTGCCGGGGATCCTTTCGGTATCAGTGGAGGGGGGTGCTAACCCTTTGTCTTGTGGTCAACGTGAAGCAGACGCGCCTGCTGATCAGGTCAGCGAAGAGGTACGCCTCCTGCTATCTCGGGGAGCGGAGGGCGCGCATGGCGTTGAGGATCGCGAGGACCATCACGCCGACGTCGGCAAAGACTGCCATGCCCATCGTGGCGAGGCCGAGGGCGGCGAGGAGGAGTACCAGCAGCTTCACCCCGATGGCGAAGACGGCATTCTCTCGGGCGATACGGAGGATCCGGCGAGAGATGCGGATGGCGAGGGCGATCTTGGAGGGCTTGTCGTCCATCAGCACCACATCGGCCGCCTCGATGGCGGCATCGGAGCCGAGACCGCCCATGGCGATCCCGATGTCGGCTCGTGCGAGAGCGGGGGCGTCATTGATCCCATCCCCGACGAAGGCGACCATCCCTTCGGCTGCATTCAGCTCCTCCTCCAGTCTCTTTACCTTATCCTCAGGGAGGAGCTCAGCGTGATATGCCGTCACGCCGGTCTCCTCAGCGATATGGGCAGCCACGTCTCGGTGGTCGCCGGTCAGCATCACGCTGCGGGCGATCCCCGCCTGACGCAGTGCGTCCATGGCCTCGCGGGCGTCGGGCTTGATGGCGTCCGAGACGACGATGTGCCCGGCATAGACGCCATCGATGGCGACGTGGACAATCGTTCCGACGTGGTCGCAGGGGTGCCACTCGGCTCCGATGCGCTCCATGAGGGTGCTATTGCCGACAGCCACCTTTTGTCCATTCACCACCGCCGTGACGCCTTCGCCGGCGATCTCCTCGACCTGCTCTACGCTGCAGTCGTCCTGCTCCTCCGGGTAGGCATTGCGGAGTGATGCGGCGATCGGGTGGGTGGAGAAGCGCTCCACGTGGGCGGCGAGGTGAAGTAGGTGGTTCTTATCCTGCGCCACGGGATGGACGGCGTTGACCTCGAAGACGCCCTTCGTCAGCGTGCCGGTCTTATCCAGCACGACGATGCCGGTCTTGGCGAGCCGATCAATGTAGTTGGCCCCCTTTATCAAGATCCCCTCCCTTGAGGCACCGCCGATGCCGGCGAAGAAGGTGAGCGGAATGGAGATGACGAGCGCACAGGGGCAGGAGACGACGAGGAAGGTGAGGGCGCGGTAGAGCCAGGTGGCGAAGTGACCGCTGAAGTCTCCCGAGAGGAGGGGCGGAATGATGGCCAGCAGCACCGCCACACCCACGACAATCGGGGTGTAGACACGTGCGAAGCGGGTGATGAAGGTCTCGCTCCGGGACTTGTGCTCGGCGGACTCCTCCACCAGCTCGATGATCCGCGAGGCGGTGGAGTCACTGAAGCTCTTCGTCACGCGTGCCTCAAGCAGCCCGGAGATATTGACGCATCCGGAGAGGACCTCATCCTCCACGGAGACCCCCCGCGGGATGCTCTCACCGGTGAGGGCGATGGTATTGAGGCTGGAGCGGCCCTCGGTGACGATGCCGTCGAGGGGCACTCGCTCTCCCGGTCGTATCACCATGGTGTCGCCGACGGAGACCTCCTCAGAGGGGACCTCCACCACCTCTCCCCCTCTGCGGATGTGGGTGGTGTCGGGGCGGATCTCCATCAGGTGGGAGATCGCCCGACGGCTGCGTCCCTCGGCATACTCCTCGAAGAGCTCCCCGAGCTGGAAGAAGAGCATCACGAAGACCGCCTCGGGGAACTGGCTCTCAGCCCCCGGCAGGAAGCCTATCCCCAGTGCCCCAAGTGTGGCGATACTCATCAGGAAGTCCTCGTCCAGCAGCTCCCCCTCCGCTATTCCCTCCGCCGCCTCCCACAGCGTGTCGTACCCAACGATGAGGTAGGGGACGAGGTAGATGAGGAGCAGCTGCCAGAGAGGCAGAGCCACATTGTGCTCAATGACAATGGCCACCGCCAGGAGTAGGGCGGCAGCGATAATGCGTGCTAATTT
>NZ_KV793762.1 GCF_001808555.1 Porphyromonas sp. HMSC065F10
AGGTCCACCTTATTCTCCGTGCCGGGACGGAGTACCACCTCGAAGCCTCTGGAGGCGGTGATGTCTGTGGGACAGAAGCCGAGGGTGATGGTCTTGTCCGGCAGCTGGCCGGGCTTCTGCGCCTCTGCAGCGACAACGCCGGCGAGGAGGGCGATGGAGGCAAGTAGATATCTGAGGGTATGCATAGTGTTTCGTATGAGATAAAAGGGTTATCGGGGCAGTGTACCGGTGAGATAGTAGGTGAGGTTGATCGAGCGGAGGAGTCGGGTGTCCCCCGTCCAGAGTAGGTTGCGTACTATCTCGACCATAAGCGTGTGATGCTGAGGGATGATCGAGTAACGCCTGACTGTCTGTTCATAACTTTAACTCCCGAAAGAAATTGTGTGAGACTACTAAGGGCTTATCTTCGGGGGCGCATCCCGGGTCGCAAGTCGGTCTTCTGACTTATCTCTGCCGCATCAGCGCCTTCTCGAGGGGCGTTGCCCCCAGTGGCTTGTCGAGGCCGATCGGCTATTGCGTGAGACTTACAGCAGCGGGTACTGTACCGGACTCTCACCGGTTTCCCCACCTCCTACAGTGGAGGTGTTTAACTTGCAGTACGGGGTGCCCCCCTTGGCGGTGCAAAGTTAAGAAATAAAAGGAGAGCCCGCTCCTCCCTTTTGCCCAAGGGGGAGCAGGCTCTCGCCGGATGATCCTTTTGCTCGTCCTTACTTCGTCAGTATCTTGATGTCGGGATTATCGGTCTCGCAGGTGATGTTGCGGCGGTCGGTGCAGCGGATGGTGATGCCGCAGTCGGCATTGATGGTGCCGCCCTTTACCGTGAGCTCATCACTAATTACCTCACCGTAGAGGTAGGCGGTGATGTTCACCGTGTCGCCGGTGCCGGAGAGGATGATCCCGCCACCTCTGTCGGCGTCCATATCAGCGAAGTGGAAGGAGCCGCTATAATCGATCAAACCATCGAAGGTGGATACGAGTTGCAGCGTCCTCTGCTTACCGGAGAGGTAGAGCTCTCCTTCGTAGGCGGCTATGGCGATCACTTCTTGCGCATCACCGGTGAAGAGCAGTTCGCCGCCGTTGAAGCACTCCAGCTTCAGCCGGGAGATCTTAGTGGGGCGGTAGCTCTTGTCGATATGCAGCTTAGCACCGGTCTCCACCTTCAGGGCAGTGAGGCTATTGAGATCGGTGAGGGTGACGACGGCAAGACGGGTGTGGTGGTCATCAATGATGGTCCCAAGGGAGGGCGTCCAGGAGAACCGGAGTGACCTCTCCGAGGCATCAGTGGCGCACTTGACCTTGTCAAGGTTGTAGACGTAGAGGTCCACCTTATTCTCCGTGCCGGGACGGAG
>NZ_KV793763.1:0-4828 GCF_001808555.1 Porphyromonas sp. HMSC065F10
CCCTCCCAGCACATCAAAATGCGAATTAGCCCGACTTTCCTTGCCGGAGTAGTGGCAAGATACTCCTCCTGGGAGGTCACCTCCTGTGCGGAGACGCTAGCCGATGCGGCGAGCAACCCCAGGAGGGAAAGGCTTAAAATCCTGGTATTCATAATCTAAATGGGTTTTAATCTCTAATATTCGTTGTCTATGCTAAGCCCTCCGGCAGCCGGCAGGGCACACTTTGGGCTGTAATTACAAGGCAAATGTAACATTTTTTTGTTCTAACAACAATTCCCGCCACTCTTAACGCATGAAAAAAAGGTATAAAGGGCATATCTGAGCGGATTATGTCGCTTTTGTCATCTGCATTTACCAATCTCAGGTGTCAGGGCTCCATCTGTCGGAGCGCCTTCTCGACAGCTTGCTGCACCACTGGGTCGGTCTCGCAGGAGCGGAGGGCTCTGAGATCATCCCGGTAACGGAGATAAGTGGTCTTGCCGAGCCAGCGGACAGCTGCAGCCCGCACGAGAGGAGACTCATCGTAGAGGAGACCCTGGATCCAGCCCTTGGCACTCCAGGAATTCATCCTCATCAGCGTGTCCAGCACCTCGACCTTCTTCTCCGGCGCAGCATAGAGGAGCAGGTCGTAGGCATCGCTCTCATACTGACGACGCTCCTCACTCATCTTGATCTCCCTCCCGAAGTGATCCGGGTCGATAAACTTACGATCGATCTGCTCAGGGATCTCCGAGGAGGCGACGAGGTGCGCCATCCGGGGGATCATCCACTGCATACCGGCGGTATTCTCGGGGTGTCCGATGACGGAGAGCGTCTTTCCCGCCCCATAGGAGCCGGTGATGATGAAGGGCTTACCATTGGTCACTCCACCTGGGACTCCATACTCGTGGACATCGCTCTCCATGGTGGCAAGTGAGGTGTAGGTGATCTCGCCCTTGTCATCGGGGACCAGCACCGGTCCCTCATAGTACATTACATATAGCGTATCCCGTGCGGCCAGCTCCGGGAAGGCGGTCCTCCCCTCGGGCGTAAGCGTCACCATAGAGACAGCGAGCCCTCGTGTGTCATGCTCGATGTCGATCGCCTTGGCTCCGCTCATCCTCAGACAGGCATAGTCGGGCGTATCGGTGAGCTCGTACGCTCCGGCACAGATACCGACGATGCCGCCTCCCTCACGGACGAAGCGACGTATCCGCTCGGCACCGAGACCGCCGAAGTTGAGGTACTCCGTGGAGCCGCCCCCACCCGGGAGGATCAGCACATCGAGGCGATCCAGCGCCCCAGTGGCTATATCCCGGCTGTAGATGTAGTGAGGCGTGATAGACCGGTCCATCAGGAGTGCCGCATAGGTCTCCTCAACACAGGTCTCGGCACCTCCGTGCCCGGCGAAGACACCCACCTCGAGCCGCTTCTGTGCCGAGAGGGGGAGTGCCATCACGATGATGGCAAGTGCAAAAAAGAGTTTCTTCATTTCTCTGTCTTAATGGTTAAGATGATTTCTACGATAAAGATACGCAAAAGGGATAAAAAAAAGCCCCCTCCCCGAAATCTCGGAGAGGGGGCTTCTGTAACTCACTCTATGTGAGGCTCACTGGCGGCTCTTATAGGTCTGCAGACCGCTACGCAGCCAGGTAATGTACTTGTCGACATCCTCATCGAAGCCATAGCTGGCGGCGAGGGGGTGACCGGCGTTGTCAAGCATGACGTAGAAGGGCTGAGCATTGGAGCCAAACTTTGTCCGCTGGAAGAAGCTCCACCGCTCACCGACCGTCTTGAGCGTGCGGTGGTCTCCATTGGTCTCCGTCACCTCGAGGGGCTGAGCGAGGTGGGTCTTGTCGTCGACGATGAGCGTGATCAGGACGAAGTCATTGTCAAGGATATCCTTCACCGTGGGATCGGTCCATACGGAGGCCTCCATCTTGCGGCAATTGACGCACCCATAGCCGGAGAAGTCGATGATCACAGGCTTGCCCTCACGCTTGGCATAGGCCATACCTGCCTCATAGTCGTCAAACTTGGCATGCACCTCGCTGTCGTAGAGATTGAAGTCCTGCGTCGTGAGTGGTGGAGCAAAGGCACTGATAGCCTTGAGCGGAGCGCCCCAGAGCCCGGGCACCATGTAGATGCCGAAAGCGAAGACGATCGTCGCCAGAAGGGTACCAAACCATGAGACGGACTCCTTCTTGTCGTCCGCCGGGAAGCGTATGATCCCGAGCAGATAGAGCCCAAGGAGGAAGGAGATGGCGATCCATAGGGAGACAAAGGTCTCGCGGTCAAGGATGTGCCAGCCGTAGGCAAGGTCCGCCACGGAGAGGAACTTGAGCGACAGTGCCAGCTCAATAAAGGCGAGGACCACCTTGACGCTATTGAGCCAGCCACCGCTCTTCGGCATACTCTGGAGCCAATTGGGGAAAATGGCAAAGAGGGTGAAGGGCAGGGCGAGAGCCAGCGCAAAGCCGAGCATGCCGAGTGTCGGACCGAGGATATTTCCCTCAGCTGCCGCCTGCACGAGCAGAGTCCCGATGATCGGTCCCGTGCAAGAGAAAGAGACCAGCACGAGGGTGAAGGCCATGAAGAAGATACTCAGCAGACCGGATGAAGTGGAGGCATTGGTACTCACCCTATTGGTCCACGAAGAGGGCAGCGTGATCTCGAAGGCGCCGAAGAAGCTGATCGAGAAAACCACCAGGAGGAGGAAGAGGAAGATATTGAATATCGCATTGGTAGAGAGCTCATTCAGCGCACTGGCACCGAAGATACCGGTGACGAGCAGTCCGAGAGCAACATAGATCACCACGATTGAGAGACCGTAGATGATCGCATCGCGGAGCGCACTCTTCTTACTCTTAGAGCGGTGCATGAAGAAGCTCACAGTCATCGGGATGATCGGCCATACGCAGGGCGTAAAGAGCGCCACGAGGCCACCGAGGAAGCCGAGGAGGAAGATCTTGAGGAGCGATGTGTCGGGGCTGGTGAAGTTCTTGTCCCCATATGCCCTCAGCTCGCTCTCTACAGACTCATAGAGCGCCCCATCATCAGCTGCAGAGACAGCAGAGACAGCCTCAGGAGCAGGCTCCTCAGTCGGCTGCACCCCACCCTCCTCGATTTCGGTGGCAGGCACCGAGGTGACGGCAGTCTTCAGGTCCTTGGGTCCATAGGTAAAGGAGTGGCGGTCGGGAGGGGTGCAGGTCTCGTCATTGCAGGCCTGCCAGATCAGATCGCCCTTGATGACAAAATTCGTCGGATCAAGGATCTGCACCTTCTGGGTAAAGGTCACCTTGCCATCAAAGGTGGTGAGATCCATGGCAAAGTTGGGGTCATACGTGGTGGCAGGCTTCCGGTCGGGAGTGAGACCGGTCAGCGCCTTGATCCCCCTACTCTCGGAGAAGTCGGCAGTGGTAACGGTGGGACCATCCTTGGGGAGGTCCACGCCATAGATATGCCAGCCGGCCTGGATCGTCGCCGTGTAGGTCAGTGTGACGATGCCATTGGCATCATTACTCTGTGAGGTCTCCCAGCGCACTAAGTTATCAAACATCTGAGCACTCGCTCCAAGGGAGAGTGTGCTCGCCAGCAGTAGCGCCAAGAGTGTGACTAAATGCTTACGCATGTCTGTGAGTCGCAATTTTGATTACTGTATTAAAGGTCTATTGAGGGGGGTAGTCAGGAGCGTTACTCCTCAGACTGCCCCTTATCCTGTGCTAATAAAGTCCTGAAGTGGGAGGGGATCGGGCGCCTCAGGCGCAGCGTCTCCCCGGTGTGGGGCATCGTCAGCTCCAGCTCCGTCTGAGCCAGAGCGATCTGATCCTTGGCACAGAAGTGCGAGTGGTACCGGATGTCGCCGAAGATGCGAAGCTTATTGTCCCCAAAGATCTTACGCATCGAGTAGATCCGCACACCGACCACGTCCGCCTCCACGAGATGGAGATTGCCTCCCGCCGAGCTGGTGAGGGGCTGCACCTCAGCCCTTACGGTAGTCTCGGTCCGGGCAGGGGTGCGTCCCCTACTCTCGTCATCGCTCGGGGTCGATACCGAGGTGAGCTCAAAGGGCTCCGTCGTCGGCAGGGTCCCCTCCACCACGAGGGCATAGCGCTGATGATGAATGGCGCTGCTCCAGCGACGTGAGAGCTGCTCCTTCGCCTCTGTGGTCTTTGCAAAGACGACAAAGCCGGCAGAGCTCTTATCAAGGCGGCTAAGCATAAAGAGCTTAGCAGCGGGATTGCTCTTCTTGTAGTGTCGGCTCAGGATATGGAGCACAGTATTGCGCGGATCTTTATGGGCGGTATTTACGGTGGGGATGCCGGTTTTCTTATGAACCACCACATACGAGTCATCCTCCCACTCGACTGAGATGAGGGGGTGAGCAAAGGGGGCTACCGGCGCCAGACGGTGGACCGTCACGGCGGTGCCGGACTCCAGCATCTGCGTTGCCATGGTCGTCGGGGTCTCCGCCACCGACACCCTGCCCGAGCTGATGAGACGCTTCGCAGCGGTGCGTGAGCGACCGGACTTTGTGATGATCAGGTCGAGCAGGGACTGCTGCTCCTCAGCGCTGTAAGTCTCCTGAGTGGGAGAGGTATTGACGGCGGAGGGGAGGCGACGGGCTGACCTACCGGTCGGCCGTGCCTTGCTCCGCCCACGACTCTCTGAGGACGATCTCTTGGGAGATCGGTATGATTTGCTTTTAGCCAAGTTGTGATGATCTAATGGTACCGAGGACAAAGGTATGCAAAATGCCCCATTTCTCTTATCACTAACGGCGGAGAGCCACAGCGTTAATAGATTTTTTCCATCCTTATAAAAGACCTTTGCAAAATGGTCTTTCGCC
>NZ_KV793763.1:4928-9482 GCF_001808555.1 Porphyromonas sp. HMSC065F10
GCCGCAGATGGGGTATTATGCAAAGGTCTCTACAAAGTAGACCTCCCCGGTGCCGACTTTTGCCGGCAGAGTGTCTTGTAGCGCTTTATCCTTAACTTTGTTGAGTCGTTTCACAAAAGCTATAGAAACAAAGTATGTCGTACGGATTGCTAAAGGGGAAGAGGGGGATCATCTTTGGGGCACTCAACGAGAAGTCCATCGCCTGGAAAGTGGCTCAGCGCTGCCATGAGGAGGGCGCCACACTCGCCCTCTCAAATACTGCCGCAGCCCTGCGCTTCGGCACACTTGATAGGCTGGCTGAGGAGACCGGGAGTATCGTCATCCCGGCGGACGCCACTTCGGTCGAGGAGCTGGAGCAGGTCTTCACGCAGGCGATGGAGCAACTGGGCGGGACGATCGACTTTGTACTCCACTCGATAGGTATGAGCCCCAACATCCGCAAGCGGATCCCCTACGAGGAGCTTAACTACAAGAATTACGAGAAGACCCTCGACATCTCTGCGGTGTCCTTCCACAAGATGCTCTCAGTCGCCAAGAGACTCGATGCGATCAGCGAGTGGGGCTCGGTGGTGGCGCTCACCTACATTGCGGCGCAGCGCTCCTTTGTCGACTACAATGATATGGCGGATGCCAAGGCGATGCTCGAGTCGATCACCCGGAGCTTCGGACTGATCTACGGCGAGGCGCGCCACGTGCGTATCAATACGATCTCCCAGTCGCCTACGGCGACCACTGCCGGTGAGGGGATCGAGGGGATGAAGCAGCTGCGCCTCTTTGCCGACCGGATGTCGCCCCTCGGCAATGCCGATGCGGACGACTGTGCGGACTACTGCGTCTCGCTCTTCTCCGACCTGACACGTAAGGTGACGATGCAAAATCTCTACCACGACGGCGGCTTCTCCTCCGTCGGCATCACCCGCTCCGCACTCGAGCAATTCTTCTCCTAAGCCACGACGGGCAAAGATACATTTGTATCTCTTTCGCTACATTTGTGTCAAAGGAAACACTAACTCAACCGAACTACTATGGCTAAGAAGAATTTTGTACTCGATACCAACGTGATCCTTCACGACTACCAGTGTGTGAAGAATTTCCAGGAAAACAACGTCTACATCCCCATCGCCGTCCTCGAGGAGGTGGATAAGTTTAAGAAAGGCTACGAGCAGATCAACTACAATGCGCGCGCCTTTACCCGCATCGTCGACAAGGCGATCGAGAAGGAGACGGAGGAGGACACGAAGGACAAGGGGAGCAAGCTCCACGACTTCATCACCAAGGGCATCTCGGTCAATGACGACGGCGGGCGCGTCTATATCCTCACCGAGGGACAGCACCACCCCAAGGTGCAGGCTGCCTTTGGGGAGGACATCAAGGATCACCGGATCATCTCCACAGCACTGACGCTGATGGACGAGCATCCCGGTGAGGAGACGGTGCTCGTGAGCAAGGATGTCAATATGCGGCTCAAGGCTCTCTCCCTTGGGCTCGAGGCGGAGGACTACACGACCGACAAGATCCGGCAAGAGGACCCCAATCGGCCCGAGCAGCACGAGATAGAGATCGCCGATGACAGCGCCGTGGACAGTCTCTACGTCGCCGGTGGCAAGGGTGTCCCCGTGGAGGAGCTCTCCCTGCCGGTCACCGTGGTACCCAATCAGACTTTTGTCCTCAAGGCACCCAACTCCTCCGCACTCTGTCGCGTAGACAACGAGGCAAAGACCATCCGCACGGTGGAGAAGAAGAGCTACTTCGGCATCACCCCGCGCAATGCGGAGCAGGCGCTCGCCCTCGATGTGCTGATGGACCAGTCCCTCTCTCTCGTCGCCCTCACCGGTACCGCCGGTACGGGTAAGACGCTCCTTGCCCTCGCCGCCGCCCTCGCACAGGCCGAGGACTACCGCCAGATCCTCCTCGCCCGACCGATCGTCTCCCTTGCCGACAAGGACATCGGCTTCCTCCCGGGGGACTATAAGCAGAAGATCATGCCCTACATGCAGCCGCTCTTCGACAATCTCAATGTGATCAAGTCACAGCTCGGCACCGGGTCCGCCGCTGCACAGGAGATCGATGCCATGCTGGGCGATGAGCGCTTAGTGGTCGAGGCACTTGCCTACATCCGTGGCCGTAGTCTCGGCGATGTGATCTTCATCGTCGACGAGGCGCAAAACCTCACACCCCAGGAGATCAAGACCATCATCACCCGCGCCGGTGACCACGCCCGTATGATCTTCACCGGAGACGTGCAGCAGATCGACTCCCCCTACCTCGACAGCAGGAGCAACGGCCTCGCCTACATGATCGAGCGGATGCGCGGTGAGGACTGCTTTGCACACGTCAACCTCATTCACGGTGAGCGGTCCCACCTGAGCGACCTCGCCGCACGTAAGCTGTAGTAACTCCACCTCTTTTTATGACAAAAAAAAAGGAAACCGATACAATTTAGTCTCGTCTACCGAGACATGTTCCAGAGCTCGGGGAAGTATCAGCCCCTCGCCCACCAGCTGGAGCGGGTCGCCCCGGCGATCATCGATATGGACTGCTTCTCCCGAGTGGAGACGAATGGAGGCGCCTTTGAGCAGGTCCAGCTACTCGCCGGAGAAAACCCCAACCAAGCTGTCCGGACCTTTACCAAGCCCTTCCGTGAGGCGGGGATCAAGACCCATATGCTCGACCGGGCACTCAACGCCCTCCGGATGTACCCCTGCCCATCAGATGTGCGGCGGCTGATGTACAAGGTGAAGCACGCCCAGGGAGTCGACATTACCCGCATCTTTGACGGGCTCAACGACCCCCGCAACGTCATCCCCTCGATCCGGTACGCCAAGGAGGCGGGGATGACCCCACAGGGCACGCTCTGCATCACCCACTCGCCCGTCCACACGGTAGACTACTACGCCACTCTCGCCGACACACTCATCGAGGCGGGGGCGGAGGAGATCTGTCTCAAGGATATGGCCGGCATCGGTCGACCGACAGTCATCGGTCAGATCGTCCGACGGATCAAGGAGGCACACCCCGACATCGTGATCGAGTACCACGGTCACATCGGTCCCGGATTCTCCGTCGCATCAATGCTCGAGGCGGCACGCGCCGGGGTGGACATCCTCGACACCGCTGTGGAGCCATTGTCGTGGGGTAAGATCCACCCCGACGTGATCACCATCCGGGAGATGCTGAGGGCGGACGGCTTTGAGGTGCCGGAGATCAATATGAAGGCCTATATGCAGGTCCGCACGCTCACGCAGGAGTTTGTGGACGACTTCCTCGGCTACTACATCAATGAGCAAAATCTCCAGTGCTCCTCGCTCCTCATCGGCTGCGGGCTCCCCGGAGGGATGATGGGCTCGATGATGTCCGACCTGCAGGGCATCCACGAGGCAATCAATATGTTCCATCGACAGAAGGGCGAGCCGGAGATCTCCATCGACGATCTGATGGTGAAGCTCTTCGATGAGGTGGCGCACATCTGGCCGAAGCTCGGCTACCCGCCTCTCGTCACCCCCTACAGCCAGTACACCAAGAACATTGCCCTCATGAACGTCTTCAATATGGAGCGAGGGGGTGAGCGGTGGCAGGCGATCGATGAGAAGGCGTGGGGCATGATCCTCGGGAAGAATGGCCGCGTCCCCGGCCCCGTGGCGGAGGAGCTGCGCACGCTTGCGGAGGAGAAGGGGCTCGCCTTTACCGATGCTGACCCGCAGACCAATTACCCCGACGACCTCGATCGCTTCCGCAGGATGATGGACGAGGAGGGCTGGGACTACGGCGAGGACGACGAGGAGCTCTTTGAGCTCGCCATGCACGAGCCGCAGTACCGCGACTACCGCTCCGGCGTTGCCAAGGAGCGATTCCTCGAGGACCTGGAGCAGAAGCGTGCCGAGCGCGCCGCCCTCCGCGGCACCACCCCGGAGGAGGTTCGGGCGCTGAAGCGTGCCGCTTGGACGGCTGTCACCGCCCCTGCGAGTGGTCAGATCCTCTGGGAGATCAATCTCGAGGAGGGATCCGCTGCACCACAGGTCGGCACCGCCTACCGTCGCGGGAGCTGCCTCTGCGAGATCTGCCCCTCAGGTGGCTACCGCGAGCCGGTGACTGCCCTTGTCGGCGGGCGTATCCGCGAGGTGGTCGCTGACCAGGGCGCCATGGTCCGCAAGGGCGATGTCATCTGCTATATGGACGATGACGAGGAGAGCCTGCCGGCGGAGGAGAAGCCTGTCGGCTCCGCCCTCCACCGCCCTGAGGAGCAGCCCTACAGCCACCGCGAGGTGCTCAACCCCTCCACCCGTATGGGCAGGTAGGAGACACCACCAAGATAAAGCAAGAGAGCGATGAAGAGAAAAAGATCTCCTCATCGCTCTCATTTTTTGTCGGGGTGGCGAGATTCGAACTCGCGACCCTCTGCTCCCAAAGCAGATACGCTAACCGGACTGCGCTACACCCCGATGACCTCTCGGTCTTATGTGAGGGCAAAGGTAGCCATTTTATCTAGATTACGAAACGCCACCATGTCGGTGCCCGCTTCTATGGCTAATTCGCATTTTGATGTGCTGGGAGGGG
>NZ_KV793764.1 GCF_001808555.1 Porphyromonas sp. HMSC065F10
CCGATATTAGTGATCTCTAATATCGGTATTAGACAACTCTAATATCGGTATTAGTGGAGTGCTGATGGGGAGTGGGTTTTGGGCATTGGTCTCCGAGGGGTCTGATATTGGGTGAAGTGTTTATTTCTTTTGTCCTGTAAGCCAGTGTTTTACCGAATGATCTTAAAATATTTCCGAGAGAGGGCTTGCAGGAAGTGAGAAATGTTGTACCTTTGCACTCGCAAAGCCGAGAGGGGTACGCTCCTGAGGCTCCGGCAGAGGTCGGGGTGAGCGGATCTGGAAAAAGAATTTTCCGAGCCGCTTGCAGGAATGAAAAACTTTCGTACCTTTGCACTCACATCACCGCCCGAGGGGCTGGGGATGCTGAAAAAGAGATCATAGACATAAAGATAAGACAAGGGCATCGCCCTTCTTAGAGATAAGGAGTGAGCGATGTGAATTGTGTAAGTACAAGACAAGAAAACAAGTAGTATACCAGTTTTCACGATGGGACAGTAATAGTGTCACTTCGTCTGAGACCTAGAGAGATACAACTTGGGTGAAAGTTTAAGTGACGATATATATACGTCAACGTACGAAACCAATAAAGCGAAGAGCAACATACGAGCAGCTCTTGATCCGCTACTTGATAGTAGAGGAAGAAGAGCAAAGGAACAAAATTTTCTTAACAATGGAGAGTTTGATCCTGGCTCAGGATGAACGCTAGCGATAGGCTTAACACATGCAAGTCGAGGGGTAACGTGTTGGAAGCTTGCTTCCGATGACGACGACCGGCGGATGGGTGCGTAACGCGTATGCAACTTGCCTCACAGAGGAGAATAACCCGGAGAAATCCGGACTAATGCTCCATACACTCTTTAGCACGCCTGTGCGTAAGAGGAAAGATTTATCGCTGTGAGATAGGCATGCGTCCTATTAGGTAGTTGGTGAGGTAACGGCTCACCAAGCCGACGATAGGTAGGGGTGCTGAGAGGCAGATCCCCCACATTGGGACTGAGACACGGCCCAAACTCCTACGGGAGGCAGCAGTGAGGAATATTGGTCAATGGAGGAAACTCTGAACCAGCCAAGTCGCGTGAAGGAAGAATGTCCTAAGGATTGTAAACTTCTTTAGCGAGTGAGTAAGGACTTCCACGCGTTGGGAGTTTGAAAGTAGCTCGAGAATAAGTATCGGCTAACTCCGTGCCAGCAGCCGCGGTAATACGGAGGATACGAGCGTTATCCGGATTTATTGGGTTTAAAGGGTGCGCAGGTGGTCCTGCAAGTCAGTGGTGAAAAGCTGAGGCTCAACCTCAGCCTTGCCGTTGAAACTGCAAGACTTGAGAGTACATGATGTGGGCGGAATGCGTAGTGTAGCGGTGAAATGCATAGATATTACGCAGAACTCCGATTGCGAAGGCAGCTCACAAAGGTATGTCTGACACTGAGGCACGAAAGCGTGGGGAGCAAACAGGATTAGATACCCTGGTAGTCCACGCCGTAAACGATGATTACTCGAAGTATGCGATATGACAGTATGCTTCCAAGCGAAAGTGATAAGTAATCCACCTGGGGAGTACGCCGGCAACGGTGAAACTCAAAGGAATTGACGGGGGCCCGCACAAGCGGAGGAACATGTGGTTTAATTCGATGATACGCGAGGAACCTTACCCGGGATTGAAATGTATGTGCGCCTCTTGGGAAACCGAGAGGGTTCTCTTCGGAGACACATATGTAGGTGCTGCATGGTTGTCGTCAGCTCGTGCCGTGAGGTGTCGGCTTAAGTGCCATAACGAGCGCAACCCTTATCGTCAGTTACTAACAGGTTAAGCTGAGGACTCTGGCGAGACTGCCGTCGTAAGGCGAGAGGAAGGTGGGGATGACGTCAAATCAGCACGGCCCTTACATCCGGGGCGACACACGTGTTACAATGGTAGGGACAGAGAGTAGCCACTCGGTGACGAGGAGCGGATCTTGAAACCCTATCTCAGTTCGGATCGGAGTCTGCAACTCGACTCCGTGAAGCCGGATTCGCTAGTAATCGCGCATCAGCCATGGCGCGGTGAATACGTTCCCGGGCCTTGTACACACCGCCCGTCAAGCCATGGAAGTTGGGGGTACCTGAAGTGCGTGACCGCAAGGAGCGTCCGAGGGTAAATCCAGTGACTGGGGCTAAGTCGTAACAAGGTAGCCGTACCGGAAGGTGCGGCTGGAACACCTCCTTTCTGGAGCCTTCGACCTCGATCCGAGACG
>NZ_KV793765.1 GCF_001808555.1 Porphyromonas sp. HMSC065F10
CGTAGGCCCAGGCAGAGTTGAACTGCCGACCTCTACATTATCAGTGTAGCGCTCTAACCAACTGAGCTATGAGCCTGGCTTACCACTCTCCTCGACGTCCTACGCCTTTCCCCTCGCTCTCTCACCTGAGAGAGTCCCGGTACTCCTGACTTATAGTCTCGTGGAAAGGGTATATATGAGAAAAAATAAGACAAGGGGAATGAATTGCTCTGTGCAAGACCGTGTGTAAAGTCTCTTGACGT
>NZ_KV793766.1:0-33536 GCF_001808555.1 Porphyromonas sp. HMSC065F10
GTCGCACCCACCATTTTGACCTATAAGTCTAATCTCATATGTGGATCTGCATAGCAGTCCAAGCGCAAAGGTAATCAAATATTACCGCCAATTAAAATTATAATATATCCCTAAGTATAAATGTATCCCTCATCTGTGCTTTTGTATGGGTGGATATCCTATGAAGAGAGGAGGGATAAAAGGGTATTCCGTATGATTTCTTTATATAAATGGCACCACCCCTCCCTGACCCGAGTATGGGTCAGAGAGGGGTGTGAGTGTCTTAAGTGGATCTCAGAGGTCGGCTCGATCAGATTCGGTCAAGGACCAAATCGATGAGACCGTCTAGCGTGTCCTTGTAGGACGTATTCATATCCTGCTTCTTACGCCCGGCGATGATGGTGCAGACGGTGAGACAGCGGTGACCGAGGATTGCTCCGATACCGGCGAGAGCAGAGCCCTCCATCTCGAAGTTGGTGATCTTGTGCCCTTGGTACTCAAAGTCCATGATCTTGCGATTGAGATCGGGGTCAAGTGGCTGAGAGCGAACCTTCCTCCCCTGGGGGACGTAAAAGCCGTTAGCCGAGATGGTGACCCCATGGATGATGTCGGTCCCATCGGTGATCTGGCGGAAGAGACTCTCGTCATTCCTGACCACATAGGGCTTAAGGCCGGTGAGCTTCCAGTCAAGCCCCTTCAGCAGCGCCTCCTCAAAGTCCTTGTCGCAGACCTTCCCCTCATCGGCGTAGAAGTGGAGCACGCCGTCAAAGCCTATCGAGTACTCCGAGGCAACGTAAGCGCCGACAGGATCCTCCTCCTGCAGTCCACCGGAGGTGCCTACCCGGACGACCGTGAGGGACTTGTGCTCCGGCTTCACTACTCTTTTCTCAAGGTCAATGTTGGCGAGTGCATCAAGCTCATTCATCACGATCTCGATGTTGTCCCCTCCGATGCCGTGGGAGAGTGCAGTGATGCGCTTGCCCTTGTAGCTGCCGGTGATGGTGTGAAACTCTCGGCTGCTCACCTCGCACTCCTTGGAGTCGAAGCGAGAGGCGATCATGTCGACGCGCCCGGGATCACCGCAGACGATGATCTTATCCGAGATCTGCTCCGGGCGGAGGTGGAGGTGAAAGATGGAGCCATCCTCATTGACGATCAGCTCGGAGTCGGGTATTCTATTGGTAGTAGTCATGTGTTGTTGGTTGTTGATTAGTTCGTCTTACTCTTGCCATCCTTCTCTCCGCTCTTGCGTGTCACATCCTCGGAAGGTGCGGAGAAAGGCTTAGCGATATTCTCTCTCATAGAGGTGTCGGCCTGGATGTTGCGCATCTGGTAGTAGTCCATGACACCGAGGTTGCCGCTCCGGAAGGCCTCGGCCATCGCCAGCGGCACCTCCGCCTCGGCCTCTATCACACGGGCACGAGCCTCCTGCGCCTTCGCCTTCATCTCCTGCTCGGTAGCCACCGCCATGGCGCGTCGCTCCTCAGCGTGAGCCTGGGCAATATTCTTATCCGCCTCCGCCTGATCCATCTGCAACACTGCACCGATGTTGCGACCTACGTCAATGTCGGCGATGTCAATGGAGAGGATCTCAAAGGCAGTCCCGGAGTCAAGCCCCTTCTTGAGCACCAGCTTGGAGATGGAGTCGGGATTCTCAAGCACGGAGGAGTGTGCCTCAGCGGAGCCGATGCTGGAGACGATGCCCTCGCCCACGCGGGCAAGGACTGTCTCCTCACCCGCACCACCGACCAGCTGAGAGATATTCGCCCGCACGGTGACGCGTGCCTTGGCGATCAGCTGGATACCATTCTTGGCGACAGCGGTGACCGGCGGGGTGTCAATCACCTTGGGGTTCACGCTCATCTGTACAGCCTGAAAGACGTCACGCCCTGCGAGGTCGATGGCGGCTGCATCGCTGAAGCTCAGGTTGATCCCCGCCTTATTGGCAGAGACGAGTGCATGGACCACCTGCTCCACATGTCCTCCGGCGAGGAAGTGTGCCTCCAGCTCGTCGCGAGTCAGTGAGATGCCCGCCTTGTGTGCCTCGACCATTGCACGGACGATGACCTGCGGTGGGACGTTTCGGATCCTCATCATGAAGAGCTGGAAGAGGGAGATATTCACTCCCGATGCTTGGGCACTCACCCAGAGCATGACGGGGAAGTAGCGGAAGATGACGGTCAGGATGATCAGCGCGATGATCACCACTACGCCCCAGAATATTAGTGTCGGTGTCATAAGTTATGTGTAGATATTGGGTTTTGCTTACTCTGCTGATGGCTTCGCCGTGCCCCGCTTATCGAGGCTGACGTATATGGTGTCCTTGTCTACGCGCGATACGTAGATCGGCATATCCTCGTCGATGAGGCCCTGCTCTGATGTGGCCTCAAAGATCTTTCCCTCCACCTCTACCGTCCCCTTCAGGGCGAGACGGCTGCGGGCGATACCGGTGGCGCCGACGCTGACATCCACCTGTCGGCGAGCTGAGGAGGAGATCTCGCTCGAGAGAGCGACCTTGCGGACCACCTTCTTCCGGCTCATGATGTAGGCGGCTATGCAGAAGAAGACGATCGTGAGGAGGGCAAAAATCACCGCCATGGTGTCGTATCCCCCCCGGATGAGGTAGTACTCGGCACCTGCCACCGTGCCCACCCCGAGCAGACCGGCAAAGCCCACTCCCGGGACCAAGAAAACCTCTCCGACCAGAAGTGCTGCCGCCACTATGGCGAGCAGTACGATGATGATAATTAATCCTATCGACATAGTTATATAAGTGTAAAATCGTGGTTACTTTGCTTTGTTCTCAAGAGCTATCACCTTATTTCGGAGGTCAAAGAGCTCCCTCCCGAGTAGCTGCTCCTGTCTCTCCAGCTCGAGTATCTCGCCCTTCACGGACCTATCCGTCTCAAAGCGCTTACGGAGCGACTCAAGCTTAGTCCGAAGGGTGGAGAGTCGATTCGCTCGCTCGGTATACTGCTCGAGGAAGTGCCGTGACTCTCTGCCGGCCAGGCTACTCTGGTCATGTATGGGCGTCTCTCCAAGCCAGAATAGCGGTTCCCGTGCGGCCTGTGCCCCCTTCACCTCCGCCCCACGGACGGGGGGAGGCAGGGCGATGCCGGACTGCATGATGCTGTCCCCCATCATCCACGCCAGCTCCTTCGTCACCACGTCTTGTCGCTCCGTGCGGTGAGAGAGTGCGTAGAGAGCGAGTACCTCTGGAGCCGATGTGCCTCGGTCGGTGAGTAGCCAGTCGACCCCTCTCTCCTCGTCGCGAAGCAGCAGGTAGTCGCCCGCCAGTGTGTTGTAGGGGGCGGGGAGCTGCTGAGGCACCAGCAGGCGTCCGCCCTCACGATCGTACCTCGAAATGAAGAGGTCATAGCCCCCGAGTGACTCGGGGCCACTGTAGGCAAAGCTTATCGTCTCCCCATCTGCCAGCAGGTAGGGATAGGCTATCCGACCGCCCTCCAGCCCGAGGATCTCCACCTCTCTCGCACTCTCGCTATCCCAGGTGCCGTCACCCAGTCGTCCGGTCACCACCAAGTGGTCGTGCCCGAGAGTGTCGGAGACCACCTGCCAGCGCTCCCTCCCGTCAGCGCTCACAAAGGCGGCTCGGCTCAGCTGACCGACCGAAGGCGCCTCGCGACTTAGGTCCGACAGCAGTCCCTCTTCACTCCCGGTGCGGTAGGTATAGAGCTGCATCCTGACGAGACCGGAGGAGGTGCGCTCTGCTGCCTTGAGTCTCTTGGTCAGCTCTTCGATAGTAGCCTGCTGAGCATCCGAGGAGCGGAGCGACTCGATCCCCGCAAGCTGGTCTGACGCCTCGCTCAGGTCGTAGTGTGCGAGGGCTATCTCCGTGAGCAGGGTACGATTGGGGAGGGTCCTTCGCTTGGCTTTGCTCAGACCCTTGATGTAGCTCTCCATCCCGGAGGTGTTGCCCCGCATCATCTCACTCCTGAGGCTGTCAGTCTGCGCATTGCCGGTGAGGCTGAGCGTCAGGAGTCCCAAGAGGAAGCCGAGAAGGGCGATGTGTCTATGCTGTCTCATCACGATATTCATCATTAATGGGATAAATATAGCGAAATAAATGATGCGAGGGGCTTTTTTAGGCCGGCTCCTTCCCCTCTACCCTCTCAGTGGTCGAGGTCAGTCCTGTCTGAGTCTTTTCTAATACCGATATTAGTCGCACCTAATATCGGTATTAGAGATCACTAATATCGGTAAAAGAAATCACTGATATGAGACTGTTGCACGAAGGCGATCTGTTGCGTCGCTTTCGGAATTCGGTCTCAGTCACGTACGTGAGTACGCTCCTTTCGGTCTCATCCTCAGCGCCTTGCATCTCATCCTTCGTGCAAAGTCTCAGCACATTTGAAACAAATGTGCGAGAATAAGGCACTTCGTGCAACATTCTCAATATCGGTATTAGATTTTGGCACAAAAAAAGTCCCTGTCGAGAGTGCTGGACTCTCGGCAGGGACTTATCTGGTAGTGACAGGGTTGGGATCTCTGAGCCTGATAGGTGGGGCCTATCGCATCGGGGCTTACTGTGGAAGTCGGTACTTCTCCTCGCTATCCTCGTAGAGCATACTGAGGTAGCTCTTGTAGCGCGATGGGGCTATCAGTCCGTCGCGCACCGCACGCAGTACGGCACACTTGGGCTCGTGGGTATGGCTGCAATTGGTGTAGTGGCAGTCCTTTGCGTAGGCAAAGATATCCGGGAAGTAGCCGTCTATATCCCCCTTGTCAAAGTCAAAGGAGCCAAACCCCTTGATCCCCGGTGTGTCGATCAGAAATCCATCCTCAGTGCCCTCGATGGGGTACATCTGAGAGTAGGTGGTGGTGTGGACCCCGAGATTGGTCTGCTCAGAGACCTCCATCGTCCGGCGGTTGGCGCCGGGGCAGAGGAGGTTGCTGATCGTGGACTTGCCGGCACCGGAGTGACCGGCAAGGAGTGTGACGCCATGCGTCAGCTCCTGTCGCAGCTCGTCCATCCCGGTGCCCTCCCGTGCCGAGATGACGAGACAGCGGTATCCGATGCTCTCGTAGAGCTCCTTCATCTGAGCCATCTCAACGCTCTCCGAGGAGTTGTACCGATCGGTCTTATTGAAGACTATGATCGTCTCCACATCGTAGGCCTGAGCCGTGGCGAGGAAGCGGTCGATGAAGGTCGTGCCGGTGATTGGGTAATTGATCGTCACTAAGAGTATCGCCCGATCCAGGTTGGCTGCGAGGATGTGCGACTGCTTGGAGAGGTTGACGGACCGCCGTACAATGTAATTACGTCGGTCTGCCACCTCGGTGATCCAGCCGAAGTCGCCGTCCTCGGTGGCGGGGGGTGAGAAGGTGACAAAGTCGCCCACCGCGATGGGGTTGGTCGACTTGATGTCAGCCGTCTTGAAGTGCCCCCGTAGGTGACAGCGATACTCCACGCCGTCAGCTACGATCGTGTAGACATCTCCCTGACAGCAGGTAACAACTCCTTCCATGGACTCTCTCCCGGAGCGTGACCTCAGACGGTCATGATCTCCTTCTCCTTAGTATTGTAGCACTCCTCGATCTGCTTGATGTACTTGTCGTGGAGCTTTTGGACGTCATTCTCAGCATCGCGCTCGACATCCTCCGAGAGACCGTCATTGAGCAGCTTCTTGAGCGAGTCATTGGCATCGCGGCGAGCGTTACGTACGCTGATGCGGGCCTCCTCGCACTCTGCCTTGACCTGCTTGGCCAGTTCCTGGCGGCGCTCACCGGTCAGCGGGGGTATGGTGATGCGGATGTTCTCTCCGTTATTGCTTGGGGTGATGCCAAGACTAGAGTCAATGACCGCTTTCTCAATGTCCTTCAGGACTTTCTTCTCCCACGGAGTGATGATCATCGTGCGGGCATCCGGCACAGTGACGGTGGCGACGTTCTTGAGAGGAGTGAGGTTTCCGTAGTACTCCACACGGATGTCGTCGAGGAGCTTCGGATTGGCGCGTCCTGCGCGAATCTTGTCGAGACGATCTTGCAGCGACGAGATGGAGTCTCCCATCATCTTGCCGGCTTTGGTGAGGATCTTGTCTAAGTCTTCCATAATCTGGTTTGTATCTGTATGGTCCGCCGGAGGCGGTGGTTGGTTATTCGGTGACGAGTGTGCCGACGCTCTCACCGGAGAGGAGTCGCATGAGGTTGCCGGGCTTGTCCATATTAAATACGACTATCGGCATCCCATTCTCCCGGCACATAGCTGTGGCGGTGAGATCCATCACGCGGAGGTGCTTGGCATAGATCTCATCGTAGGTGATGGTGTCGTACTTGGTTGCGGTGGGGTCCTTCTCAGGGTCGGCGGTGTAGATGCCGTCAACACGGGTCCCCTTAAGCATCGCATCGCACTCCAGCTCCACAGCTCGGAGGGAGGCGCCGGTGTCGGTGGTGAAGAAGGGGTTGCCGGTGCCGCAGGAGCAGATCGCTATCTTGCCCTCCCGCAGTGCTGCGAGAGCGTCCCACTTATTGTAGAAGCGACCCACCGGAGCCATCTGTATGGCGGTGAAGACTACAGAGTCCAGCCCGGCAGTCTCCAGTGCGGCTGATAGACCGAGGCTATTGATCGCCGTGGCGAGCATCCCCATCTGATCGCCCTTGACGCGATCGACTCCCTTGCCGATGCCGGTCAGTCCCCTGAAGATATTCCCCCCACCGATGACGATGGCAATCTCGGTCCCGGTGGCGTCTGCCACCTCCTTGATCTCCTTGGCGTAGGCGCTAAGTTTCTCAGGGTCTATGCCATAGCCCTGAGCTCCCTGGAGGGACTCCCCGCTGAGCTTGAGCAGTACTCGCTTGTATTTGGACATAAATGATCTTGCAAATGAGTTTTACCACTGACAAACCTAATAAAAAAAGCTGTAAGCACAAGAGGACTTGGGAACTATCCCGGACTCCCTCTCGCTTTTTCCTTATTTATATGGTGTCTGTGTCGAGGAAAGGTGCGGCTTGCGGGCGGGTAGTGTCACCGGAGATGTCTTGGAAGGGGGCACAGGGGAGGTGTCGCGGTGGAAGATTTGCGAAGCAGTGTAGAATTACCGATATTTGTCCTCAACTTTGTGTGGGTGCTATAGCTCGCATGAGTGGACTAACAAATCATCATCACGTATGCTATCCCCGAGGATAAGACTTTACTCGACTGTCTTCACCATACTCACCCTGACCGGTCTTGCCGGCATATCGCTGCAGGCTCAGGATATGCAGTCCTCGCCTACCACTCGGTATGGCTATGGCATCCCTGCCTACGCCACCCCTACGCTCTGGCGAGGGACGGGCGGTGTCGGTATTGCCATGAGTAGCCCTAAGGCGATCAATTTTACCAACCCCGCTGCCTTTGCCTCCACAGACTCCCTCTCCTTCATCATGGACGTGGCGACGTCGGCGCACTTTGGGCTATATCGAGATGACACGGTACGCAAGCCCTCTCTGCAGGGCGGGCTGGACTATATAGCTGTGCAATTTCCTGTCTATGGTGACCGTGTGGCGCTTAGCCTCGGGCTGATCCCCTCCTTCTACACCGGGTATGGTATGTCTACTACTCAGAGTGTCGAGGGTGACACTGATGGGGTGAAGTATCTCCAGAGCTTTTCCGGCAAGGGCTCCTTCCAGACCGCCTATCTCGGCATCGGTGCCGAGGTGGTGCGAAACCTCTCTCTCGGAGTCAGTGCGAAGTACCTCTTCGGGTCAGAGACTCACACCTGGACCATGGTGCCCAATTTCTCCCAGCTCACTCAGAGTATGGAGACCCATCGGCTGAGGATCAGCTCCTTCCAGGCTGAGGCGGGACTGCAGTATAAGCTCCTCCTGCCTGCCCGCTCGACAGCGACTCCCGATGCTGCACGGGATCAGATCGTCCTCGGAGCCACTTACAGCCCCGGCCTACCCCTCAAGCCTAAGGCTACCCTGATCGTCAATCGGAATGTCAACTCGCAGACTCGCCCCGACATTGAGAATAAGGATGTGGTCCTCGAGACCTCTACCCCTCACACCGTAGGGGTGGGATTGGCGTGGGTGCGACCGACGAAGTATGCCGTATCAGCGGACCTCAAGACCTCACTCTGGAGCAGCGTCCCCAATATTTTTGCAGGGGATGGGCTACAGCTTAAGAATAGCTACTACGCTGCAGCGGGCTTTCAGATCCTCCCGGACCCATACTCAAGAAATTACGGCAGGCTGATCACCTACTCCGGTGGTATCAATTTCTCCACCTCCTACTACGAGGTGGCACCCATCGGGCAGATGAAGTATATCGGTGCCTCCGTTGGTGTAGGGCTGCCGATCCTCCTCTATGGTCTTGAGCGCAACTCAGCCCTCAATCTCTCACTTGAGTACAAGCACGGCTTGGCAGCTAAGGAGAGCGGCTTCAGCAGCGATATGCTCCGGCTCACTCTGGGCTTTGCCTTCAATGAGACATGGTTCCGCAAGCTCAAGATCTATTGATAAAGTAAACCTATCCCGGATATTTTCATCATACTTGTACCGATGAAGCATTCGGAAAACAATACTGAAAACTAAAAATCAAACTCATATCAATGAAATCGTTACTTTTCACCCTCGCACTAGGATTAGGACTCTCGGCTTACGCCGGCACCTATGTGACCCCCTCCACGACAGCTGAGCCGGATACGGCCGCTTGCGCCAAGAACACCAAGTTCTACAAGATCTACCTTAAGAGTAAGAACTACGTAGATGCCTACACCTTCTGGAAGCGCGTTTATGATGAGTGCCCTGCTCAGTCCAAGAGTCTTTATATCCAAGGTGCCGAGATCTACACTTGGCAGATTGATAATGCCAAGACCCCTGAGGATAAGAAGAAAGCTTTCGAGGGGCTGATGGATATGTACAATAGTCGTATCAAGTACTTCGGTGACGATGAGGAGACCGGTGAGGACTACATTCTCGGTAGTATGATCTCCGATCAGCTGAAGTATTACCCTAATGAGGTGGACTATGTCAAGATGTATGACCGCCTCAAGCCGGTGATCGACAAGCGAGGCGCTAAGACCGACCCCCTGACGCTTTACTACTTCACCTACTCCTCGATGCTCCGCTCCTCTCTGGACCAGAGTTTCAAGGCGCAGTATGTGAAGGACCAGACCTTTGTTGACAAGCTCTATGCTGAGGCTAAGGCTACCGCTGAGGCGGAGGGAAATACGAGTCGCGCTGAGGCAATCGCCAGCTATCAGGCCACTTCACTGCAGGCCTTTGCTGCCAGTGGTGCCGCCAGCTGTGATGTGATGGAGTCAATCTATGGTCCTCAGATCAAGGAGAAGAATACCGACAAGACTTTCCTCAAGGAGACGATTGCCCTCTTCCAGAGTGTAGGCTGCACGGAGAGCCCCTCCTACTATGCCGCCTCTGAGGCGATGTTCAATCTTGAGCCGAGCTCCTCTGCCGCTCTCGGTGTGGCACGTAAGGCGCTCGCTGATAAGAATTATACTAAGGCCGAGGAGTACTACAAGAAGGCTATCGATCTCAGTACCGATGCTGACGAGAAGGGAGAGGCCAACTACGCCCTCGCAGTGATGTACTACGATCGTCACAGCTACGGCACTTCTCGCCAGTACTGCAATGCTGCAATGGCTGCTAAGCCGGGATTCGGTGCTCCGATGCTCCTCATCGCCAGCATGTACGCCTCTACCGCCAGCAGCATCTACCCGGATGATCCGGTGAAGCAGCGTGTCGTCTACTGTCTCGTCGTCGACAAGGCTGCTCGCGCAAAGGCTATTGACCCAAGCGTGACTGCCCAGGCGAATAAGCTGATCGGCACCTACTCGGCTGCCTATCCCGCCAAGGAGGATATCTTTATGCACCCCGACCTGCAGGAGGGTCAGTCCTTTACCGTAGGGGGGTGGATCGGTGAGACGACCACCATCCGCGTACGCTGATCGCTGGTCGGTCCGTACGCCCATCGTACCCTTTCATTACTAAGTCCTCATGGAGGAGCCTGAGATAGGATCCTTATCGATACATAGTCAGAGCAAGAAGCCGGTGTACTCCACCTTGTGGGGTCGCACCTGCTTCTTCTTTGTCTTACTCTCGGCTCTGCTGATGACCGGATGCAAGGGGCGTAAGTCCGACTTGGTCAGTAGGTCCATTGATAGCCTGGGGTACACCTCGATCACGAAGGATGTGGTGACCTTTATCTCCGACAGTGGAGTGACGAAGTATAAGATGGTGACCGACCTCTGGCTAACCCGTAGTGAGCCTGAGGATCAGTGGGTCTTCCCTCAGGGGATCTATCTGGAGCAGTTTGACACGCTCTTTCAGACGCAGGCCTCGATTGTTGCCGACACTGCCTACTACCACGTGTCGCGTCACCTCTGGGAGCTGAAGGAGAATATCCATATCCTCAATAGGGAGGGGACTCAGTTCTTCGGGAACCACCTCTTCTGGGACGAGGATAATGAGCTGGTCTACTCCCACGACAGCATCAGGATCCTGAGAGGACCGGGTGAGGAGCTGCGGAGTCGCTTTGGCTTCAAGAGTAATCAGTACATGACGATGTACGAGCTGTACGATACGGCAGGGCATATGGATGTCAATGAGGATGGTGAGGTGACCTCGTCACCGGCTACGCCCTCCGCGACCGACTCGGTGATGTCTCCGGATAGTGTGGCGATACCTCCCTTACGCCCGCGCGACTCTCTCATGATGAGGCGGTCTCCTGCGCGGACCAATCCCTACAGACCATCGAGATAGAGTTGAGGGTTATGTATCTTTGTCTATCGCCCCTCTGTAGTGAGGTGGAAGCAGCGTTAAGTCGATGATCTACTTCTACATAGTACTCTGTGTCTTGCTCTCGGCCTTCTTCAGCGGGTCGGAGACCGCTTTCCTTGCATCGGATCGACTGCAGGTGGAGCTGGATAAGGCCAAGCGGGGGGTGGGGAGTAAGGCTCAGACCTTTCTCTTTGATCGCCCCGGGAAGTACATCACCACCGTCCTCGTGGCGAATAATGTGATCAATGTCATCTACGGGTTGCTCTTTGCCGCTCTCCTTGAGCCGCTACTGAGGCAGTGGATGACCAATGCCTTCCTGATCGTGCTGATCCAGACGCTGATCTCCACAGCGGTGGTGATCATCTTTGGGGAGTATGTCCCGAAGTCTGTGGCTAAGGCGAGACCCAATGAGTATATGCAATTTGCCTCGCTCCCCCTCACCTTTGCCTATGTCATCTTCTACCCGATCACGATACTGGCAGGCGGGCTGACAAACCTCTTCCTACTCCTCTTTGGGATCAAGGGAAAGACCAATGACCAGAGCCCTCTCGGTAAGGTCGACCTCGACTACTACATCCGGCAAAACACCTCCTCGGAGGACGATCCTACGGTGAGGCATGAGGCTATGTTGCTGCAGAATGCCCTCGAGTTTCCGGACATACAGGTCCGCGACTGTCTCATCCCTCGCAACGAGCTCTCTGCTGTCGAGGAGGATACCTCTATGGAGGAGCTGCTGGACCTCTTCATCAAGACCGGCTACTCCAAGATCATCGTCTACCGCGAGTCGATAGATAATGTGATCGGCTACATCCACAGCACGGAGATGTTTCGCTGCCACAAGGACGGAAGTCGCTGGCAGGAGCATATCAAGGAGACGATCTATGTGCCGGAGACACTTACGATAGAGAAGGTAATGCAGAGCCTCCTGCTGCGCAAGCGAGGCCTTGCGATCGTGGTTGACGAGCTGGGAGGGACCTCCGGGATAGTCACCCTCGAGGATATCGTAGAGGAGATCTTCGGTGACATCGAGGACGAGCACGATACGGTGCATATCGTTATGCGTAAAGTAAGCGAGGAGGAGTACATACTCTCAGGTCGTGCCGGGCTGGATGATATTAATGATAAGTTTGAGATCGGACTGCCGGAGGAGGAGGACTTCAAGACCATAGCCGGCTATATCATGTCGGTCAGCCAGTCTATCCCCGGTCGGGGCGAGGTGGTGGAGCTTTCTCCAAAGTTTAGCGCAGAGATACTGAGAGCATCAGAGAATAAAATAATCCTCGTGCGGCTGCTCGTACGGAGTTAGTCGCACATAGTGTGAGATATCATGTATAGAACAAAGACTTGTGGAGAGCTTCGCGCCTCCGATATTGGCTCCGAGGTGACGCTGGCCGGATGGGTGCAGCGGATACGTAAGATGGGCGGGATGACCTTTATCGACCTTCGTGATCGGTATGGGATCACCCAGCTGGTCCTCGCTGAGAGCAGTAGCCATGAGCAGCTCGAGAAGGCATCTGAGATCGGTCGAGAGTATGTGATCCAGGCAGTCGGTACCGTCGTGGAGCGCTCCTCGAAGAACCCCAAGATGCCTACCGGTGACATTGAGATCGATGTCCACTCGCTCAATATCCTCTCCGCCTCCGAGACCCCTCCCTTCACGATCGAGGAGGAGTCTGATGGCGGGGATGAGCTGCGGATGAAGTACCGCTACCTCGACATCCGCCGCCCCAGTGTGGTACGCAATCTCGCCCTCCGCCACCGGATGGCGCAGCTGATCCGTCGCTACCTCGACGGGCAGCAGTTTATGGAGGTGGAGACGCCTTTTCTGATCAAGTCTACCCCGGAGGGGGCGCGAGACTTCATCGTCCCCTCGAGGATGAATCCGGGACAATTCTACGCCCTCCCACAGTCCCCTCAGACCTATAAGCAACTACTGATGATTGCCGGTATCGACCGGTACTTCCAGGTGGTGAAGTGCTTCCGAGATGAGGATCTGCGAGCCGATCGTCAGCCGGAGTTTACCCAGATCGACTGCGAGATGAGCTACGTCCATCAGGATGATGTGACAGACACCTTTGAGGGACTGAGCAAGTACCTATTCAAGGAGATCCTCGGCATTGAGCAGACGGAGCCTTACCTCAAGATGGACTGGCAGGATGCGATGAAGTACTACGGCTCTGATAAGCCGGATATGCGCTTTGACATGCGGATCGTGGAGCTCAAGGAGACGATCACTGAGACCGGATTTGGGGTCTTCGATGAGGCCTCCTACATCGGAGGTATCTGTGCCAAGGGCTGCGCCAGCTATACCCGCAAGCAGCTCGATGAGCTGACCGACTACGTGAAGAGTCCGCAGGTGGGGGCCAAGGGGCTGATCTATGCGCGCATCAACGAGGATGGCAGCGTCAAGAGCAGTGTCGATAAGTTCTACTCCGAGGAGCAGAGGGCTTCTCTGCGCGATGTTATGAAGGCTGAGCCGGGTGACCTGATCCTGATCCTCTGTGGTGACGATGCGATGAAGTGTAGGACTCAGCTGGGACGTCTCCGTCTCCAGATGGGGCGCCGTGAGGGCCTGATGGACCCGATGAACTTCAAGTGCCTCTGGGTGGTCAATTTCCCGCTCTTTGAGTGGAGCGAGGAGGAGGGGCGCTATATGGCCATGCACCACCCCTTCACCATGCCTATGGAGGAGGACATCCCGCTGCTGGAGACCGATCCCGGTAAGGTGCGAGCCTACGCCTACGACATGGTGATCAATGGTGTCGAAGTGGGTGGTGGCTCGATCCGAATCCACGACACCAAGCTTCAGGACCGGATGTTCCATGCCCTCGGCTTCACCGAGGAGCGTGCACAGGAGCAATTTGGCTTCCTGATGAATGCTTTCAAGTATGGTGCACCGCCCCATGGAGGCATCGCTTATGGCTTCGACCGCTGGGTCTCCCTCTTCGCCGGCTTGGACAGCATCCGCGATACGATCGCTTTCCCGAAGAATACCTCCGGTCGCGATGTGATGGTAGATGCTCCTGCCACTGTGGACCAGAAGCAGTTGGATGAGCTGCACATTGCGCTGAAGAAGTAAGTCTCTATAGTATGCAAGAGGAAGATCAGCTGTCTCTGTCGGACGCAGATCTTCCTCTTTTTATTTCACAGTCCCCCATGCTTGTCCGAAGAGCTCTCCTTGCCCTCTCTCTGCTTGCCCTCATGCCATCGCTCACTGCTCAGATCGTCCTGAGTCACTTCGACCTGACGGAGGAGGGACAGCCCGACTCGACCTCTGTCGCTGTGGAGATCCCCTCCATGGTGCAGCGGGACCTGCTCCGTCAAGGGTTGATCCCTCATCCCTTTGTCGGCACCTCCGAGGACAGCATCCAGTGGGTGAGCGATAGGGAGTGGGTCTACCGGACCACCTTTGAGCTGTCGGGTGCGGAGCTCTCCGACTATCGGTTGCGCCTCAGGTGGGTCGATACTTTTGCGGAGGTCTATCTCAATGGCGCGCTGCTTGGTCGTACAGAAAACCTCTTCCGGACCTATGCGTATGACCTTGATGGTCATCTCCGCTCCGGGACCAATCGGCTGGTGATCCGTCTCCTCTCACCGACGAAGGTCGGTCAGCTCCTCTACGAGAGCAATGGATTCAATTATCCTGCCGATAATGATCGTGCAAAAATATTCTACAGCCCATACATCCGGACAGCCCCCTACCACTACGGTTGGGACTGGGCACCCCGGCTGATCTCGATGGGTCTTTTTGCACAGCCCATTGTGGAGCGAAAGGAGCGACTTCATCCGGAGGACTTTTACGTCCGCAGTAAGATCGAGTGGAGCGGTACGGAGCCGACCTCAGCTACTCTCACTGTGAGTGGCAGCCAGAGAGCGCAGGGGGCATCCCTCACGCTCCTCGATCCGGATGGTGTGGAGCTGGAGCGTACGGTGATGACGGGTGACTCGATCGCCTTCTCCATCCCGAGACCACGGCTCTGGATGCCACACGGATGGGGTGAGGCAGATCGCTACACGCTGATCTATCAGGACACGACGGGAGAGAGGGACAGCCTCCGAGTGGGGCTGCGGGAGGTGCACCTTGATCAGACGGATGGGGCGTTCCGTTTCGTGGTCAATCGCCGACCTTTCTACGCCAAGGGGGCCAATTACCTCCCGCACGATCGCCGTATGGGCGACCACGGGAGGAGCCTCGAGCAATTCTTCGTGGAGGACGTGCTATCGGCGCACTTCAATATGCTGCGTGTCTGGGGCGGAGGGATCTACGAGACGGAGGAGTTTTACGAGCTGGCAGATCGCTTCGGGATCCTGATTTGGCAGGACTTCCCCTTTGCCTGCACCACCTATCCGAGCGACCCCGCCTTTATGGAAAACGTGCGGTGCGAAGTGGCGGATCAGCTCTCGCGCCTCCGCAATCACCCCTCCCTGGCACTCCTCTGCGGCAACAATGAGGTCCGCGAGGGAATGCGTCACTGGGGCTGGAAGTCAAAGTACAATCCCGAGGTCTGGCAGGGGATGACGACAGGGTATGAGAAGCTCTTCGGGGAGCTCCTCCCTGAGAGCGTCGCTCGCTACGCCCCGCATGTGGACTACATACACGGCTCGCCGTATGACTCCAACTGGGGCGACCTCGAGAGCCTCTCACGCAGCGATGCACACTACTGGGGTATGTGGTTTGGCGAAGAGGACTACACCACGTTTGATCACCACGCAGGGCGCTTCGCAAGCGAGTACGGGCTACAGTCCTTCCCCGAGATGAAGACCGTCAGGAGCTTTGCTCCGGAGGCGGACTCCCTCAGCCTCGACCATCCTCTCGTGGCGCATCGGCAGCGCTCCCCGGGAGGCAATGAGCGGTTGCGACTCTATATGGAGCGGGACTACCCGACGCCCAAGAGCTTTGCCGACTTCACTTACCTGAGTCTCCTCGAGCAGCGAGATGCTACCGGCTATGCCATCCGTGCCGTCCGTCGCGCCTATCCTGACAATGCCGGCTCGCTCTACTGGCAGATCAATGATGTCTGGCCCACGGTCAGCTGGTCCTCCGTCGACTACTGGGGCAATCACAAGGCACTCCACTATGCGGTGGAGCGCGCCTACCGACCCACGATCATCGACCTGGTGGAGCGGGGAGACTCACTCGCCCTCTGTCTCGTCTCCGATGACCCGTTGCTTAGGGGCTCTGTCGATGTGGAGGTGACCTGGATGCGGACAGACGGGAGCCTCCTTGCGAGCCCTTCCTACTATGCCTGCCGGGTGACAGAGCCCCCCCTCTCTGCGGAGGTGACTCGACTCCGGAGACCGCTCACCTCCGATACCATCCTTGCACAGTTGATCGTGAGGCAAGGCGATGGGAAGGAGATCGCACGCCAGCTCTACTACAACGTCCGTCCCAGGCAGATGAAACTGCCACGTCCTCGCTATTTGGTCGAGGAGCGACTGACAGAGAGGGGGCTGACGGTTACCATTACTGCTGAGACCTTGATCAAGGACCTCTTCATTGAGTCCCCTTGGCAGGGTGCTCTCTACTCGGATAATTTCTTTGATCTGCTCCCGGGGGAGACGAAGACGATACAGATCTCGCATCCTGATGTGGAGAAGGGCAAGCTGACCTTTCACACCCTAAATGACCTGCTGAGAAATGAAGGAAAGTGAACTCATCATTGAGAATTGTGCCGGTGATCTCCCCTCATGCCTCGAGGCAGAGCGAGGCGGGGCGAGTCGGGTAGAGCTCTGTGCCGCCCTCTCGGAGGGTGGTACCACGCCTTCCTACGGCACTGTGGCGACAGTCCTTCGCTGCTGTCATCTCCCCATCATCCCGATCATCCGTCCCCGCTCGGGTGACTTCCTCTACTCTGGGACTGAGGTTGATGTTATGCTGGAGGATATCCGGGCTTTGCGTCGGCTGGGTGTGGCCGGTTTCTCGCTCGGAGCCCTTACTCCGGATGGAGACTTAGACGACGAGCTCTGCCGCCGGCTGATCCGTGAGGCAGAGGGTCTTCCGGTCACGCTTCATCGGGCATTTGATCGGGCGGCATCGCTGGAGACGGCTCTGGAGCAGGCGGTCGCTCTCGGTTTTACCTGCATTCTCACATCGGGCGGCACCCCCTCGGCAGTGGCCAGTCTGGATCGCATCCGCCACTTAGTGGAGCAGGCCGATGGACGCATCAGCATCATGGCGGGCAGTGGCATCACGGCCGACAATGCACGTTATGTGGTCCGGTCCACCGGTGTCTCTGCGATTCATGGTACCTTTGCAAGGCTGAGGGGCAGCTCGATGCGTCACTCCTCAGTGGCATTTCCACCTTCGTCCTCGGCTCAGATCCCTGAGAGAGACTTCAGAGTTACCGATGCCGAGGCTATTTCATCTATACGTCAAAGTCTTTTATCATGAATACGATCGATATTGTTCTCTCCCCCGAGTTGCTTGATGTCTACAGACCTACTGAGCCGACCACCTTTGTGGTGGTTGACATCCTCAGAGCCAGCTCGACGATGGTCGCTGCCTTCGACAACGGTGTCCGACGGATCTTTCCCATAGAGACCATCGAGGAAGCAAAGGCGGCAGCAGCGGCGGGGCACCTCGTCGGGGCGGAGCGGAAGTGTGTCAAGTGCGACTTCGCTGATCTCGGTAACGACCCGCTCGAGTATGGCCCCGAGCAGGTGCGAGACAAGGAGATCTACTTCACCACCACCAATGGCACCCGCACGCTGAAGAAGTGTATGAGCTTCGGACCGGAGCATAGTGTGGTCGTCGGGGCATTCACCAATATCGGCGCTGTGGCTGAGTACTGCCGGGGACGCAATGTCCTCTCCGTCTGTGCCGGCTGGGAGGGGCACGTCTGCATTGAGGATGCTCTCTTCGGTGCTGCCCTTGCTGACCGCCTCTCGGGTAGCCACACGCTCGGCAGTGATGCGGTGCGGATGGTGCTCGACTACTACCGCAGTCACTCGTCTGACATCGTGGGTGCCATCAAGCAGAGCGACCACTACCAGCGCCTCCTCCGTGTGGGGAAGGCGGAGGCTCTCTCGTACTGCATTGACCTCGACTGCTCCACAGCTCTCCCCATATCCGGCACGGATGCTCAGGGACGTATCGTCTTAGATAATAAGTAAGCTGCCATGACTCGTAAAGTCCTCGCCCTCCTCTTACCGCTCCTGCTCCTTACCGGCTGCGGTAGCACCCGAAATGCTGCCAATCAGCAGGTGAGCCGTATGCCTATGCCGGGGAAGAACCCCTCCTACAACGCCTACATCCGACAGTATGCCCCTGCTGCACTACAGAGCCAGCGAGAGTTTGGCATCCCTGCTTCCATCACCATGGCTCAGGGTCTGCTGGAGAGTGGGGCCGGTGGTAGTGCTCTGGCGCAGAAGTCCAATAATCACTTCGGTATCAAGTGTCACAATGGCTGGAGCGGTGCGCGCACCTACCATCGAGACGACAACCCTCGCGACTGCTTCAGGGTATACGACGATCCGCTCGACTCCTACCTCGACCATGGGCAGTTCCTCACTCGGAATCGCCGGTACAGCTCTCTCTTTGCTCTCGACATGGCGGACTACAAGAGCTGGGCAAAGGGACTTCAGAGTGCCGGCTATGCCACCGACCGAGGCTATGCCAATAAGCTCATCAAGATCATCGAGGACTATCAGCTCTACCTGCTGGTGGACGGCAACGTGGAGCGAGACTACGCCTACAACCGACCTGAGCAACCACGGCGAACCGTCAGCAGTAAGCCTCCCATGAGATACGAGAAGCCGGCAACGAGGGAGACGACCCCTGCAGGTGTCCGTGAGATCTACAAGAGCTATGGACTCCTCTACGTCCTTGCCAAGAAGGATGACGATCTCGCCAGCATCGCTCGTGACCTCGATATCTCGGAGAAGAAACTCACTGACTACAACGACTTCCCGCCCGGCTACCCGATCGAGGAGGGAGACATCATCTACCTCCAGAGGAAGCTCCGTCGTGCCGATCCGCCATACTACCGCCATGAGGTGAGGGTAGGGGAGTCGATCCACGGCATAGCCCAGAGATACGGCATCCAGCTGCGCTCTCTCTACCAGATGAATAAGCTTGACCCCGCCTATATCCCCCAGGAGGGCGATGTCCTGATCCTTCGCTAAGTAGCTCCGCCACCCCCGCTACGGAGGCTGCGCGTCTCTCGGTCCCATCGAGATCCGGTCTCAGCACTTCTCACTTCAGTCTCGTCTCGGAGTGGTAGAGTGGCTCGTCGCAATAGCTCTCAGAGGGATAGAGGAGGTTGGCCATATGAAAATTGGTGAGGGCGTTCTTGACGTGGCATTGGAGTTGTTTTCCCTACACAAATGTGATCGCAACCGCCAGGGAAAAACCATTGTCTAACAGGAAAGGGCTGACGCCACTCTCCGGCGTCAGCCCTTTCTTCTATCCATGTCGACAGACAGTCTCTGGACAGTAGCGCTAATCAGCGGGACGCTCGTCCTTCGCTGCGGGGTCGAGACCTCCATCCGACAGCAGGTAGGGCGGGAAGGGCTCACCACCGCGCGTGAGGGGATTGGGGGTGTTGCCGAGGACCGGCTTGATGTACCTGTCAAAGGCACTGCCGGGGCTGTCGACGAAGTAATCTCGGTAGGCAGGATCATCGGCGAGGTAGGCCATCAGCCAGAGGTAGACGATGGCGCGCACGGTCGGGTAATTGGGTTCGCTCGGGATGAAGTACCAGTCGGCATGGTCCATCTTCTCGATGGAGAGGAAGGCGTGCTTGGCCGGTCCTTGGAGGCTGTTGTAGAAGGCAAGGGACTTCCATGGGAAGGCAATGAGGTCGTAGCTGCCGGTGACGATCATCGTGGGGATCTGCAGGTGAGAGAGGTCGTCCCCGAGTCCGTCATTGGCGCCGCCGCCCACTTCTGCCATCATGGGGCCGCCATTGTAAGGATTGAGTCCGATGACGGTCTTTATCTTTCCCCTCAGCCCGTTGGGGTAGGGCATCATGGCGGTGTGGAGTACTCCGGCACCACCCATCGAGTGCCCTACGAGTGCCACCGCACTGAGGTCCACATGGTCGTAGATGGGGCTGTCCGGTCGCATGCTCTCACCCCGGAGGATCTCGTAGGCAGCCATCAGCCCGGGAGGCCACTGGAAGGGGCGCTTCTGGTCCAGGGCAGTGTATATGATGCAGATAAATCCGTGCGAGCTTAGTTGCTTTGGGAGCTTTTGGAGAAACTTCTGCTTGCAATTAAATCCATGCACGATGATCACGGCCGGCACTTTGCCTCTCTCCTTCAGATCCTTGGGGTAGTAGATGGTGGCAGGCTCCTTCTCTCCGAAGTACTCCTCGTCGTAGGTGTTGTCATCGGCATACGAGGCGAAGCTTTCTTCGTCAATCTCTGCCAGTTTATCTATCTGTGTCTTTGCCATCTCTAAGGTCTGTCCGGCTGCTTGTGTGAGGTTCGGCAGGGTGAGCAGGAGCAGATAGAGGGTTCTTCTCAGGGTGTTGTTGCTCATGGCTGATCCGTATTGCTTGGCTGCTCGTCTGCTCTCAGGGAGCGCACGACCCGGAGGCCGATCAGTCGACTGGGGCAGTCGGGGAGTTGCTTTCTTCTATAGTCCAGGTGGAGGGCGAGCGCCGGCGAGTGGAAGGATCCGCCCTTTGCGACTCGGTAGACCCCCTCCGAGGGTCCTCCGTAGGCGGGTGTCCGCTCTCCATACCAGTCCTCGCACCACTCCCAGACGTTTCCGGACATATCGTATAGGCCCAGCTTATTGGGGCTCTTTGTACCGACGCTGCGGGTGCCATACTCCGGTCGCTTGATCATGTCGGCAGGGTTGTAGAGCGGGTTCCACTCCGCATAGGCATTGGTCCGGTACCACGCATAGCGAGGGAGTGCCAGCCCGAGACCGCCGGACCACTTGGCCGTCACTTGCGTCTTGTCCGCCTCCATGGCAGCCCACATCCACTCCGCCTCCGTAGGCAGCCGGTAGCCGTCTGCCTCGTCGTCTCTCGTGACCGTGTTGCCGGTGATGGTGTAGACCGGTGTCAGATTGTCGTGGAGGCTCAGCTTATTGCAGTAGTTCACCGCATCGTACCAGGAGATGCTCTCCACCGGTCTCTTGTAAGTGTCGCTGCGGTAGATCCCCTCTCCGTCAAAGCGTGCCAAGCGCGACTTGTCCGGACTGGAGTAGAAGGATGGATCCTCGCCCGTGATGAAGTGGTACTCTCTCTGAGTCACCTCGTGCGTCCCCATCAGGAAGGCCTTCACCTCCGTGGGCTTGTCAGTCCCGGGTAAGACAAATGAGCCTCCTGGGACCGGCACCATCTGACCGATGATTGCCTCGGTGGGATTGGAGATGACTCGGTAGGACTGTCCGTGGATGTCAGTGATGGAGAGGAGCATAAGGAGAAAGAGCAGTGTCTTGTATCTCTGTCTCATAGCAGGGTGAAGGGAAGAGAATCTTTGAAGTAAAAGAGGTAGAGTGCATCAACCACCAGCCCGATGGCTGCAGCGATGAAGAGCCATTTCTTGGCAGTCGCTGACTCTCTCGCAGCCCCCTCGTAGTCTCCCATGCGGTAGAGGGTACGTACCTGCATCCCGTGGAAAAAGGGGATCAGTCCGATGATCGAGCAGAGGAGCGTCAGCAGTATCGACTCCGTCAGCCAGGTCTTTGGCATCGGCTCCGCTGAGACACTATCCTCTGTCGCGGGGGCGACCCTCTCTGTCAAGAGCTCCGGCTCGGCTGTATCCGTGGGGATGTCTGGCGTGGACTCGCTCTTCCGGATGAGGCCGTCTAGCTCTTTCATCTCCCCGGCGGTTATCCACTCCTCCATGCCTGTAGACCAGACATAGCTCCGGCTCCTCAGTGGCAGCAGCCTAAAGATCTCCAGCGTGTAGGGACCAAATTGCTCCCCTTTATCATCTATGTAGTAGTACTCCTTATCCATAATTAGGACTTATGGTGAATTGTGACCTCCTCGGTCAGGAGACAAAGGCACACTATTAGCCCCTGTCTCCGTGACTTCCTCAGCTATTCTCCAGCACTTCGGTAAGTGAGTACAGTGCACTGCCAAAGGAGGTCAGCATCATCACCAGCATGCCTATCAAGATCAGTGCGAAGACCACACTGACGATGAGGCAGTTCTTGGCCATCGAAGATGCCAGCTCGGCTCCCTTGTAGTCTCCCTCAGCGTACCTCTGGTTGCAAGTGATCCCGAGGGCGATGCCGATCATACCGGGGACGCTGCCACAGAGGACCGTCAGCAGGATCGACCAGACGAGGTAGTTATTTGGCTTTGTCGGCTGATAGAAGGATCTTGGTGCTGCCGGTATTGCCGGGGGCGCAGGGTAGGTGGGCTGCTGTGGTGCGTCTGCGGTCACGCTCCCTGCCGGGCTGAGCAGGGCATGGATCTCCGGGATCCGGTCAGCAATCATCCACTCCGCCATCCCCTCCCGCCAGACGAGAGTCTGTGGTGTGATCAGCCCCGGTAGCTGATCGATCGCCACCGGTCCTCGCTGCTGCCCCTCCTCAATGTAAAAGTAGTATCTATGGTCTGTCATATCGGTATCTCTTTATGTCCCACAAATGTAGGCAAAAACGACCGCTTTCCATCCCTCTTTCCGGGAGAGAGCTTGCCTCCTCTTGCTCGTACCCCGCAAAAAGAGGTTTATATCGGACTAATTTTTTATATTTGCTCTATGCAAGGGTAAAATAATCATCAAAGCTTACGAACTTATGAAAATGATGAAGTATCTCGCGGCTGCATTACTGTCCGCACTTATGATCTCTCCCGCAATGGCTCAGAACTGCTGCGCCAAGAAGGGAGGACAGGAGAAGTCCTGCTCACGCATGATCCAGACAAATGTCCCGGAGCGACCTGCCGGACAGCAGGATATGCTGGCCTTCCGTGCCCCGAAGCTCCAGACGGTCCGGATCGGCATTATCGGTCTCGGTATGCGTGGTGTGAGTGCCGTCGACCGCCTCTCGGTCATTGAGGGCACGGATGTAGTGGCTCTCTGCGACCTTCACCAGGACCGGGCGGAGAAGAGCAACGCTATCCTCGAGAAGAATGGCCGCCACTCGGCAGCGCTCTACTACGGATCAGAGGATGCGTGGAAGAAGCTCGTAGAGCGTCCCGACCTCGACCTGATCTACATCGTGACCGACTGGCAGACCCACGTTGAGATGGCAAAGTACGCCATGGAGCAGGGCAAGCACGTCGCTGTTGAGGTGCCTGCCGCCTTCTCGATGGACGACATCTGGACGCTCATCGACACCTCCGAGCGGACCCGCAAGCACTGCATGATGCTGGAGAATTGCGTCTACGACTTCTTCGAGATGACCACCCTTAACATGAAGAATAAGGGTCTCCTCGGCGACATCGTCTATGCCGAGGGTGGCTATATCCACAATCTCGAGGAGTTTTGGCCCTACTACGAGGGGGACTGGCGCATGGACTACAATATCAAGCACCGTGGCGATGTCTACCCGACCCACGGCATGGGTCCCGCTGCTCAGATCCTCGATCTCCACCGCGGAGATAAGATGAATGTCCTCGTCTCCATGGACACCACTCCCCGCAACCTACCCGCCTACCTGGAGGAGGTACGCGGAGTCAAGGATGCCAAGGTGGCCAATGGTCAGCACACCATGACGATGATCCGCACGGAGAAGGGACGCACCATCTTCATCCACCACGACGTCACCACGCATCGCCCCTACAGCCGCCAGTACAACGTCGCCGGCACCAAGGGCTACGCCTCCAAGTACCCTGCCGAGCACTACGCCTTTGCCGGCACGGACCTGAAGGAGGCCGGTATGCCCGCTGTGGACGACCTGTCCACCCACAGCTGGGTCAGCCCCGAGATGCAGAAGGAGCTCTACGAGAAGTACAAGCACCCCATCACACGTGAGCTGGAGAAGCGTGCCAAGGAGGTAGGCGGCCACGGCGGTATGGACTTCATCATGGACTACCGCCTCATCTACTGCCTCCGCAATGGCCTGCCGCTCGATATGGATGTCTACGATATGGCAGAGTGGTGCTCACTGATCCCGCTCTCCCAGATCTCCCTCGAGCACGGCTTTGCTCCCGTGGAGGTACCCGACTTCACCCGTGGAGCCTGGCAGCGCCTACAGGGCTACCACCACTATATGATCGGAGACTGATCCCCATCCCATAGCCATCAGAGGAAGCGCCACCCCCTACCCGGGGCGGTGCTTCCTCTGCTTTCATAGTTACTGTATCTATCAGACCATTAACTATGTGACCTTAGGTATGTTTGTAGCTGCAAAGTTACGCCATATGCGCCTACCCTCTGTCTCCTCCTGTCCTCTCCTGTCTCTTTGGCTATAAATCTGTTACGAGAGAGTGTGTGCGGGAAGTCTCTTCGTGAGGTCTTGTCTGTGACCCTCTGATTTTGCCCAAATCGGGAGCTACCTCAGCATTTTCCTTACTTCCTTGTCAAAGTCGGAGTCGATGTGCTGAGTCTTATTGAAAATGTCATACTCCGCTTCCGACTTCGCCTTTGCTTCGGTAGCAGAGATGCGCCCTCTGTCGGGTAGGATCTTGTAGTCATTAAAAGAGAGAAACTTGTCTACGCTGACGGTAAATTGCTCCATCGTAAAGGTGTTGTGTCTCTCGATCTGGCCCTCTATGTAGTCAAAGTAGGAAGTGACAGCTCGCTCGAGCCTGCGGATCTCATCCTCTCCGAGATAGTTTTTTGCCACTGAGACATCCGATTTGAGTATTCTCCCGGAGGGGGCATTCTTCCACGTTGTCAGGCCCATGTGTTCCTTAGTGTGATCCGCCTTCGTAAAGATAATTTCCGCAGCGGTCTGCCCAGTTATGGCGTAGTGAAAACGATTTTGGATCATAGAGTAGAAGTCCTTCGTTGTCTGAGACCTTTTGTCGTAGTCGATACTGCACTCAGCGTAGATGTCGGTGATTTGCTGCCAGATGCGGCGTTCACTTGCGCGGATGGAACGGACACGCTCCAGCAGCTCCCGGAAGTAATCCTTGCCAAAAACCGCCGTTCCCTGCTTTAGCCGCTCATCATCCATTGCAAAACCCTTCCGGATGTATTCCCTCAGGATTTGTGTTGCCCACTGACGGAACTTCGTTGCTCTCACGGAGCTGACTCGGTAGCCCACTGAGATGATCGCATCGAGGTTGTAGAAGTCCACGCTTCGGATCTGTACCTGGTCGGGAATAGCACCATGAGGAGTGGTTGTTTCCATTTTGGAAATAACCACTTCACGGGTCAGCTCCCCTTCATCGAAGATGTTCTTTAGGTGCTTGCTTATTGCCGGTACACCCACTCCGAAGAGCTGTGCCATCGCCTTCTGGGAGCACCAAACCGTCTCGTCCTTGACCACAACCTGTACGCTCCCCTCCGTGTCGGGCATGCTGTACAGGAGGAAGTCTATCTCTTGATACATAGCTACTATTGTCTTACTTGTGCAGTACAAATATACCCACATCAACGGAGACCCCCGTCTAACAGAGGTGGGCGGATGAGTAGGGCAAAGAGGTGTATTTCTTTCTGAAGAGATAGTCCCACACTTTAGTCTAAGACGCTCAATCTATGGAGGAAAAGAAGAATCAGGTCATTACCTCGATCACCCTGCTCAATGGGGCGGTGCTTCCTCTGCTTTCTGCCCGATGGCCTCTCAGCCCACTCATCTAATACCGATATTAGTTTGACTCTATCTCAACGAGGATCTCAGTTGTCCTCAAAGGGCAGCCCGGGTGCTCTCAGAGGCCGGTTGGCCGTCTCTCCCATAGAGGTGAGCTGCTTAGCGGAGTCTGCGATATTGTCCGGTGTGATAATCGTTATGCTCGGAGACTCTTGTATGATCTCCCTTGATAGGTCAAACATTGGATCCTCCTCATCACGGGCTCTGTCATACATCACAGCACGAGGTATATTGAATTCTTGAGCGAAGCCCATGGCTAACCGTGCGCCACTGTCAAGCTTTTGATCGGCCAGATCTCCCCACAAGCGCGATGAATCCCTTGAGTAACTTGCTGCCAGCACTATGGCATTACAAAACATAGCCTGAAGCCTATCACGCTCAAAGTAACGTGTATTGAGCTCCATTTTGCTCCTGAAGCCATTCCCGTACTCTGTCACCAGGAGTCCACCTTTCTCTACTATCTGAGATGCCAAGCTCCTGTTGCTCGTGGGTAGGATGTCTGTCAGAGGACTTGGCAAGATCGCGATCGTTTTTCCTCTGGACGCCAGTGCTTCCTCGTGAGAAATGCTGTCGCACCCTAAGGCAAGCCCACTGACTATGGTTGCACCATTCTTTACGAGCTGAGAGACGATCTGCCTCTCTCGAGACTCGATTTGCTCTGAGGGATTTAGCAGCCCGATGACGGAGATATTGGTATTAGCCGTGTCCAGCAACTTGATGTCCCCTTTGTAATAGAGAAATACAGGTCTTTTACCATCTGACACACGTCCCCTATGCTCCGGAAAGTCCTTGTCCCCCAGTGCTACAAAGCCATCACAGAAGCCGTGTAGCTTGTTAAGTATGGCAGACTCATACTTTCGCCTCAGCTCCAGGAATGCTTCTATGCTGGTAGGCTCTTGGTCGTTTTTCCGATTGAGACGGGAGACGATTGTTTCTACGTCTTCGTTATGACTTAAGTTCCTTACTATCCACGCATTGCCGATCCCTCTGTACGACTTTGCCGTCAGTACATTAAGCGCATTTTCAGTGTACTTCATCATTGTTGGTCTGATCGCTTCAGTGTTTTGCCCAATGAGTAAAAGATCACCGACCCGGCACCATTGTCAAGCAATGCCTGGATGGCATCCTCGTCAATGTTGACCCCCTCCGTGTACAAGTCATCTATAAGTAAGATGTCCTTCCCCCAGACCTCCTCCGAAATCCTGCAGGTAGCCTTCGTAATACCGGGATATGGCATATCCCCGGTTCCTCCATAGCCACTTTTACTCATGTGAGTAGTCTTGGTGTCCGTATGCCTGATGATATAGTCTGTCCCGTCCTGAAATCCGTCTTGGTCGGTAGCGTATGCCTTGATGGTTTTCTTGAGGAAGAGCTGCGTGGGCAGATAGCTGCTCTCTGCCTTTGATCTGGGAATGACGCAGATGGTAAGCTTTTCCTTTCTCGACGATCTGAGTATGAGAGGTAGGTCTCTCTTCAGTATATCCAGCATATACTCGCTTGTGCGTTGCAGAAGGTCTATGCCTGTGTCTCTAAACTGGTTTTTGAGAGTCGTGATGATATTCTCCACCGTGCCTTGAGTGCTACGGTATGTCTGGTCACCACTGTGGTAAAGGTCGTGATAGTAGGCATAGGTGTCACTCCTCAGAAATGTCCCCTGCGCTCTGCTACCTGTAGCGGGGTGGGTGTACCATGATAAGCAGCTCTTGATGATAAAATCTTGCATTGTCAAAGGTGATTGGGGTTGATCGTAATAATGCCGGCATTGAGTGCACAGGCTATCTCGGACTCCTCGTCCTCAAAGGCTATGATGTGGTCGGGCGGGATACCCAATAGGTGGATGGCATTGCTGTACTTATCGGGGGCTTGTCCGTCAGGAATAGCTTCTCTACAGAGCAGGGTATCAAACTTATCGGTCAGCCCATGGTATGATAGCGTGTCCAGAACCCTACTTAGTCGGCAATGGGTGACGAGCACGATCTTGTGCGTGGGGGCATACTTGAGGAGAATGTCTGTATTATCCTTGACGATGGAAGTCTCCGATAGGTAATCTCTGTAGAGTCTCTCTTTCTCCACGATTATTTTGTTATAGTCAGACTGTGAGAGGGAGGGGTACAAAGTCCTCAGCAAGCTGCGATTGAGACGTCTCGAAGGATCGTAGGTCGGTGTCAGAGTATCATCCCTCATAACGGCTGCTATAGCCCCCCTGTAAGAGAGGTAATTGGCATAGTCGGTGTTGACCAGCGTGCCATCGAGGTCAAAAAAGAAAGTGGTTTGCTCACTCACGTAGCAAGTCTGATCGGTCCTCTCCTGCATAAATTAGGCTTCATCCGGTGGCTTAAAGTATGGTGCCTTACGACTACCCCAAAGGTAGTGATTTACAAGGGGAGTTGTAGGATCAGTTCAGACGTGAGTGACCATCTTGGGCTGAGCCACTATATGACTTATCTCCCCTTGTTCCATTCCTGTTGCTTGCGTCTCTCTTCCTCAAAGTTAAGACCTCTCTCTATGATGTCAGTCTTGTTTTTCTTCGTGAATTTTTGCACCGGTTCCCAGCCAGTGTCGGCAGTGTCAGGGGTCATCTTCATAATCTTACGACTCTGAATATTGCGAAACCAATAGGCTTCTGCTTCTTCTTTGCCCTCCTCTAAGCCTAGGGACTGCCGCTGTACTCTCTGCTCCGGTTTGATGCTGGTAGCAGATCCTGATCTTTCTCTCGGGATGCTATTCTCCTTGAAGAATGGGAGCTTGATCTTATCGTATAGGAGATCGTACGTCCTGTCATACCCAAGTGTGACACCGAGTAAGTAGGTGGCTACTTTACCCTCCAGTCCATAGCTTGAGATCTGCTTACCCATTTTCTCTTGATCCATTCTATCCTCATCGCTCGCGTAGATGTCCTTAAGGCAGAGAAAGAAGGGAGCAATCAGGTGGAAATCTACTCCTGTTGTGTCTTTTGCTATGGCAGCGATTTTTTCATCTTTAATACTGGATGCCAAAGTACTGAGCTGGTCGTTTTTTACTCTTGGGTATGGGTGACTGATCTTTTCCCAGTTGCTCTTTAAAATCCTACCTGCAGCTGTCTCACTTACCCCGAAGTTATCCGCACGCCCCTGGGACTTCCATGTCATCACCACCCCTATCATATCGTAGAAATAGCCAAGCATATCCTTTGGGTACGGGTCGTGTCTCTCGTACCGTAAGAGATAAACCCACGGGGAGAGATCACCTACGGGTTTCTTACCTCTATAGAGACTTGAGATAGCCTCTCTTACAATGTCAGTGCCAATTATCTCCTCGCAACGCCGTAGATCTTTGTCATTGAAGCCAAAGATCCGCCAAAGGTTGCGTGCTCCTTGCTTGCTCTGCTCCACAAGTTGGTCGATGTGATGCTCTATAAAGTAGGTCTCCCATGGTGAGACTCTAATATCAATCCTATGATCAAAAGATAGTGATAGAGCATTGCGACCGGTTTCATCCAGCGCATACACCGTCTCCACACTCTCGATGCAGATCTCGATGGGGAATTGCTCGATGGCGTTATCGGTGCGAAAGACTATAAGTATATACTCAGAGGTGTAGTCATAGGGGTTCATCCCCTCTACAGTACGATCAAAGAGCTCTCTGTCATCGGCATGCGCTTTCAATGTTCCACTCATTGGCACAGCATAGAAGATCTTTAGTCTACCATACTTGAAAAAGTCTGTGAAGCTGCCTTTGCGAAGGATAGTTACGTATTCCATCTTGATGTTGTTTCGGCTTAGAATCCCCAAATGTTTTCGCTTGTAGTGGAGGAGGAGCTCCTGTCAGATAGGTCTATCTGAGAGCACTTATCCTGAAAGAATTTGACAAACTTTGAGAGCTCTCCGGTATAGGTGAAGGTGAGATTCTCTTTGGCTCGGGTCATTGCGACCATAAAGAGAGTCTTGGCACTCTCTTCAGAGGTCCCCGGACGCTCTATGATCGGTGCCATGTTTTTTTCATCGGCAAAGGGTATGAATACATACTCAAAGTCTAGTCCTTTGGCACTATGGTATGTCATAAGGGAAATACAGGTATCGTAAGTGGACAAATGACCATATACATTGCCTATGTATTGCATATTGATACCATTATCTCTCAGGTGAGAGTTCAGATCTCCAAAATCATACCCATTGTATCTGTCCCTCCTTTGTTCCCAAGGAAGATGACCTCTTGAGGTAAGGACCCTGTCGGCAAAGCGTATTGCAAGCTCTTTGGTGGGAAAGAGTACTGCAGCGGTGTATCTCTCGTTGGCTGCTTGAGAGGCTTGCTCAAATACATAGTCAATCTCTTCGTCCTCCGAGTCGGCCTTGCAGAGTCGGATCTGGGTATCACTCTTCGTCATGTCAATCTTGGCCGAGAAAATGTCCATACCGGGGATCATCAGGAGCTTAACTGCCTCTATTATGGAGTTGGAGAGCCGGTGGATGATGTTTAGAGAGAAGGACTCGCCGTTAAGGATCCTCTGAGTCTCTGTGGGGCTTAGTGTGGACTCATTGTACCTAGCATCTGTCGGGTAAATGGACTGATTCTCATCACCCGCAATAATAACACGGTCCCCCGAATTGATCATGGCGCTGAGCATACGGAGAGTCATATCCTGCACCTCGTCACAGAGAACGTAGTCCCATTGGTTGCCATTGTCGACTTCATCAAGAAAGCGGTAGCATGTATAAACTTCTACATCTTCGATCCCCTTCTCAGCCAGTGCCTCACGAAACATTTGGACAAGGGATAGAGTGTATACTACAATGGCGATCCTGGCATTCGGTTCCTTGGAGATTATCTGCTTGATGCTGTATGCAAGGAGGACGGACTTGCCGGAGCCGGCAAACCCCTTGATCCATACGTTCCGGTCCTGCCTGATGTTATTCTCCAGAAACTCTCTCTGCTGCGGATCAAGCTTATTTTCGGGGATTATCCAAGCCATAGTTATGTTGTGTTATTTGTATTTATCGTATACTTGGTAGGCTGTCTGATGTGATAGAGAGATTCTCTTCGTTGTACAGATACCCTTGCAAGTTGCTCTTTTCCTCCTGCTCTAACTTTTTTACAATGTCAGGCTTCCCAAGTTGCTGAGCTACTGATTTAAACCACGAGTACTCCCACTCCTTGAGTTCGTTTCTACTCCACGTATCCATCAAGATCTCAAGTGCTTTATTGAGCTTTTGCTCTGCCTCCTCCGCAGCTCCCTCGCTTCGGTCTATTTTGGAGTATTCGTAGAGGATACAGGGGTCATTCGGTTTGTGTGTTATGGCCTCTCGCATGTACTTCTTGTACTCCTCACGATTTCCACTCTTTCTCAGACTGAGTGCCATGTTGAAGAGTATGGTTCCATCGTTTGGATGCTTCTCAAGTGTGTCTTTATAGGTGTCTATCGCTTTATCATACATTCCCGCGTTGTCGTACAAGATTCCTAAGTTGTTCCTATTCATTGAGGATGGGTACAGCTCTCCCTGAAGCTCGTAGGTCTCGGCAGCCTTGAGGAACTTTCCTGCTCTTTTGTATGCCTCCCTTAGCTCCTCCAGGGTCTTTAGGGATGGTGTCCCGCCCCGATTGTACATCTCATTATTTGCTTTTCTCTCTGCCTTCAGGGCTATTCTGTCTTCTGAGGAGAGCTCTTTGTTGGCGAATGGGCTCACTGGCTCTACAGCACATATATTGCCATCGCAAGTGGCAGATATGTGAAGCATTTTATCCGCATTTATTCTGGCTGATAGGTGTACCGGGGTGTTTTTCTTGAATCCCATAGGATCCTTGCTCTCAATCTTGAGGTTGAATAGCATCTTGTTGGCGTTTCCAACGCAGATGGGTAGCTCGATCGTTGATTGACCATCACGATCGGACATGAGATCATCAATACTAATGGTGTTGCATGGGATCTCAGTATTGGCAGGGACAATGACCTTTGGGGCGTTGTCCTTTGTGATTATGATGATAGGCTCGCTGGTAATCGGTTTGATCAGATTTCTCCCAAAGCCATTGTAAAGTAGGCTGTGTATCGCGGCACCCTTGGAAACATGTGTACGAAGATCACTGGGCAGCAGCAATTCTGAGTCGTCAAAGTAATGATGTATGGCTTCTTGGATATACGGACTCTTGGAACTACCTCCGATGAAGAGTACGTAGTCTATCTCATCCTTATCTACCCCGGACTTTTTTATTGCACTCTTGATGGGCAAGAATATGCTGGCGTAGTCCTGCTCGCCTTTGTAGCTTGTGATCATTCTCCCTGTGCTACAGGTAAAGACTGACATGGTGTCCGTGAGCTCTCTGTAGGAGAGCCAAAACTCGTTGCCACTCAGTGTCCCCTTTGTGGTGCTGACAGCTATGTCAGCATTAATGGACGCTCGCTCATCCTCATTATCCTTTGAGGCTGGAATTGTACCATTAATTGTATGAGCTGCCAGTTCTTCGTTGATGATGATTTTTAGTCTCTCTGAGACCTTCAAGAGAGCCGTTGCTATGCGCTTTTTCTCCTTTGTGCGAAAGTCTGAGGGCTTCTTGCCATTCTCCTCCAAGAAGCGGGGCATCAAGTAGTGGTAGGTGATGTATCGATCGATGTCATCGCCACCTAGCTCCGTGTACTTAGATATGGCGATGTTCTTTGCTCGAAATCCACTGAGATCCTGACCGATTTCCAGGATGGAAATATCGCAGGTGCCACCGCCAAAGTCAAATACTAAGACCTTGGAGTCGTAGTCCGGTGAGATGATGATAGGGCTACCCATCGTGGCCCTCTCTACTGCATAGCTGATGAAAGCTGCATTGGGTTCATCAATTAGCGCCTGCGATGATACCATCATATCGTTTGCCGCCAGAGCATCCAATAGATCCTTACGTTGATTGGCCTCAAATGATGCCGGTATGCTGATGGAGTACTTGATCTGTCTGTCTCCGAGCTCATTGCTGATCATCCTCTTAAGGTATGCAAAGAAGACTTTAGTGGCATCTTTTGCTGTCTTGATGTTGAATGGAGGCTTGTCTCTGAGAAGGCTGTCTGTATACTTGGCGCCAATGTCCTCACCGAGACCGAGCTTAAAGGAATACCAAATGTCTCGCCCAAGCTTTTTCTTGTTTTTTAGGTCAAATGCACCATTTCCGATTAGAATTTTTCCCGCTTCCTCCAGATACGCAATCACTGTAGGAATGATCTCAGACTTATTTATGGTGTGCCCGTCAGCCAATATCTGGGGAATCCTAATGGAGCGAGTCTCAATCGCATTGCTCTTAGGGTTATATTGAGCGATGGATACAACGGACGTGGAAGTGCCAAAGTCAATACCCACGTATGCAGTCCTGATCTCAAGCTCATTTGTGATCGTGGACGGAAGAAATGACTTGGTGGTAATTTCGTTCATATCTTAGACCTTTAGTATACTTTGGCAAGCACCATCCTGATAGAGGTGCACCATCCTTTTTCTAGGATGTTTTGTCCTGAAAGATCCCGGCAGACCCTCAGACCGAGACGGTGTTATTATCATAACGACCACATAAAGAAGCGTAAGAGTCTGTACTATCTACTCATATAGCAATCCAAGGTCCTTGAGTCTCTTGTCCTTTCCCCTCCCGCGAGCAACTCGGTGCTGTCTCTGGTAGCATAAGCCCCGGAGTGGTGCATCAGCGCAGTCCGTGTGTAGCGAGCTGTCTGAAGAATGTCTACGGGTGCATGGCTTCAGTAGGATCGGAAAGGGTACGTACGAAGTCTATGGACCGACAAGCCAAAGCGTCAAGTAACGCCTCCATATGTAGTGGACCCCTGAGTCCGCAGTCCCTCTAGATGCCACATCGAGTAGAGCCATCCTCACAGGTACTCCCCAAATGTAGTACTTTTTTGGCTAACCCCGCCTTGCTCTGTCTTAGAAAAGTATCGCATATGGAGGTGAGCGAAATCTAATACCGATATTAGAGAACTCTAATACCGGTAAAAGAAATCACTAATATCGGTATTAGGTGAATCTAATATCGGTAAAAGAAATGCGGTCTGTACTGTGCTGAGAGTCACCCTGCCCGGAGGCGCCGCTGAAGTCTCGCTGTAGAGAGGTGGAGTGTCGATGCACTCTGCTGCCGGATGGAGCGATGGGTGACCCTTGCTCTCCCTTGAGAGACCTTTGCATAATACCCCATCTGCGGC
>NZ_KV793766.1:33636-38583 GCF_001808555.1 Porphyromonas sp. HMSC065F10
TCGGCGAAAGACCATTTTGCAAAGGTCTTTTTGAGTCTCTGCGGGTGAGGACAAAAAAAGCACGCCCCCGGGGAGTACCCAAGGACGTGCTTATGGATAAAAAGGGATTAGTCGTGCGTTACTTGCGGAAGGGGAGCTTGATCACCTCAGCCTCTACCTCCTTGCCACGAATCTCGATGGCGACGGGGGTCTCAGGCTTCTTGTAGTCGGAGAGGACGTAGCCGAGGGCGATGCCCTTCTTGAGTGCGGGAGACATGGTGCCGGAGGTGAGGTGGCCGATCTCCTTACCATTGCCATCGGTCACCTTGTAGCCCTCGCGAGGTACACCGCGTCCCTTTAGCTCGATGCCGACGAGACGGTACTTGGTGCCATTGGCCTTAGCCTCCTCAAGGATCTTGCGACCGGGGAGATTTTCCTTGCCCTCGATCAGCTTCGTTGTCCAGCCGAGACCGGCAGCGTAGGGATTGGTGGTGTCGTCGATGTCGTTACCGTAGAGACAGAATCCCATCTCGAGGCGGAGGGTGTCACGGGCACCGAGACCGACCGGCTTGATGTCAAATTCCTTACCGGCCTCAAAGAGCTGGTTCCAGAAGTTCTCCGGGTCCTTGATGTCCTGGATGTAGAGCTCGTAGCCCCCGGCACCGGTGTAGCCGGTATTGGAGACCAGCACCTCCTCACCGTGGAACTTCCCTCTGTGGAAGCTGTAGTAGGGGATCGCATCGACGTCGATGTCGACGAGCTTCTGGATCGTCTCCTTGGCCTTGGGTCCCTGGACGGCAAGGATGCTCATCCGCTCAGAGCGGTTCTCCAACTCCACACCATCGATCTTGTGGTCGGAGATCCACTTGAAGTCCTTCTCGATATTGGCGGCATTGGCGACCAGCATGTAGTGGTCCCCAAAGCAGTATGCGATGAAGTCATCGACGATACCACCCTTGTCATTGGGGTAGTAATTGTACTGCGCCTTGCCGTCCGTGAGCTTGGAGATGTCGTTGGAGCAGACGTTCTGGAGGAACTCCACTGCCTTGGGACCGCTGACGAAGAGGGCGCCCATGTGGGAGACGTCGAAGACGCCGACGCTCTCAAGGACTGCCATATGCTCAGCAACGATGCCGTCTGGGTACTGGATCGGCATATCGTAGCCGGCGAAGTTGGTCATCTTGGCTCCAAGCTTGACATGGATGTCATGGAAGGGGGTTTTCTTTAGTTCCATAGATTGATAGTTTGTATTGAGTTTTGTATAAAAAAGGTTGCTTACTATGATCTCACCTCTGTCGTGACGATCTCGAGGAGGGTCTCGGCGGCCATCACGAGCGAGGGTATGGGTAGGTACTCATAGATGCCGTGGAAGTTGAGCCCCCCGGCAAAGAGGTTGGGGCAGGGTAGTCCCCGGTGGCTGAGTGTGGCCCCGTCGGTGCCGCCTCTGATGGGCGAGGTGATCGGCTCGATGCCGAGCCGCTTCATCGCCTCGGCAGCGTGATCGACGATCTCCATCCGGTAGAGCAGGCACTCCAGCATATTGCGGTACTGGTCGCGGACAGTGACGGTGATGCGCTCCTCGTCGTAGCGGGAGTTGATCGCTGCCGCTGTGCGGAGCAGTGTGTCCTTGCGCTCCTCGAGTGCTTCGCTATCGAAGTCCCTGAGGATGTACTCCAGCTCTGCCTCCTCTACGGTGCCACTCATCGCAGTGAGGTGGTAGAAGCCCTCTCTCCCCTCAGTCGTGGAGGGCCGCTGGTCGGGTAGGGCGCTGTCAAAGTCCATGGCGAGACGCATGGCGTTGATCATCTTGCCCTTGGCATCGCCGGGGTGGACGTTGAGCCCGTGGCAGTGGATGGTGGCTGAGGCAGCATTGAAATTCTCGTACTGCAGCTCGCCGACAGCTCCGCCATCGACCGTGTAGGCAAAGTCGGCAGCGAACCCCTCCACATCGAAGAGTGAAGCTCCTCTGCCGATCTCCTCGTCGGGTGTAAAGCCGATCCGGATCTCTCCGTGAGCGATCTCTGGGTGGGTCGTCAGGTGGTTCGCCAGCTCCATGATGGCTGCGACACCGGCCTTGTCGTCCGCCCCGAGGAGCGTGGTGCCGTCGGTGACGATCAGCTCTTGCCCCACGTACTGTATCAGCTCGGGGAATTTCTGTGGATTGAGAGTGATTGTACCAGTCTCATCAAGTGGGATCTCTCCGCCCTCGTAATGGACTATCCTTGGCTTGACATTGCGCCCGGAAGCATCCGGAGAAGTGTCCATGTGGGCGATCAGACCGATCACCGGCTGACTCGTCATCCCTACGGCAGGGATGGTCGCCGTGACGTAGCAGTGATCGTCTACGGATGCGGTGAGACCCATAGCGCGAAGCTCGAAGCAGAGGAGGTGCGCCAGGTCCCACTCCTTGTCAGAGGAGGGAGTCTCCTCGCTCGAGGGGTCAGACGTGGTCTCGAGAGAGACGTAGCGTAGAAATCGCTTGACGATGCTCTCCTTACTTATACGCATCGAGATTGGTCTCGTGGGGAGCAAAGTGTGAGATGATCTCCTCGGCTATCGCATCAGCCTCGGCCTCTGTGTGCGCCTCGGCATAGATCCGCATGATCGGCTCGGTATTGCTCTTGCGGAGGTGGACCCAGCGGTCTGGGAAGTCGATCTTCACACCGTCGATGGTGGTGATGGACTGATCCTTATACGCCCTCTTGATTTCGTCAAAGATCCTGTCCACATCAAGCCCGGTGAGGTCCTGACGCTTCTTCACCATCGCATACTGCGGTAGGAGTGCCTTGATCTGGGTCGGCTTGAGGAATCGCTTTGCCATCATGGTGAGGAAGAGGGCGATGCCGACGAGTGCGTCCCGGCCGTAGTGAGCCTTGGGGTAGATCACTCCGCCATTGCCCTCGCCACCGATGAGTGCACCCACCTCTTTCATCTTTGTCACCACATTCACCTCTCCCACAGCGGCCGGAGTGTAGGTGCCTCCATGAGAGATGGTGACATCACGGAGGGCACGGGTGGAGCTGAGATTGGAGACGGTGTCGCTGCCCGGATAGAGGCTCAGCAGGTAGTCGGCGATGCTGACGAGAGTGTACTCCTCACCGAAGGGGGTGCCGTCCTCGCAGAAGATCGCCAAGCGATCCACGTCGGGGTCGACGGAGAAGCCGACATCGGCCTTTTTCTCCTTGACCAACTGCCCCAGCTCGATAAGGTTTTGCGGCAGAGGCTCAGGGTTATGAGCAAAGTCCCCGGTAGGCTCGCCATGGAGCAGGTAGGCACTCTTGACGCCGAGTGCGTCAAAGAGGCGGGGCAGTGCGATGCCGCCGACGGAGTTGATCGTGTCGGCGCAGACGGTGAGCCCTGCCTCGCGGATCGCTGCAGCGTCCACCTCGGGGAGGCTCAGCACCATCTGCACGTGGGCGTCGGTGTAGTCCTTATGCTCCACATGTCCCATGTGATCCACCTCGGCGAAGGTGAAGTCCTCCGCATCAGCCATCCGATAGACCTCTCGTCCCTCGGCATCGGAGAGGAAGGTGCCCTCGTGGTTGAGGAGCTTCAGGGCATTCCAGTGCTTAGGATTGTGGCTCGCTGTGATGATGATGCCGGCATCGGCGCCCTCCTCGGTGACGGCAAACTCTGTCGTCGGGGTGGTGGCGAGACCGATATTCACAACATCAAAGCCGACTGCCTGAAGCGTGCCGATCACGATCCGCTGGATCATGTCTCCGGACATACGGGCATCGCGGCCGACGACGATCTTATTGGACTGTATGGGAGAGTTTTTCCGTGCCTGGGTGGCAAAGGCTGCGGTGAAGTTGACAATGTTGATCGGATTGAGACCCTCGGAGGCACTTCCCCCGATGGTGCCTCGGATCCCGGAGATGGACTTGATAAGGCTCATGATATGATCGATTACCGGTTATTTCTTGTACTCAAAGCGGACATCCTTGAAGTAGAGGGCGAAGCCGTCCTTGGAGAAGGCTATCGGCCCGTGGCGGAAAGAAGTGATGACCTGCACTCGAGAGGGTACGCCGGCGAGACGGACCGCCTCGAGGAGAGCCTCGCACTGGAGGTTGTTATTGGCACTCTCCTGTGCATCTTGATTGGGATCAAGGACCACATCCTCTCCCTTCGGTGTGTAGACGAAGGTGAGGGCTCCGGTGCCGCCACTGTAGGGACCGCCATTGCTCATCCTCTTGATCGACTCCTTGGGGATGCGAGGTCCGATGCCCTCAATCTCCATACGAGCAGAGATGACCCGCTGGCTGCCGGTCACGGGAGCCCCCTTCTCCACTACACGTATGAGGAGTCCCTCCTTGATCTTGACAAATGTCCCCTCAGGTGTGATCAGGTCGGCAGGGAGGTCCTTGATGGTCCGGATGCCGAGGGAGTCGGTGAAGTGCTTCACCTCCGCCTCCTCTTGCTTGATCATATCGACGTAGGACAAGCGCTTCTTGTCACATCCGCTGACTAACAGCAGACCGGAGAGCAGGATCAGGATCGTCAGATGAGTGGGTCTGAGTAGATGTCTCATATTGGGGGATAAAAAAGTGTCTAAGAGTGTAACTCCAAATAATGGTAGCGTCAGGGTCAATGGCGACCCCCGCCACTATGCCATACAAATGTAGCAAAATATCGGCTTAAGTCGCTCCTCTTTTCCCTTTACTTAGGGCTGATGCATTTGATCTTTACATAAGTCATTCAACTCGTCGTGAGAGTGGGATACGAAGCACCCCGACAGGGGTGCCCGTTTTTTAGCCCGGATGTCGAGGGGCGCAGCCCCGAAGACTCCGGGTTACGATGGGGCTCTATCTCAGCGACCCCGCTAGGGTGTCGCACTGATTGCCTGACTGGTAAGTGCGACACCCTGACGGGGTCGTGCATGTTAAAGAGCGTCTTCTTTCCCGGGGTCTTCGCCACTTCGTGGCTCGACCGCCGGGCTAAACACATGGTTTACCATCCTCTCAGTCG
>NZ_KV793767.1 GCF_001808555.1 Porphyromonas sp. HMSC065F10
CCCTCCCAGCACATCAAAATGCGAATTAGCCCTTTTTCTTTTGTCGGGGAGATAAGTTATCTTTGTGGGAAGGGGGAGTGGGTGGACCGATCCACCCGATACTGAGACACGTACACTATCCGGACTTACTTCATGCGAGAAGACGATACCATCACTGCCGCGTTCCTCGACTTTGGCAGCCACACGATCAAGGCCGCCTTAGCGGACTGCAAGGCGGACGGCACCTTTACAATCCGTCAGCAGAGCACGGTCGAGTCGGAGGGACAGATCCGTCGCGGCATCATATATAATCTCAAGGAGGTGGCGACGAAGGTCGATGAGCTCCTCCGGCAGCTCTCTCAGCTCGCCGGCTGCCCCATAGACCGAGTCTACGCCGGGGTCAATGGCCAGAGCCTCCACTCCGACATGCACGAGGCCGAGCTGACTCTCGGCAAGCTGCGTGAGATCACGGAGGAGGATATGAACACGCTCCGCCGCCAGACTGCGGACGAGGACTTCGACAGCCGCTACATATCGATCGCCGACGATGTCACCCCAGCCTACTACGTCGATGGCAGCTGGACAAATAACCCGGTCGGCGTCCAGGGATCCAATCTCAAGGTGAGCTACCAGCTGCTCCTCGCCCGTGAGGAGCTGGACCGCAATATCCGGCGCGTGCTGGAGGAGAAGCTGGCACGAGAGACGGAGTACCTGATCCCGGCAACGATCATGAGCGACCTCTTCCTCACCACGGAGCAGAAGCGCTTCGGCTGCGCCCTGATCGACTTCGGCGCCGAGTGTACGACCGTCTCGGTGTACAATAGAGGACAGATGGTCGGGCTGCGTGTGATCCCACTCGGTGGCGATGCGATCACCACCGACCTGACCGACATGCACATCTCGCTCATGGAGGCGGAGCGGATCAAGACGAAGAACGGCTCCACGCTCTCCGCTTCCGAGGAGGAGGCAAAGGGCGAAGTGGTGGTGCAGACCGCCAACGGCATGACCTCCAAGAGCCTGCCGCTCCGCGAGGTCAATCGGTACATCCGTGCCCGCTCCTCAGAGATCGTCCGCAATATCTCGACCTACATCAATACCCTCCTCCCCGAGCACAGCCTCTCCGGCATCGTGATCACCGGTGGAGCATCTCGCATGACCGGTCTGAGGGATCTGCTGACGAAGGAGTTTAATGTCAAGGTGGACTACGCCGCCTCCATCCTCGGCCGCTATGGGAGAGAGAATAGCTACTACATCGAGAACGCTGAGTGGCACTCCGTCTATAGTATGGTCTACTACGTGGCTCAGGACCTCGCCGCCACCCATGTCGGCCCCGAGCCGTCGGCGCAGAAGCAGGCACCGACCGCCCCCACCGAGCAGCCGGTGACGCGCACGAGCGAGCAGGCGACCTCTACCGGCAGCGACTACCCGGAGGATCAGCTGCCGGATGATGCCTTTGCCGGCACGACGCAGACGCTCATCAATGTGGAGGAGATAGAGACGAAGGCGCAGGAGCCGCCCAAGAAAGTGACCCGCGGTAGCGGCACGAAGCACAGGAACAAGGGCAATGGATTCTTTTCCAAGCTATTCAGTGGCGGCCTCATCTTCCCCGAGGATGACGTCGACGAGTGATCTCTACCCTTTTTATCATAGATACGTATCGGACTTATGAGCGAATTACTCAATATCAGCAGCAAAAAAAAGGATGAGATCCCGACGATCATCAAGGTGATCGGCGTCGGTGGCGGTGGTGGCAATGCCGTCAACTATATGTATGGTCAGGATGTCGACCACGTCTCCTACCTCCTCTGCAATACCGACCGGCAGCACCTCCTGGAGTGCAACGTCCCCGACACGATCGTGCTGGGACAGAAGACGACCAAGGGGCTCGGTGCCGGCAATCGTCCGGAGGTGGCTCACGCTGCCGCCGAGGAGTCGGCGGAGGAGATCCGCGAGGCGCTCAACGACGGGACCGAGATGGTCTTCATCACCGCCGGTATGGGTGGTGGCACCGGCACAGGTGCCGCCCCGGTGATCGCCCGCATCGCCAAGGATATGGGCAAGCTGACGGTAGGCGTCGTGACGATCCCCTTCGTCTTTGAGGGACGGGTGAAGATCCTCCAGGCGATCCAGGGCGTGGAGGAGCTGGCAAAGAATGTCGATGCCCTCCTTGTGATCAAGAATGAGCTGCTCTACCGAGTCTACCCCGACCTGACGATCACCGAGGCCTTTAAGAAAGCGGATGACGTCGTCACCACCTCCACGCGTGCCATCGCGGAGATGATCACGATCAAGGGCGCGATCAACCTCGACTTTGCCGACGTCCGCACGACGCTGCAGAATGGAGGTGTCTCGATCATCACCATGGGCTTTGCGAGCGAGGAGGAGGGCGTCAGCGTCGCCATGGATCGAGCGCTGAAGTCACCGCTCGTCAATACGACCAACTTCGACAAGGCCTCGCGCGTCCTCCTGCTGCTGACCTTCCTCAAGGGACACGACCCCAAGGCAGCGATCGCACAAGACTTCCAGCGCGAGCTGGAGAAGATCCAGAATAACTACTCCCTCATCTGGGGCATCAGCGAGCGGGAGGACATGGAGAATGAGATCGGCGTCACGCTCCTCGCCTCCGGCTTCAGCGAGGGCGACCTCCGCTACGATGAGTATGGCAAGGAGCTGAGCGATGCGATCAGCAAGGAGATCGGCGAGACCGCCGAGAAGCGGCACGAGAACGATCGTAAGATCAGCCTCTTCTATGGCGATGTGCTCGACACAGGTCCCTACGCGACCGTGATCTTCAGTGAGGACGAGCTCGACAACGACGACTTCATCTCCGCCGTCCTCGCCACCCCGACGCTGAAGCGCAAGGACGAGGACCTGAAGAAGCTCCGACAACACCTCCGCACCTCAGGCGGGACGGAGGGGAAGCCTACCCCCGTCACCACACGGCGAGAGCCGGTCGCCGGAGTGGATGACCTCGGGTCACTCGAGTCTCACGCGCCACAGAGTGTTCCCGTCGCTCCGGAGGTCCCGACCGCCGAGGTGGAACCGGTGATCTCACGCACACCGGAGGCGCAGGAGAGCCTCCCCGACGATGAGGAGCAGGAGGAGGTCATCCGGTTTGGCAACGACTAAAAAAGCGAAGAATACCTATGAGCAATCTATTTGACCAAGTAAGCAACGATATACAGAAGGCTATGCTGGCGCACGACCACGTGCGCACAGAGACCCTGAGAGGGGTCAAGAAAGAGTTCCTCGAGGCGAAGACCGCCAAGGGCGCCGAGGGCGAGCTCACCGACAGCCATGCGATAGAGATCCTGCAGAAGATGAAGAAGCAGCGTCTCGATGCGGCACAGATCTACCGCGACAATGGTCGCCCGGAGCTGGCCGAGGGCGAGGAGGCAGAGGCCAAGATACTTGAGGAGTACCTCCCCAAGCAGATGGAGGAGGGCGAGCTCACCGAGTATATCCGCACTCTGATTGAGAAGCTCGGCGTCACCGACATGAAGGGGATGGGACGCATCATGGGCACCGCCACGAAGGAGCTGGCAGGCAAGGCTCAGGGTGGCGACATCTCCCGCATCGTCAAGCAGCTCCTCACGGGCAAGTGATCCGGATGACTATGGATGTAGAGCGACTGAGGGAGGACTTCCCCGCCCTCCGGGACACCATATATAAGGAGGTACCGCTGATCTACCTCGACAACGCTGCCACGACACAGCGCCCCCGGTGCGTCATCGACCGGCTCGAGGAGGGCTACCTCCACGCCAATGCGAATATCCACCGTGGCGTCCACTACCTCAGTCGCGTGGCGACGGAGGCGCACGAGGCGGCACGGGAGACCGCTGCCCGCTTCATCCACGCCCGGGAGGCGGCCGAGGTGGTCTTCACCCGAGGCACCACCGACGGCATCAATACCGTGGCGGACACCTACTGCCGAGCCTTTATGCAGCCGGGGGACGAGGTGATCGTCTCCACGATGGAGCACCACTCCAATATCGTCCCCTGGCAGCTCCAGGGGGCCAAGCTCCGTGTGATCCCGATCAGCGATGAGGGAGAGCTTGATATGGAGGCGTACGAGAGACTCTTCACCCCACGGACGAAGATGGTGGCTGTCACCGCCCTCTCCAACGTCCTCGGCACAGTCAATCCGGTGCGCGAGATCGTCGACATAGCTCACGCTCACGGTGTCCCCTGCCTCATCGATGCCGCTCAGGCCATCGCCCATCGGCCGGTGGATGTCCAGGCATGGGACTGCGACTTCCTCACTTTCAGCGGGCACAAGATCTACGGACCGACCGGCATCGGCGTCCTCTACGGCAAGCGGGAGTGGCTGGAGCGGATACCGCCCTATCAGGGTGGCGGGGAGATGATCGACCACGTCTCCTTTGACCACACCACCTACGCCGGTCTGCCCTATAAGTTTGAGGCCGGGACGCCCAACTTCATCGGCAGCCTCGGGCTGGAGACAGCACTCAAGTACGTGAGCGAGATCGGCATCGATGAGATACAGTCTCACGAGCGAGAGCTGATCGACTACTGCACAAGCGAGATGGAGCAGATCGAGGGGATGAGGATCTACGGCACCGCACCGGGCAAGGAGAGCGTCATCTCCTTCCTCATCGACGGCGTCCACCCCTACGACCTCGGCACGCTGCTTGACCACCTCGGCATCGCCCTCCGCACCGGTCACCACTGCGCACAGCCACTGATGGAGCGGTATGGCATCACCGGCACGGCGAGGGTCAGCTTTGCCCTCTACACCACACGTGAGGAGGTGGACACCTTCATCGCCGGCCTCAGGCGCGTGCTGCCTATGCTCCGCTGAGTGTGAGCAGGTAAGGGAGGGTTGCCCGCATTTTTGTACCTTTGCACATAGAGCGAAGAGGTGGAGAGCTTAGGCGAGCCCTCCCCCTCCTTCACTCACTCACCTATTTGTATCACCAACTATCACACTAATCGACTCGATTATTATGATGACATCAGACCAACTTGCTTCGGTGTTGGAGCGCCGCGATGCGCTGAGGGGGTACCTTTGACATCGATAACAAGAGAATACAACTAAAAGAAGAGGAGCTCCGGACTCAGGACCCGCACTTCTGGGACGACCCCGCCAAGGCGCAGGAAAAGATGCGCGAGGTGGGCGACCTGAAGCGCTGGATCGAGGACTACGATAAGATCGACACGATGGCGGAGGAGCTCTCCCTCGCCCTCGAGTATGCCAAGGAGGACCCGGAGCTGATCTCCGAGGAGGAGACCGACAAGATATACGCCTCTACCCTGGAGGCGCTCGACAACCTCGAGCTGCGCAATATGCTGCGGAGCGAGGAGGATCAGCTGGGCGCCCTACTCCAGATCAACTCCGGTGCCGGAGGTACCGAGAGTCAGGACTGGGCCTCCATGCTGGCGCGTATGTACCAGCGGTGGGCGGAGGCGCACGGGTACAAGGTGACGATCACCAATTGGCAGGACGGCGACGAGGCCGGGATCAAGACCTGCACCTTTGAGGTCGAGGGCGACTACGCCTACGGCTATCTCAAGAGCGAGAATGGTGTCCACCGTCTCGTACGTGTCTCGCCCTACAATGCCCAGGGCAAGCGGATGACCTCCTTTGCCTCCGTCTTCGTCGTACCCCTCGTGGACGACCGGATCGAGGTAACGGTAGACCCCGCCAAGATCAGCTGGGACACCTTCCGCTCCGGTGGCGCCGGCGGGCAGAACGTCAATAAGGTCGAGACCGGCGTCCGGCTGCGCTACCAGTACACCGACCCCGACACCGGCGAGACGGAGGAGATCCTGATTGAGAATACGGAGACCCGTAAGCAGCAGGAAAATCGCGCCAATGCCATGCGCCACCTCAAGTCAGAGCTCTACGACCGAGAGCTTAAGCGTCGCCACAAGATGACCGAGGAGATCGAGGGTAGTAAGATGAAGATCGAGTGGGGCTCCCAGATACGCAGCTACGTCTTTGACGACCGGCGTGTCAAGGACCACCGCACCGACTACCAGACCTCCGACGTCGACGGCGTCATGGACGGCGACCTGGATGGCTTCATCAAGGCCTTCCTGATGGAGTTTGGCGCCTCCCCCAAGGACATCTCCGGACACTGATAATACATTAAAACAAAATATACCAAGATGATTACTACAGCAGAATTCAAGAACGGCGTCTGCCTCGAGCTCGACAGCCAGCTCTACGAGATCGTGGAGTTTCTCCACGTAAAGCCCGGCAAGGGTCCCGCCTTTGTCCGCACCAAGCTGCGCAACCTCCGCGACGGCCGCGTACTCGATAAGACCTGGAGCTCAGGTGTCAAGGTAAAGGACGTCCGCATTGAGCGCCGTCCCTACCAGTACCTCTACAAGGACGAGATGGGTCTCGTCTTCATGCACCCGGAGAGCTTTGAGCAGATCACCATCCCCGAGGAGGCGATCGTCGGTGTACAGTTCCTCAAGGAGGGCGACATGGTTGAGGCGATGATCAATGCAGAGAATGAGGAGATCCTCACCTGCGAGCTCCCCGCCCACGTCACGCTCGAGGTGACCTACACCGAGCCTGCCGTCAAGGGCAACACCGCCACCAATGCCTCCAAGGCTGCCACCGTGGAGACCGGCGCCGAGGTGATGGTCCCGCTCTTCATCACCACCGGTGAGCGCATTGAGATCGACACCCGTGACGGCTCCTACGTCGGCCGCGCCAAGGAGTAACCGAGCCGAGACATCCGCACGAGAGAGTGCCACATCCTCCACCGAGGGTGTGGCACTCTCTCTTCGTAGGGAGGAGGGAGAAAAATAACGGAAGACCTTTGCGAAATGGTCTTTCGCCGAAAAAGCAGCGCTTTTTCGGCAGGAAGTTTGCAGAATACCTCAGATGCAAGAAGCTGAGAGTGAGGGCGAAGGGAGTGTGCTTACGCACATAACCAAGCCCGAATCTCGAATGTGACGCCACAGATGGGGTATTATGCAAAGGTCTCCTTAGGAGAGACACACCACATACCTGCTTAATTTCGTTACCTTTGTAGGTGAGTAACAATAGTATTAAAGACTTAGAAGAATGAAGACCATCAAGATTGCGACACTTGCCGCTCTCGTACTCACTGTGGGGCTCGCCGGCTGCAGCACCCTCAAGCCTCTGGATCCTCAGCGCGTGAGCGTAGATCCACAGCCCCTTGTCCTCAAGGGTGGTAAGGTGCCGGTCACCATCACTGTCCGCTTCCCCAATAAGTGGTTCAATAAGAAGGCCGAGGTGCGTGTCACCCCGATCCTCAAGTACCCCGGCGGGGAGAGCTGGGGGACCGCCTACGCCCTGCAGGGCGAGAAGGTACGCGGCAATGCTCAGACCATCTCCTATGCCGGTCAGAGCGTGGTGCTGAATAGTGACTTCGACTGGAAGCCCGAGATGCGCAACGCAGGGCTCTACCTGAAGTTTAATGCCAAGGTCAATGGCAAGGAGGTGCGTCTCCCCGACCTCAAGATAGGTGAGGGAACCATCGCCACCGAGGCGCTCGCTGATGTCGCCTACGCCGTGCCGGCTCTCGCTCCGGACAACTTCCAGCGGATCATCAAGAAGCAGTACGACGCCAATATCCAATTCCTCATCCAGCAGGCCAACCTCCGCGGCACCGAGCTCTCCAAGAGCGAGATCAGCAACTGGAAGGACCTGGTGCAAAACGCCTACCAGATCCCCAATCAGGATGTCGACGTCGAGGTGCAGGCCTACGCCTCTCCCGATGGAGGCGTGGAGCTGAATGATAAGCTGGCTCAGAGCCGTGAGAAGAATACCACCCAGTATCTGCAGCGTGAGCTCAATCGTCTCCGTGTGGAGAAGGATGTCGCCGCACACTACACCGCTCAGGACTGGGAGGGATTCCGTAAGCTGGTCGAGCAGAGCAACCTCCAGGACAAGGAGCTGGTACTCCGCGTCCTCGAGATGTACCCCGACCCCGAGGTGCGCGAGCGCGAGATCAAGAATATCTCCTCCGTCTTCTCCGACCTCGCTGACGTCATCCTGCCGCAGCTGCGTCGCTCTCGCCTTGTCGCCAATGTCACCATCGTCGGCAAGAGCGATGAGGACATCCTCCGCTACCTCCGCGAGCGTCCCGGTCGTCTCACCGTGGATGAGCTCCTCTATGCCGCCACCCTCTCCGACGACCCTGCCGTGAAGCTCAATGCCTACCAGCAGGCCTCAGGCATCTACCCGAGGGACTACCGCGCCTGGAATAACCTCGGCCTCCTCCGCTACCTCGCGGGAGACATCGATGGTGCAGCCTCCTACTTTGACAAAGCCACCAACGCCGCCAACGCCGCCGGCGTGGAGGCTCCCGAGGTAGCACTCAACAAGGGCCTCATCGCCCTCAAGGACGGCGATGTGCGCAACGCACAGACCCTGATCGGTCAGGCCACCAAGGTGCCCGAGTATGAGGGCGTGATGGGCCTGCTCGCGATCAGCGAGGGCCGCTACGCCGATGCCGCCAAGGCGCTCCGCGACGTACCTACTAACAATGGTGTGCTGGCGCAGATCCTCAATAAGGACTACAATCGCGCCCTTGAGCTGCTCGGCAAGATCTCCACTCCTGACGCCACGACAGCCTACCTCAAGGCGATCATCGGTGCCCGCACGGCACAGGAGAGCCTCGTTCGTGAGGGTATCCGCGAGGCCGTCTCCCTCGATCCGTCGCTCAAGAGCACCATCGCTCAGGACAAGGAGCTGGGACGCTATACCATCAGCTCTGACATTAAGTCTCTGCTGATGTAACGAAACTGCTGACAAATACATTTTTCCATATTTTTGCTTCGAAGGGGTGCACTCGTGAGAGTGCGCCCCTTCTCCTTACCCCCTTGTGATAATAGCTTCAGAGACTCGAAAGGGGGCAACCCCAGGTGTGCATACCGAGGTCCGACCCGTCCGACTTGTCCGACTTGTCCGATAAGATAGAGGATGCTGGGAAAGATTTTTGATCCCGCCAGGGTGCACACTCACCAGTCAGGCAACCGGTGCGACACCCTGGCGGGGTCGTGGGATGGGTGATTTCTGCTCGGCGACCCGCAAGGGGTCGAGGGGTAGGGATGGGTCTCTGTACATCGGTCACCGCTTCGCGGATGACCGATGCCTTTGGAGCGAGCACCCTTTGGGTGCCTCACGGATGAGCCCCCGTGGTATCTGATTATCCCAATGCTCAAATGCGTCACCCCTGTTATATATCATCGATACAAGTCCGGGTGAGCGGGGGATTGCGTACCTTTGCTACCGATATCATGAGCGAAACGATTATACAGATCATCAATGCCGTCCTCGGCATCGTCTACGTCCTACTGGAGGGCAGCGCCTCGATGTGGCTCTGGCCGCTGGGGGTAGTACAGCCTGTCTTTGCCCTCATCGTCGGCTGGCAGAGCCAGACCTACAGCACGATCCTGGTGCAGTTCTACTACCTCATCACCTGCATCATCGGCTGGATCTCGTGGCAGAGACGGCGCCGGAGTGGCGGAGGCGGTGAGACGGCTCACCCACCGATCACCCGCATACCTCTCCGCGAGCTGGCGATCTGCGCCCTAGCGACGATGCTGGCCTTTGGGCTGATCTTGGTCTCAGTCGAGACCTTTAGCCCCTACCCTGCGGTGGAGGCCGCCGGGACGGCCCTTTGCTTCCTCGGCATGTACCTGCTCATCAGGGCGTATGTCGAGTCGTGGTATGTCTGGATCGTCTCCAACCTCCTCTACACCGTCCTCTACGCCCTCATCCCGGGATACTTCTACACCGCCATCCTCTACGGCGTGCTGACCCTCCTTGCTGTACGGGGGCTGATCGTCTGGAGGAGAAAGATGCACCACCGGAGCGACCTATGAGATACCTGCCCCACCCCATCTCCACCGTAATCTTCGCCGACGGAGAGGCTCCCTCCGAGGAGCTTGCCTCCTCAGTCCTCAGTCGGGCGTCCCGCGTGATCGTCACCGATGGCGCCCTGAGCAACTACTACCTCTTCACAGAGCGCGATCCGGAGGTGGTGATCGGTGACGGGGACTCGGTCGCGACGGAGCTGCTGGAGCGGCACCACCTCACCTTTACCCGCGTCGATGACCAGATGACCAACGACCTCACCAAGGCGGTCCACTATGCCCTCCGCAAGGGATGGCGGTCGATCACGATCTTAGGCGGGACAGGGCTGAGGGAGGACCACACGGTCGCCAATATCTTCCTCCTGATGGACTACTACGAGTCGGGGGCAGAGGTGCAGATGGTGAGCGACTACGGGACTTTTGTCCCCTTCTCCGGTGAGCGGTGCTTCGATGTGCCGCAGGGACTGGAGGTGAGCTTATTCTCCCAAGACCACCTGCCGATGAGTGCCGAGGGAGTGACCTACCCCTTCCACAAGGCGATCTACCCGAAGCATTGGCAGATGACGCTCAATAGCGTCACTGAGTGTCCCATCCGTCTCGAGGCGGAGGGGATTGCGCTGCTCTACGTGGCGAGCGAGAGGTATGTCCCGCGAGACGAGGTCAAAGTATGAGGGGTAACGATGAGCCCAAGGTCTATGTCGTCTGGTCGGGTCGTGAGATGGGCGTCTTCGACAGCTGGGACGACTGCAAGCCCCTTGTGGTGGGGGTGAAGGGGGCGAAGTACAAGTCCTTCAAGGGCATCACGCACGCTGAGGCGGAGCGGATCCTCGCTGACGGACCGGAGCAGTACTATGGCACCGGGACGAAAACGAAGAAGGAGCCCGCACCGGACTACGAGCAAGCAAAGGCCTCCATCTCGCCCGATGCGATCGCCGTCGATGCCTCATCGCAGGGCAATCCGGGGCGTATGGAGTACAGAGGGGTCTACGTGGAGACGGGGGACGAGGTCTTCCACAGCCGGGTCTACCCGAGAGGGACCAATAACATCGGCGAATTCCTCGCCATCGTCCACGCCCTCGCCTGGGAGGAGCAGGTGGGCTACTTCGTCCCGATCTACTCCGATAGCCGAAACGCGATCCGCTGGGTGCGGAATAAGGTCTGTAAGACGAAGCTCCCTCGCGATGAGCGCACGGAGCAGCTCTTCCGCCACATCGACCGGGCGATCCTCTGGCTGCAGCGACACGACCTGTCTCGGTACGACCTGAGGAAGTGGCCCACGGAGGTGCTGGGCGAGATCCCTGCCGACTTCGGACGTAAGTAGAGAATATTGCACGAAGTGCCATTCTCGCACATTTGTTTCAAATGTGCTGAGACTTTGCACGAAGGATGAGATGCAAGGCGCTGAGGATGAGACCGAAGGGAGCGCACTCACGTACGTGACCGAGGTCGAATTCCGAAAGCAACGCAGCAGATCGCCTTCGTGCAACAGTCTCAAATAAGTAAGCAAAGAGAGCCCCGAGTGGAAAACGACCGCTCGGGGCTCTCTTTTTTGACTTATAGGTCAAAATGGTGGGTGCGACAG
>NZ_KV793768.1 GCF_001808555.1 Porphyromonas sp. HMSC065F10
CTTAGCTGTGAAACTCAAATGCGTTACCCCTGATTGTGGGGCTTCTTTTTCACGGCTATTGCCATTTTGTAGGTACCTTTGTAAAAGTATTTAATAGGAGAGGGTGTACTCCTTGAGCTTTTCCCGCATACCTCTCTGCTCTGAAAGCCTATTAAGTCATGAATTACAGTCTACTTGACTTCCTCAGCCTGCTTGGGTCCCTCGGTCTCTTCCTCTACGGGATGAAGATCATGAGTGAGGGTCTGCAGAAAGCTGCCGGAGATCGCCTCCGCTCGCTGCTCTCGGCCATCACCTCCAATCGCTTCCTCGGTGCGCTCACCGGGCTCTTCATCACCGCGATGATCCAGTCCTCCTCGGCTACGACGGTGATGGTGGTGAGCTTCGTGAATGCCGGGCTCCTCAACCTCACGCAGGCGATAGGCGTCATCATGGGTGCCAATATCGGTACCACGGCGACGGCGTGGGTCATCTCGCTACTGGGATTTAAGGTGGAGATAAGTGCCTTCACGATACCGATGATGGCGATAGGCATCCCACTCATATTCTCTAAGAAAAGCAACCTCAATGCCATAGGAGAGTTCATCTTCGGCTTTGCGTTGCTTTTTTTGGGTCTTGAGTTTCTCAAGAACTCTATGCCCGACCTGCAGAGCAGTCCCGAGGCGCTCGCCTTCCTCTCCAAGTACACCGGGATGGGCTATGGGTCGATCCTGATCTTCCTCCTTATCGGTAGTGTCTTGACGCTGATCGTCCAGTCGTCCAGTGCGATGGTGGCGATCACGCTCGTGATGTGTGCTCAGGGGTGGATCCCCTTCCACATCGGTGCGGCGATGATCCTCGGAGAGAATATCGGTACCACGATCACAGCCAACCTCGCTGCTCTGAGCGCCAATACGACCGCCAAGCGGGCTGCCTTCTCGCACCTGCTCTTCAATGTCTTCGGCGTCCTTTGGGTGCTGATCCTCTTCTTCCCCGTCACTAACCTCGTCGCCTCGATGGTGGTGAGCGGTGGGGGAGCCGACCCGAGGGAGCTGTATGACTACATAGGCTCGCTGGGGAGTCGCTTTACGAGCGACCAGATCAGCCTGATGACCGGTGGCGAGACGCTGACCGACCCGGAGATGAGTGCAGTGCAAGGGCAGATACTCTCCTACGTCAGCGCAGTAAGTATCGGGCTCTCGCTCTTCCATACCTGCTTCAATGTCACCAATATGCTGCTCATGATCTGGTTTATCCCCCTCTATGCCAAGATCTGCGAGCAGGTGATCCGCCCGGCGAAGAAGCATGGGGGGAATAAGGAGTACAGCCACCTCCAATTTGTCTCCGCCCCGCTGCTCTCCACCGGTGAGCTCTCTCTCCTGCAGGTGCAGCGAGAGATGGGGATCTACCTCGGTCGGATCCGCACGATGCTCGCCATGGTGCGGGAGCTCTACTTAGAGGAGGATCCGGGGCGCTTCACGCAGACCTTCACGCGACTGGAGAAGTATGAGAATATCTGTGACCGGGTGGAGATCGAGATCGTAGACTTCCTCACCCGGCTGAGTACCAACGACCTCTCCAAGGAGACCCACCACGACATCCAGGCCTATATGCGCTGTGCCACCGAGATCGAGAGTATGGGTGACTCCTGCTTCAATATCGGTCGAGCACTGCGTCGCCAGCGCGGCAACTCCGTCGAGATGGCTCCTGAGCTGGTCGCCACGCTCCTTGAGCTCCATACCCTCTGCGAGCAGATCCTCGACAATACCGTCGCCACCGTGGAGACCTATCCGAGGGATGAGTCTTTCTTTTACAAGGCGCAGAACCTTGAGAATGAGATGAACAACCGACGGGATGCTCTCGAGAAGCAAAATATTGCAGACGTCGGTGCGCTCAAGTATCCCTACGAGGCCTCCGTCTACTACGTTGACGACATCGATGAGTACGAGCACTTCGCCGACTACGCCATCAATGTGGTGGAGGCGCTGACCAATAAGAAGCACTAAGAGCGACCACCCATAAAAAAAGAGGCGTATAGGTCAAAATGGTGGGTGAAACAG
>NZ_KV793769.1:0-6513 GCF_001808555.1 Porphyromonas sp. HMSC065F10
CGATCATGTGACAAACTTACAGCTAAAAAACGCACCCCTCCGGGGTGCCTCTACGCCCAATGCGCTATACTGTCGGACGAGTCGTCCGGCATTGAAAAAAAAGGAGGCCGTATCTCTCACGAGACACGACCTCCGGACTCCTTTTATCTTACAGTATGAATGGATCTATGCCTATTCTTCTGCTTTCATTTTTTCCACGAGGAGCATTTCTCCTCTTACTTACGATTGTATGTGTGTTTCTCAAAGTCATACTTAGTCCAGCCGAAGAGGGCGCTGTCGCAGCCCTTGAGGCTCTTGTCCTCGGTGGCAATGACCTCACTCTCTGCACCGGTCTTGATCATCTTGCCGAAGACAGGGGTGGTGAGCTGATTGTTGTAGGTGATGGTGAGGGAGCCGTTGCCCTTCTTGTCGGTGGTGTTGATGAAGTTCTCAGCCTGACCCTGACCCTTGACGAGGGCGTTGATGATCTTGGCGGTGGCACCGCGACGGATCTTGAAGACGTCGTTGACATACTTCCCCTTGTCCTGAGAGGGAGCCTGAGCCAGCTCAATGGTGACGTTCTCCATCACGAAATTGGACTGGTGGCTATCGCCGGGGTAGTTACCGTCGTGGTTACCGTCCACCTCGCAGCCACGGGGATCCTTCTCGGTGCTGACGTGACCATCTCTCCAGATGCCGTAGGCATTGGTAAGCTTACCGCACCAGCCCTGAGTGACGTCAAACATATCGTCGTCCATATCGACGGCAAGGAAGTTCTCCACAGAGACTGATCCACCGAAGAGCTCTACACCATCATCTGCACCTGCGTAGGCAAAGACGTTGGCAATCTTGGTACCACTGCCGACACCATCGAGGGTGAGGGAGTTGTGCTCCACGTTGTCATTATCCTGCGCACCACAGTACTCGAGGACGAGGTACTCGATGGAGCCGGAGTTGTCCTCAGGCTGGTCACCGCCGTAGGGATACTCCGGATTGATCTCGGTGTTGGCACTCTTCTGACCGGAGGTAAGGGGAGCGTAGCCATTGATGATCAGGCCGCCCCAAGAGCCGGCGCGCTTCTCGATGCCGGTCATGATGACCGGCTTCTCGGCGGTACCCTTGACCATGATCTTGGCCCCCTGCTCCACGAGGAGATACTTATCAAATCCCTGACCGGCGGTGATCACCGTACCTGCAGGGATGGTGAGGGTGGCACCCTTCTTCACGAAGAGAGGACCGTCCAGCATATAGGCGACAGAGGCATCGAGGGTCATATCCTTGGCGATGTTGCCCTTGAGGCTCTCAAACTTAACGTCAGGGAACTTGTATCCCGTCCAAGCGAAGAGGGCAGGATCGCAGCCGGTGAGACTCTTGTCCTCGGTGGCATTGACCTCACTCTCTGCGCCGGTCTTGATCAGCTTACCCATGAGAGGGGTGGTGAGCTGGTTATTGTAGGTGATGGTGAGCGTACCATTGCCGAGCTTGTCGGTGGTGTTGATGAAGTTCTCAGCCTGACCCTGACCCTTGACGAGGGCGTTGATGATCTTGGCGGTGGCACCGCGGCGGATCTTGAAGATGTCGTTGGCAAATTGCCCCTTGTCCTGAGAGGGCTTCTGGGCGAGGAGAATGGTGATATTCTCGATCGTGAAGTTGGACTGATGGCTATCACCGGCGTAGTTGCCGTCGTGGTTACCGTCCACCTCACAGCCGCGAGGATCCTTCTCGGTGCTGACGTGACCATCCTCCCAGACGCCGTAGGCATTGGTGAGCTTACCGCACCAGCCCTGGGTGACGTCAAACATATCGTCATCCATATTGACGGCGAGGAAGTTGTCGATACTGACAGCACCGCCGAAGAACTCTACTCCGTCATCCGCACCCATATAGGCGAAGATATTGGAGATCTTGGTACCGCTACCGACACCATTGAGGGTAAGAGAGTTGTGCTCCACAGCGTCGTTACTCTGAGCACCGCAGTACTCCAGCTTGAGATAGGTGATGGAGCCGGAGTTGTCTGCCGGGTTATCCCCACCATAGGGGTACTCGGGGTTGATCTCCGTCTTGGCGCTCTTCTGGCTGGATGTCAGGGGAGCGTAGCCATTGATGACCAGTCCGCCCCAGGCACCGGGCTTCTTGTCCTTAGCGGTGAGGGTGACGGGACTCTGCGCCGTACCCTGGATATTGATCTTGGCACCCTGCTCCACGAGGATGTACTTATCAAATCCTGTCTCCGAGGTGATGACCGTACCGGCCGGGATGGTGAGGGTGGCGCCCTTCTTGACGAAGAGTGCGCCATCGAGGGTGTAAGCGACCTTAGCGTCGAGGGTGCGATCGGCGGAGATATTCCCCTTGAGGGAGGTCTGCTCCTTCTTCTCCTCGGGCTTCTTATTGTCATCCTCCTTGCAGGAGGTGGCAAGGCTGAGCGTAGCGATCCCCATCATGAGGAGGGCGATGCTTCTGGTAAGTGCTTTCATTGTCTTTTCCTATTTGAAAATGAGTGATTATTTATTGCTTAGAATTTATAGCCCACGCTGAGGCTAAAGCTGACCCCCTTGCGGTACTCCGAGATGATCTGCGGGGCATCCGGCTCGTGAGGAGCAGTCAGCTCAGGGTGAGCATTGTAGTACTCCGTGTAGGTCTTTTGCAGCACCTCTCCCGGCACCTCGACCTTGCGGATCGGGCTATTGAGGAGGTTATTCACCTTCATCTTGACGGAGAAGTGCTTGCCGAGGTTGGCCTCACCGACGAGGTTGAGCTTGGCGATGCCTTTCTCGATGATGCCGTTCTCATTCTGCCCCACAGTGCCGTAGGTGTAGAGGCGGTCGCTGAAGTAGTCAAAGAGGATCGTCCCCGTGTAGCTGTTGCGCGCATTAGAGTAGCTGTAGGTGAGGTCGGCATTGGCGAGCCAGGGAGACGCCCCCTCGAGCTCGGTCCGCTCGCTCTTGATCACGCCGAAGGGCTCCAGGTCGAGCATCATATCGGAGTAGAGGTAGGAGCCGCGGAGGCCCATGCTGAGCTTGTGTCGCCGCTCGGTGGCGATGCTGTAGGTATTGAGGAGGTCCTTCCTCAGCTCCAGCTCCACGCCTGCCACCTCAGCCTTGTCAGCCGGATTGGCGTACTGGAGGATGCCGGCGGTACCGGCGAGGAAGACCCGGGAGAGCGGGTCCTTGATGTGCTTGTAGAAGGCAGTGACCGTGAAGAGCTCGCTCGGGGAGAAGTACCAGTCGTACTTCAGGTCGACGTTGTAGAGCTCCGAGTAGCGCACCTTGGACCAGCCGCAGCTGGTGAAGTCGATATTGACGTACTTGTAGGTGGAGACCTCCTTGAAGCGTGGCATGGAGTAGCTCTTGGAGGCGCTCAGGCGGAGGGTGTGCTGGTCACTGATGTCGTAGCGGATGTTGAAGCTCGGGAGGACGAAGGGCTTCATGCTATACTTGTCGGGGTCGGTGCCGGCGTAGACGGTGGAGGTGGGGGTGTCGGAGTTGATCCCCGTGGAGACACGCTGCCGGAGGAGGTCCACCCGCAGTCCGCCCTGCAGGGTGAGGGCATCGGTCAGCTTCCAGACCGCATCCAGGTAGCCGACATGTGTCTGCTTGATCGCCTGATACCACTCATCGTTATTGAGCATGATATTGGAGAAGGGGGTCTCGTGGGCATCCCTATTTCGCAGGGTCTCCGCATTGTAGATCCGGTCCCAGTCCAGCTCCCTGTACCCCTTGGCATCCAACCCCTCAGAAACCGTGGTAAGGAGGTTGTAGGCGATGGAATTGAACTTATGGTCGATAAACCGACCCTTGTAGCCGAGGGTGAGGAACGACTCGGTGGCAAACTTCCACTCCACAGAGGCCTTGACATTGTAGTCGTTCTCTCTCAGGTGGGAGAAGAAGCGGTCGTTGCTGATCGACCAGTCCGGGATCCAGCCCTTATCAGTCAAGACCATGTACAGGCGCCGACGGTCCGGCTCGTACGCCTGCAGGATATTCGCTGCAGCTCCGACATTGAGGGTCAGTGCATCCGTGAGCTGCCAGTCGGTGTCGAGCTGATTGATGAGGAGGCGGTTGTCGTTATTCTGCTGGCGGGTGAGGCTGATGTGATTGAGCTCCATCGGCTCCGATCCCTCGGGGAGCAGGTCACCATCCGGCTGGCGCGTCGTAGAGCCATCCTGATTGTGCTCAGAGTGCTGACCGACGAGGGTAGTGACAAATTGCTTGGAGGAGTGGATGAAGAGCCCGGTGTAGCGGATGGTATGCTTGTCGAGGATCCTCATCGAGGCGTCTCCGAGGAGGAGCTGGCGGACATCGGTGTCGTACATCGGTCCCTCCTGATTGGTGTACCAGAGACCGGTGGTCCCGCCATTGAAGACGGTGGAGAAGCTGCGACTGATACGATTGGAGTAGGAGTAGCCTACCTCGTGCCGGCCCACGAGCAGGAGGTCAAGGACTACACTGTCGAGGTCAAGTCGCTTGCCGAGGGAGAGGTTGAGATTGTGATCCACGGGGGCCTGCACCTTGACCGGCTGCAGCTTATTGACGAAGGGATAGTCCGTCCCACTCTGTATCTCGGATCCGTAGCCGGGGAAGAGGTTGCGGTCAGGCTGGGTCCGATTGGCGAAGCCAAAGTAGTCGACCCCATCCTGACGGAGGAAGGTGTCGCGACCGAGGAGTGTCGCATTGCCCCCCACGCCGGCTCCGATGGAGAGGAGGTGGTCGCCCTGCAGCTGCTTGGACTTGATGTCTATCGCTGCACCGCCCACGTCACCGCCACGGGTGGAGCTGAAGGCCTTACTGACGCCGATATTCTGGATCATATCGGTATCGAAGATGTCGAGCGAGATATTCTTGTACTCCGGGTCATCCGAGGGGATGGGGAAGCCATTGAGGTAGGTGCTATTGTACCGGTCAGCGAGTCCGCGGACAAAGACATTCTTCACCCCCTCCTGCTTGGAGATGCCGGAGACCTGCTGCACGGCGGCCTCGGCATTGGAGATCCCCTTGCGATCCAGCTCCATGGCGCCGATCGCCTCGATCGCAATGAGGGCGCGCTTCTGCTCGAGGAGGAGCATACTCTCCGACTCGCGATTGGCCTTAGCTGTCACCACCACCTCGTCGAGCAATTCATCATCGGGACGGAGGGTGAAGTCGAGCGTGGCACGCTGCCCCGGCTCAATCACGGCATTGGGGATCCGCTCAGTCTTGTAGGAGACGTAAGAGATCACCACGGTGTAGACCCCCTTGGGGATGCCGATGATGGTAAATTTTCCGTCCATATCGGTGATGCCGCCGAGGGAAGTCCCCTCGAGCCGGACCGTGGCACCGATGAGCGGCTCCTTCGTAGCTCCATCGGTGATGACGCCATGGAGTGTACCGCCGGCGACGTCGCCCTCCGGCTCTGCCACCATGGTGAGCGGACGATTGCTTCCGAGTGATGGGATCGCTGTCGCTACAGCTGTGCTGCAGCTCATGATCGCCAGGAGTGTAATACGGTAAGCCTTCATTACTGTAAGAGCATTTCTACTTGATTATTTTTCACCGCAAAGGTCATAAAGGGATATTACCAATCGATTAATCTCCTGTGACAAAGTGGATAAGTGTATGTTGAGATCCCATTACAAGTCTGTGTCGATGACGTTACGAGGTCAGGCGAAATCCTAATACCAAGACCTTTGCAAAATGGTCTTTGGCCGAAAAAGCACCGCTTTTTCGGCAGGGACCTTGCAGAATGCCACAGATGCAAGGAACTGAGAGTGAGGGCGAGGGGAGTGTGCTTACGCACATAACCAAGCCCGAATCTCGAATGTGACGCCACAGATGGGGTATTATGCAAAGGTCTCAATACCGATATTAGAGATCACTAATACCGGTAAAAGAATTCTCTAATACCGGTAAAAGAAATCTCTAATACCGATATTAGAGATCCCCGAGGGAGCGGGGATCCCTACTGGGATCCGGGATACCATTATGGTGTCGGCTTCCTTTTGCACGCCCTGCGGGCAGATCAGGCGGTGCACCCGAGCTGGGGAGGGGGGACTGGCTGGAGAGCAAGAGCCGGGGGGGGGGGCTGGGGCTGGGCGTCCGACTCGTCCGACTCGTCCGACTTGTCCGATAGAGCCCGGCCCCATCCGATGACCCCGGGTCTCCTGCGATACGCCTTATAGATACGACCCCGACAGGGTGTCGCTCCCTCGGGCGATCCTCCATTACGAGCGACACCCTGGCGGGGTCGAGAGGATAAAGGAGGGCTATGCTTTCCCGGGGTCGTCGGGGCTACGCCCCTCCGACCGCCGGGCTACGAAAAACGCACCCCTCCGGGGTGCCTCGCACCGGGTGCGCTATATTGTCGGACGGCGCAGAGGACACCTGCCCTCTTTTGGGAAAATCCATCCATCATCGGGCGATCCCGGAGGGGCGGGATGCTGCATCCCTTCCCTGGCGGGATCCGGCACCGCCATTATGGTGTCGGCTTTCTTTTGCCCTCCCCGCCTGCCGCCTGCCGTCCGGCATGGGACCCCGACAGGGGTCACTTCTGCATAGCCCG
>NZ_KV793769.1:6613-8679 GCF_001808555.1 Porphyromonas sp. HMSC065F10
CATTACGAGCGACACCCTGGCGGGGTCGTGGGGATAAAGGTGGGCTATGCTTTCCCGGGGTCTTCGTCGGGGCTTGCGCCCCTCCTCGACACCCGGGCTAAGCAAAACGCACCCCTCCGGGGTGCCTCCCCGCCGGGCGCACCATATCGTCGAACGAGTCGGACAAGTCGGACGGCGCAGAGGACACCTGCTCTCACCTGGAAATCCATCTATCTCGGCCGATCCCGGTGGGGCGGGGATGCACCCCTGTCGGGATCCTTCACCTCCCGGAAATGATGCCGGTCAATTCTTTTACCGATATTAGAGATCACTAATACCGATATTAGAGTTCACTAATACCGATATTAGGAGAATGTCGCACGAAGTGCCATTCTCGCACATTTGTTTCAAATGTGCTGAGACTTTGCACGAAGGATGAGATGCAAGGCGCTGAGGATGAGGTCGAAGGGAGCGTACTCACGTACGTGACCGAGACCGAATTCCGAAAGCAACGCAGCAGATCGCCTTCGTGCAACAGTCTCGTTAGAGCGGAGCGTGTGGCGGGACGCTCCCATAGCGGTATATTTGCGGTATGAGAGAGCGATCAGCAATACTTGACTTCTTCCCCTTCACTCCGACGCCGTCACAGGCGCGGGTGATCGATAAGCTGGACCACTTCCTCCGCCATGGGGAGGAGGACTCACTCTTCCTCCTCCGCGGCTATGCGGGGACGGGGAAGAGCAGCCTCGTCGGTGCCTGGACCCGGATGCTGGTCTCCATGGGCGTGCCGGTGAGGCTCCTGGCACCGACGGGCCGGGCAGCGAAGGTGCTGGGCGCTTACTGTGGCATGCCGGCCTACACGATCCATCGGACGATCTACCGTCAGCGGATCGGGGCGGGGGGCGCTTTCACATACGACCTCGGCTACAACGCCGGGCAGCAGGGGACCGTCTTTGTGGTCGATGAGGCATCGATGATCAGCAATCAGAGCGAGGGGAATGACTCCTTTGGCAGCGGTCGGCTGCTGGATGACCTGATGGACTTCTGCCACTCGGTGCCGTACAGCAGGATCGTGCTCATCGGTGACGATGCACAGCTGCCCCCGGTCGGCACGCCGCAGAGTCCCGCCCTCTCGCCGGACGACCTGAGGGGCTACTGCTCCTACCTCTACGAGGAGACGCTGACCGACATTGTGCGGCAGGAGAGTGCCGGCGAGATCGTCCTGACGAGCTACGACCTGAGGCAGCGGATCGCTGACCTGCAGCAGGGGCAGCCGTGGGCCGAACCGCTTCTGGCGACCCCGCGCAGGGGCGGAGAGGTGCGGATCATCTCGGGGTACGACCTGCCGGAGCTGATGGAGGAGTCCTACCGCCGAGCGGGGCAGGAGGAGACGATGCTGATCACGCGGTCCAATCGCGAGGCGGAGGCCTACAATCAAGGCATCCGCCACCAGACCCTCGGCTACGAGGAGGAGGTGGTGCCGGGGGAGCGGCTGATGGTGGTGCGGAATAATTACTTCTACCAGCCGGTGGATGGTGAGGGGAAGCAGACCGGGGGCTTCATCGCCAACGGCGAGATCTTAGAGGTGCGGGACGCGCGTCGCACGGCAGAGCTGTATGGCTTTACCTTCAGGGACGCAGAGCTGGTGGATGGCGAGGGGGGATTCATCTCAGCGAAGATCCTCTTGGAGAGTCTCTACAGCGGCACCGCAGCCCTCACGGGCGAGCAGAGGCAGCTACTCTTTGACAACGTCGCCCTCGACTACCCCGGGGTGCAATCGCGCAGGCAGCTCTATGCGGAGATGCGGAAAAATCCCTACCTCAATGCGCTGCAGATCAAGTATGCCTATGCCATGACCTGCAATAAGGCTCAGGGCGGCCAGTGGCGCGAGGTCTTTGTGAGCTTCGGGTACCTGACGCCGGAGATGATCGACCTGTCGTTCCTCCGGTGGTTTTACACCGCGGTGACGCGCGCCACGGAGCGGCTCTACCTGATCGACCCGCCCGCCTTCATCTTTGGGCAGACCGAGGAGGAGGCGATCCAGCTGAGGGACCTTTAGAGACCTTTGCATAATACCCCATCTGCGG
>NZ_KV793770.1:0-4450 GCF_001808555.1 Porphyromonas sp. HMSC065F10
ATAAACCAAATCGTCTGTACGTGCAAGTCTTCTCATCTAGATGCAGTAAATACAGCTTTCTTCTCAGATTTTTTAGGGCCCAAAGTTTTATAGGCTCTTGGAAAGCAAACAAAGTAATTAAATCTACTGCTTTATTCATGTTTGAGGATATAAATGAGAAGGTTACGAGGGACTATTCTTTGTCCATTTAGTTGATGTCACAAGGCTTGTTTTAAGTTATTGATTCAGATTCGACATCGATAATAGTCGACGATTTGACGTCATATTGTACTAAGCAGGAATATATGATTTGCACAGCTATAAGGGATTTTTGAGATGCCTAATCAACTAACAAACTAATTCAATATGAGAAAATTTAAAACACTAAACAACAAGCAGATGACTCCTGTTAAAGGAGGTGGAGAGTCTAAAATCTCTACGTGTACAGAGGCTGGAGATACATTGTGTTGTACTCCAACTGTAGGTAAAGTGGTTTTGTGTATCACTCATGAACAAATATGCCCTAAAGGGGTTGTTGTGAAGTGTGGTAGCAACTACTCTATTGCCTGTATGTCCGTGACAATTACCCCCAAAAATTAAACGGACAAGATAAAGGAACGCCATGTCTTTGTCTACCTCATATGCAAAAGAACTCTCTAGATTTTTTAACCCGTAAATAATCACAATGGATATATTCCGACAGCGAGATGCGATGGATTGTGGTCCTGCATGTCTTGTGATGATCTGTAGTCACTATGGATGTCGATTTCCCATAGAACGAGTGCGAGAGTTATGTCATATCACAAGGACGGGCGTTTCTTTATTGGGGATTAGTGAAGCTGCTGAAACATTGGGCCTGCGTACGCAAGGGATCTCATGTTCACTAGACTCTCTACTTGAAGTTGAGTTGCCCATTATTCTTCATTGGCAACAACGACACTTTGTCGTTTTGTACAAGATCGAAAAGAAGCGAGGCAAGTATATATACCATATCGCCGACCCGGCATTAGGAAAGGTTAAGCTTACAAAAGAGGAATTTTCCGTTGCTTGGTTAACCTCTATTGAAGATAGTACGCCACTTGGAGTAGCTCTCTTATTGTCACCAACCCCAGAGTTTCAAAAACAAAGAGAAGATACTATCCAAGACCAAAAGAGCCTTAGACGCCAAGGATTGTCACACTTCGTTTTTTACTTAAAACGTTATCGACAAGAACTTGGGTATGTGTTTTTATGTCTTTTGGTTACTAGTCTACTTCAGCTCGTATTTCCGTTCTTAACTCAAAGTCTTGTTGATGTTGGAATTAGGAATAGTGATTTGAACTTCATCACATTAGTCTTGATAGCTCAATTCATTTTATTTCTCTCTCAACTATCTGCTGGATTTGTTCGCTCATGGCTAATGCTCCATGTGAACTACCGAGTCAACATTCTCTTTATTTCTGACTACCTAGCGAAGCTAATGCGACTTCCTATTAGGTTCTTTGATTCCAAAAATGTAGGGGACATTTTACAAAGGATTTCAGACAATAGCCGAATACAGAACTTTCTCACAGGCTCATCTATTGGGACGCTCTTTTCATTCGTCAGCTTCATTATTTTTGCGATTGTACTTGGAGTCTATAGCCTACCAATATTGGCTCTATTCTTATTAGGGAATACCCTCTATATTGTTTGGGTTATCAGCTTTATGAAATACCGTCGCGAAATTGATAATCGACGTTTTGCTCAAGCAGCAGCAGAGCAGTCTAATCTCTACCAACTTGTCACAGGAATGCAAGAAATCAAGCTCAACAATAATGAACAAGAGAAGCGATGGGAGTGGGAGCGAATACAAGTGAAACTTTACAAGATCGGAATTAAAGGACTGGCATTGGGTCAGGTGCAGCAAGTAGGGACCATATTCTTTAGCCAAACCACCAATCTATTGGTAACATTCATCGCAGCCCGTTCTGTCGTAAATGGAGAGATGACTCTTGGTATGATGATGGCACTCACTTATATCATAGGGCAGCTTTCGGCACCCGTTGAGCAGTTTATTGGATTTGCGCAATCTCTTCAAGATGCTAGAATCAGTATCGACCGCTTGAATGAGATAAATAGTAAGCAAGACGAGATAACACTTGATACTCCGATGAGGAGCGATTTACCAGAAGATGAGAGCATATACGTTGAACAAATTAGTTTTAACTACGAAGGATCTGATAGAGATTATGTCCTTAAAGGACTCTCCCTAACTATACCACAAAATAAAGTCACCGCAATTGTCGGAGCTAGTGGAAGTGGTAAAACAACACTTCTCAAATTGTTACTTGGTTTTTACCCGCCTCAAATAGGTGAAATTCGTATTGGGAATACACCTTTAGCTCAGATTAATCCACACTTTTGGAGAGCGCAGTGTGGCGCAGTTATGCAAGAGGGCTACATATTTTCTGATACAATTGCGCACAATATCGCAATGGAGCGCAATGTAGATACATCTCGGTTGATAGATGCAATAGAAACAGCTAATCTCAAAGACTATATTGATGGGCTTCCACTTGGGGTAAACACAAAGATTGGGATGGATGGTAATGGCCTAAGCCAAGGTCAGCGACAACGTATCTTAATAGCACGAGCAGTATACAAACGACCACGCTATATTTTCTTAGATGAAGCGACCAATTCACTAGATGCCAATAATGAACAGCAAATAATGCAACATCTCAAGTCGTTTTACAATGGAAGGACTGTTGTAATTGTGGCTCATAGATTAAGCACAGTCAAAGATGCAGACAACATCATTGTTTTAGATCAAGGAGAGATTGTTGAACAAGGAACACATACAGAACTAATAGCACAACAGAGCTACTATTATATGCTAGTACACAATCAACTTGAGTTAGGGTCATAAATTATGTCAGAACGAAAGATTGAAATCCTTGACTATAGTCCTGAAGTTCAAGATGTTTTAGGCAGAGTGCCATCTCCAATTTTGAAAATCACTCTGACTGTTTTGATTCTAATAGTAGTCATTATATTCATCGGTAGCATAGTTTTTCGTTACCCCGATACAGTAACGGGGGAAATCAAAATATCATCATCAACACCGACTCAAGTCATTGTGGCTCAAACAGCTGGGTATTTAGACGAGTTAGATCCTTTAAGAGATAAAGCGATTCAAACAGGCGATATTATCGCATCTATTCAAAACACAGTCAATACTCAAGAGGCTATAACTCTTAAAAAAGTCGCATTGCGCGTGGATACCGCTATTTCCACAAGCATTGTAACTCCCGAGCTCTTATCGACATGTTTGTCTTTTCAACCCAAAACCTTAGGCAGTCTATCCGATGCTTACAATCAATGGATAGAAGAAGTGCAAAGTTATTTAGACTTTATACAACAAGACTACCGTAAGACTCGTATCAATCTCCAAAGAGATCTGATTGAACTACAGTCAAAGAGAAAAGAAGGGTCACAAAAGCAAGCGCAAATTATGGGCGATAGGTACCTAATCGCTAAAGAACAATTCCGACGAGACAGCTTGCTACATACCCAGGGAATTCTTTCCGATGAGGAATACGAATCTGCAAAAGCCCTATATAAACAAGCTCAACATAGCATTGTAGACTTCTCACAATCTCTGATTTCTGCACAACAAGGGATTGTCGAAAGTGAGATTTCCCTAAGCGATTTAGAAAAAAGCTTCAAGGAGGAAATGCTTCAACACCACAGATTATTAGCAAGCTATACGAGAGATTTATTAGTCTCTATTTCCAATTGGGAAAAAACCTACCTTTTATTAAGTCCCATTTCTGGCACTTTAAATTATTGGGGAAATCGTTACAATCATCAATATGTGCAGGTTGGTGAGCCTATCTTTAGTGTAGATCCCCTAGAGACCTCTACTCCACATGGATCAATGACGGTAACACCCAATAAGGCGGGTAAAATAGCCGTAGGACAAAAAGTATTGATACGTCTATCAAACTATCCAGATGAAGAATTTGGTTTTATAACTGGAGAGGTCGCAAATATCTCTACTCTTCCAGACAAAGATGGAAACTATAGAGTAGATATTCTACTTCCCAAGAATCTCACAACAAGTTATGGAAGAAATCTTCCTATTCAAAGAGAGTTGCAAGGAACCGGAGAGATTGTAACTGCTAACTACCGACTGATAGAGCGTTTTATTATGCCGATTCGTAAGATGATAAACCAAAGGACATAGTTAGTAACTTCCTCATATCAAAGGGCGTGATTACTCCTTAATCAGGTGAGAGAGTGTCGGGTCAGCTTTGATACGAGCAGTCTCAGAGTTTACGAGGGATAGCACCTCTTGCTTAACTTGGCAATAATTGGCTTAGGTCGTCTTAAGGTTTCCCTTACCATCGAAGCCTAAAACGATGGCAAGCTTCCCCGCCTCTTGCTGGTTCTTTACCTCGGTGCGATCCTCTAAAACCAGCACGTAGTTGTCATTGCTATTTGCTTC
>NZ_KV793770.1:4550-4880 GCF_001808555.1 Porphyromonas sp. HMSC065F10
CCATAAATCACTCTGTTTGATTTGAATAATACTTTTCAGACAGCAAATATATAGGCTAAAATGACCTCTTCTAAGTCCCAGGGAATTATAAGGAAAGGAAGTGATGAAAAAGAAAATTCGCCCAAGATTTGGTAGTTTGATTTTTTATGTCTACCTTAGCACTCAGAAGGAATATTATTACAGTCATACTAAGCTATGATAAGCAAAAGTGAAGAACGTAGGAATCAAATACTCGTTGGGGCATTCAAACTCTTTTTGGAGAAAGAGTATGCGGATGTCACTACGGCGGATTTGGAAGAAATAGCAGGCAATAAACAATCTAGATACAGA
>NZ_KV793771.1:0-23040 GCF_001808555.1 Porphyromonas sp. HMSC065F10
CTCAACGATCATGTGACAAACTTACAGCTAAACAGCGATGATCCCTCCGGGGCTACGTCCCTGCGGTATCGGCAGGCGGAATGGCACCCCGTCAAGGGTGCTTTCTTTTTAGCTGTGAAACTCAAATGCGTCACTCCTGCGGCGCCGGGTGGGCGTTACTGAGGAGCGAAAGTAATGGGTATATTTGTGCAGTAATACTAACGATCACACACGACTGAGCGAGATATGTACGGGCTTTTCAATGACAGCTTCCAGCCGGCGGTAGATGGGGTGGGTACCGTTGTCTATAATAATGCGATCCAGATGTATAGGATGGGGCGAGACGTGCATGTCGTGGTTCCGTACTCTAAGGGCGAACCTGAGTTGCCCGAGCCCTTCCCCGTCACTCGCATCCCCTCAGTGCCCGTGCCCCCTCGCCCTCCCTACTCGGTGGGGCTGCCCTTCATCCCCACCAGTGCGTCTCGCGAGGTGTATCACCTGCCCTTTGATCTCATCCACTGTCACGCCCCCTTCACCACTGGGCGGATGGGTCGGGTGATTGCTCGTAGGCGGGGCATTCCCTTCATCGCCTCATTTCGCTCCAAGTACTGGGACGACTTCTATGGTGCGACCAAGAGTCGCTTCCTCTCTCACTTGGCGAAGGATTGGATCATGGAGTTTTACCGCCATGCCGATCAGGTGTGGATCACAGATGAGTCGATCCTCGAGACGATGCATGAGTATGGATTTAGGGAGAAACGGGGTCAGATCGCCGTGGTGCCCAATGGGGTGGAGACGGTGAGTGAGGACTGGTCCGTACTCCGTGAGCGGAAGCGGCGTGAGCTGGGGCTGGATGATGCGACGCCGCTCTTCCTCTTCGTCGGGCAGCAGATCCGGATCAAGAATATCGGGATGATCCTCGATAGTCTTGCGCTGCTGGGTGATCGGAAGTTCCTCTTCTACTCCCTCGGTAGCGGTGTGGCGCGTGGGAAGTTTATCGAGAAGGCGAAGAGCTTAGGTCTGCAGGATAGGGCGATATTCCCCGGCGCAATCAATGATAGGACCGAGCTCTTCTCGTACTATGCGGCGGCGGATCTCTTCCTTTTCCCCTCGCTCTATGACACCTACGGCAATGTGATCCGCGAGGCGGCGCTGATGCATACACCGAGCCTGCTGCTGGAGGGGACCACCTGCGCTGCGCCCTTTCAGGATGGGGTCAACGCCTTTATCGCCAGACAAAATGATCCACACGTCTATGCGGAAAAGATCATCGAGACGATCCGTGATGTGGAGGGACGGCAGCGTGTGGCGGATCGGATCCCCCACACGATCTCCCGCACCTGGGAGGATGTGGTCGGGGAGGTGGTCGATCGGTATGACAAGCTGATCGCACACCACGAGAGTCGGGGGCGATTTAGACTATGAAGAGAGGTTAAAAGTGCCGTCATCCAAAAAGATTTCAGTAACTCGTGCTACATAGGTCAGAGAAAATTTGTATCTTTGAGGATAGAAAGGGATCAGTCCCTGCAGTGACAAGACATTATTACAGCTCCAATCAATTTATATTAAGGTAAAAAAGAGATGAACAAGGAACAGCTAGAACAGATGAAAAACGGCAAGGGCTTCATTGGTGCCCTTGACCAGAGTGGTGGCTCTACGCCCAAGGCCCTGAAGTCCTACGGCCTGACCGAGGATGCCTGGAGCAATGAGACGGAGATGTTTGAGCTCATCCACGAGATGCGCACCCGTATGATCAAGAGCCCCGGCTTTGCTGAGCACAAGATCATCGGTGTGATCCTCTTTGAGCGCACTATGCGCGGTGAGATCGATGGCAAGAAGACCCCCGACTACCTCTGGGAGAACCTCCGTATCGTACCTTTCCTCAAGGTCGACAAGGGTCTCTGCGAGGAGAAGGACGGCGTACAGCTGATGAAGGACTTCCCCGGTCTCGACGACCTCTGCGAGGATGCTGTGAAGCACCATATCTTTGGTACCAAGGAGCGCAGCGTCATCAAGCAGGCCAATGAGGAGGGCATCAAGGCTATCGTGGCACAGCAATTTGAGTGGGGTAAGAAGATCCTCTCTCACGGCCTGATGCCGATCCTCGAGCCTGAGGTGGACATCCACTGCCCCGATAAGGCTAAGGCTGAGGAGATCCTCAAGCGCGAGATCCTCGCTCATCTCGACAAGATGGATCAGCCCGTGATGCTCAAGATCACTCTCCCGACGGTAGACAACTTCTACAAGGAGATCATCGAGCACAAGAATATCGTACGTGTCGTAGCCCTCTCCGGTGGCTACAGCCGCGAGCACGCCAATGAGCTGCTGGCTAAGAATCACGGCATCATCGCTTCCTTCTCTCGCGGTCTCGCTGAGGGACTCTCTGCACAGCAGAGCGATGAGGAGTTCAATAAGACCATCGGTGCCTCTATCGATGGCATCTATGAGGCCTCTATCAAGTAAGCAGTAGGTCTAAGACCTATAAAAAAGAGAAGGTCTCCACCCGGACGGATCCGGATGGAGACCTTCTCTTGCTATATTACTACAGGGTAGGTTACTTGAGAATGTTGCACGAAGTGCCATTCTCGCACATTTGTTTCAAATGTGCTGAGACTTTACACGAAGGATGAGATACAAGGCACTGAGGATGAGGTCGAAAGGAGCGTACCCGCGTACGTGACCGAGACCGAATTCCGAAAGCAACGCAGCAGATCGCCTTCGTGCAACAGTCTCTACTTATTGACCACAACTATCGGCTTGATCAGGTCGGCAGGCTTATCGCGCATAAGCTGCAGTGCCTCGGGGAGCTTATCCCAGCCCTCGAAGACGTGGGTGCAGAGTGGTTTCAGGTCGAGACGACCGAAGGAGACGAGACGGGCGAGCTTCTCCATACGGAGGCGACCGCCGGGCATCAGACCGCCATTGATCTGCTTGTGACCCATGCCGACACCCCACTCGACGCGCGGGATGGCGATGGTATCGCCCTTACCGAGGTAATTGACGTTGCCGATCTTGCCACCAGGCTTGAGTGCCTTGACTGCCTCTGAGAAGGTGTCCACCGTGCCACCGGCCATACAGATCTTGTCCACGCCCTTGCCGTCCGTCATGGCGAGTACCTGCTCGGAGATGGAGCCATCCTTGTAGCTGATAAAGTCGGTTGCACCGTAGCCCTTGGCTGCCTCGACGCAGACGGGTCGGGTGCCGACGGCGATGATCCGGGAGGCTCCGCGGAGGGCGCAGCCGGCAACGGACATCAGACCCACAGGACCGATACCGATCACCAGTACCACGTCGCCAAATTGCACATCCGCCAGCTCCACCGCGTGGAAGCCTGTCGGCACCATATCGCTGAGCTGGGTCGCCTCGACGGGGTCAAAGTCCTCGGGGAGGTGTGCCAGGTTGCCGTCCGCATCATTGACGTGGAAGAACTCACCGAAGACACCGTCCTTAAAGTTGGAGAACTTCCATCCTGCCAGCATACCACCGCTGTGCATAGAGTAGCCGGCCTGAGCCTCGAGAGAGTTCCAGTCAGGAGTGATGGCCGGCACGATGACCCGGTCACCGGGCTTGAAGTCCTTGACCAGATCGCCTACCTTGACCACCTCGGCACTGCACTCGTGGCCGAGGATCATATTGTGGCGATCGCCTATGGCGCCCTCCCAGAGGGTGTGTACGTCGCTGGTGCAGATGGCTACAGCGAGTGGCCTACAGATGGCGTCCATGGGACCACACTCGGGGACCGGCTTCTCGATCCAGCCTGCCTCCCCGATCCGGAGCATTGCGTATCCTTTCATGATGATAGATAGATTGTAAAAGTTAGGAAATAGATGGGTTGTCTTACTTGATGAGGTAAATGTAGCGAAAAAGAAAGTCCGGTGTATCGATTTTCGGGCGAATTACAGAATTGCTTCTGCAATTAACACTTCCCCTCACTCCTCCACCGTGAAGAGAGTGATCCGGTGCTCCTCGGAGTAGTCCGGGGCGATCCGATGGCGACTGAGGTAGGCGATGATCGCCTCCTCGGAGGTCTGGTGCTCGTCCTTGACCCTTGACTTGTCTCCAAAGGAGTAGACCGATGCGGCATAGCTGCTGAGTGCCACCTTGTAGGTGCGGTCAGGGTCGAGAGGCTGATCGTTGTCGTCCAGGATCGTGACCCCCTCGAGGGTCCCGTCGGCTCTGAGGGCGTAGGTGACGTGCAGTCCGGAGGGGACGATCGGTCGCCGGTTGTCGAGCTGGTCAAAGCCACTCTCGAAGAGCCGGAGTAGCTCTGCAGGAGTGAGCTCGACGGTCATCATCTGATTGGAGAAGGGATCCAGGGTGTAGACATCCAGCATCGAGATCGAGCCGGGCGCGATGGAGTCGATGCGGATGCCTCCGGGATTGGTGAGGGCAAAGTCAGCTCCCGTCACTTCGCGGAAGGCGTCGGTCATCAGGTACCCCAGCTCCTCCTTGCTCAGCAGTCCTATCTCCGTAGTGGCGAGTGCCTTGTGCATCTCAGGATTGGCGAAGATCTTGTCGACGAGTGCCCTCATCGCAGGCTGCTCCTTGCCACCCTCCTCTATCGGGATGAGCCTGGAGCTTCGGGCGATGACTCTCCGGTCGGGCCCGAGGGTGAGGTCCGTCAGGGTGCAGTAGTGGAGCTTGGAGCCGGCCTGAGTGATCAGGATGCCATTCTCATACAGCTCCCTGTCGATCTTGGTGTGCGAGTGTCCACCGACGATCAGGTCCACCACACCGGTCGGCAGTGCCTTGGCGAGAGCTTGGTCGTGGAGGACACCGTAGTGATTGAGGAAGAGAAGTACATCGACGCTGTCCCGCATCCCGAGGTAGCGCTCGTAGCTCTTCATCGGGTCGTGGAAGGTAAAGGGGCGTACCTTGTCGGGATGGGAGTCGGGGATGCCCAGCTCGTTGATGAAGAGAAGCGAGATGATGCCTACGGTGTAGCCGTTCTTTGTCCTCAGCGTCATCCTCGGGCGGATAGGCAGGTCTGCCGTAGGCTCCATATTGGCACAGAGGAAGGGGAAGGTGGCGTGGCTCGCTAAGTAGGCGAAGCCCTCCCTCCCGGTGTCAAACTCGTGATTGCCCACCGCAGAGGCGTCGAAGCCGATCGCATTCATCATCTCTATCATCGGCCAGCCCTTGGGGTCGTATTGGTCGTTGAAGGGGTTGCCGGTCTGGTTGTCTCCGCCCGAGAGTACCAGCAGCTCGGGGTACTCCCTCCGGAGGCTGTCGACGATGAAGGCGAAGCGGGGCATGCGCTCCATCCCTGCGTGCATATCATTCACCGAGAGGATGCGGATGTGGTTGCCCGACTTGTGGTGCGACGAGACGCCACAGCCTGCGAGGAGCAGGGTGAGCAGGGCGCCGGTGATCAGGGTAAGTGTATTGATGTGCTTCATTGCTTGTACTCAGCTTTGTTGGGTTATAGTCAGTCTCATCCCCTCCTCCAGTGGTCCATCCGGTGCCACCTCTAGTCCATTCTCGTCCCTCGCGATCCATCCGGATGTCTTTTCGCCCACCTCGGTTGCCCAGGTGCGGATCGCATCGGCCACAACAGCTCCTGCAAAGAGGGTGACCGGTTGTCCATTGACTACTACTCTCATGATTACAGGCTCAGCTCGGTGATTTTCTCCTGAAGCTTTGCCGGCTGGTAGCCGCGGAAGACGATCTCGCCCTCAGGGCTGATCAGGATCAGTGTCGGGATGCCGAGGACGCCATAAGCATCGTAGGAGACATTGTCCTTATCAAATATCGTCTCCCAGCTGAGCCCGAGACTCTCCTTGGCGCGGTCGTTGTCAGCCTTTGACTTCTCGCGCACGCCGATGCTGAGCACGCGGAGGGTCTTGCTATGCTCCTCTGAGAGTCGCTTCAGCTCCGGCATAGCCTGCCGGCAATAGACGCACCACGAGGCCCAGAAGTCCAGCAGCAGATACCGCTTGCCATCCATATAGTCGCTGAGCTTGACGCTCTTTCCCTCCCCGTCAGGGATCTCAAAGTCCCCCTTGTAGGGCTTGCCGACAGAGGTCTCGAGTGCGCTCTTTGCCTTGCTGTACCGCTCTCTGTTCTTAGCGTCTCTCTGCACAAGCTCCGATGCGCCCTCATAGAGAGACGCATACTCCGCCTCATCGGCGTAGTCCAGCTCACGGAACATCAGCGCCCCTACGAGGTCATCATGGTGGCTCTCGTAGTACTTGGCGGCGATAGCACTCCGCACTCCGGCGCGCTCCACACGCACTTGGTCGATCTGGGCCTGGATCTCGTGAGACTCCTTGGGGTCACTCGCCTCCCTGAGTTGCTGCTCGAGCGACTCCTGCTTGGATGCGAGAGCGTCTGTCTGCTCCTCTACCTCTTTAGTAAAGGAGGTGAGCGCTCCATTTAGGCTCGCGGGATCCTCTGAGGTGATCGTGATGGCACCGCTTGGGGTCCGGGTGAGGGTAAAGTCGCCCCTCTCCGGTATGAAGGGCAGCTCTATATCGCCCCGAGGGATCGAGATCATCCCCAGCAGAGTGTCGGAGGGGGTGCTGCTACTGAGGGTGAAGCTATTGTTGCTGATGCGGGCTGAGTCGGTGCCAATAGGGTTGGTGACGAGGTAGACCATAGCGCCCTCCAGCTCGGCAGGTAGCTCGCTTCCCTTGATGGTGCAGGTCTCGGTATGGCTCTGACAACCACAGAGCAGTGCCGCGAGAGCGAGTGAGGTGAGGTATTTCTTCATGACTTTGAGAAAATCCTTTTGCGTGATACAAAAAAAGAGGGACCGCCTCTCCTACTGAGAAGCGATCCCTCAAATGTACTATTTTTCTTAGGAGAAAAGGGCCCGCTTAGAGACCGAGCTCCTTGATCTTAGCGTCCAGATCTTGCGGGCTGTGGCCACGATAGACGATCGTCCCCTCAGGATTGACGAGCATGAGGGTCGGGATGCCGAGGATGCCATACTCCTTGGTGGACCGGCTCTCCTTGTCGAAGGCGGTATTCCAGGTGATGCCCAGCTCCTTGCGAGCGGAGTCGTTATTCTCCTTGCTCTTCTCCCACACACCGACGCTCAGCACGGTGATGGTCTTGCTGTGATCCTTCACGATGCCGGCAAGGTGAGGCATGGCCATGCGGCACGGTCCACACCAGGAGGCCCAGAAGTCGACCAGCAGGTACTTCCCCTCCTCCATATAGTCGGAGAGCTTCACGGTCGTACCCTCGCCGTCGCTGATCTCGTAGTCACCCTTGTAGGGCTTGCCCTCAGAGGTCTCGCGAGCGACGATGATCGTGTCGTAATGATTCTTGAGGTTCTTGTCCGCCTTTACCACATCGGAGGCTCCCTCGTAAGCGGCGATGAAGTCGTCATCGCTCTCAAACTGGAGCTGAGAGAAGGCGAGTACACCGATCACGTTGTCCTTATTGGCCTCGTAGTACTTGCGGGCGAGCCCGTTATTGGCCTCGTAGTACTCCCTGTCGATCTGTTTCATCTCGGCACGCAGCTTCTCGGCAGCTTCTTCGCCGATGTCCTCCTTGGCGAGCTCCTGATCCTTGGCTCTGTAGGCCTGAGTGATCGGAGCCAGCGTCTCGTCCATCTCCTTGGAGAAGGTCTTGTATACAGCGTTGAGCGAGTTGGCTTCGTCAGCCGCGGTGATGGTGTACTTGCCATCCTCGCCTCGAGTGAGGGTGAAGTCTCCTGACTCGCGGATGACCGGGGTCTGGATCTGAGCGTCCTTGGAGACGAGGTACCAGATTTTCGTCACGTCGGTGCTGTCGGAGGTGAAGGCAAAGGAGCCATTGGTTACCAGTACGGAGTCCTTGTTGTCATCGTCCTGTATGAGGTAGAGGTACTTGCCCTCCATCTCCTCGGGGAGGTTGCTCCCCTTGAGGGAGAACTTTGGACTGCTCTGGCATCCGGCTACAAGTACGAGCCCGGCGATCAGTGTGACCGTGTGCTTTAGTTTATTCATGCTATTGGTACAAAGTGTATAAGTGTGATAATAATGTCGGTAATAGGGGGCAAGACCTCAGAGTCCCAGCTCCGTGATCTTGCTCGAAATCTCATCGGGCCTATTGGTCTTCAGTACGATATTCCCCTCGGGGCTGATCAGTATGAGTGTCGGGATGCTCTTCACTCCGTAGGCGTCAGCCAGTGAGGATTTGCTGTCAAAGAAGGTACTCCAGGTCATCCCCAGCTCCTCCCTGGCCTTCGCATTCGCCTCGGGCGTCTCGTTGAGCCCGCCGACGCTCAGCACGGTGATGGTGCCGGCGTGGCTCTTGGCGATCTCTGCCAGGTGAGGCATCGCTGCACGACAGGGACCGCACCAGGAGGCCCACACGTCGACTAAGAGGTACTTGCCCTCCTGCATATAGTCGCTCAGTTTCACGCTCTTGCCGGTCTCGTCCGTCATCGTCACATCGGTGTAAGGACTACCGGCAGCAGTCTTCAGCTCGCCCTTCTGCATAGAGTAGAGCTTCTGCATGTCGGCATTTGACGTGATCGCCTCGCCTGCCGCCTCGTACATCTCCACGAAGCCCTTCGGGTCGGTCATGGGGTAGATCGAGAGGGCCAGCAGACCGAGAGGGTTGTCCTTATTTTGGTCAAAATACTCCTTAGAGAGTACACCGACCTTGGCGTTGAAGTCCTCCGAGAGCTTCGTCCCCTTAGAGGAGAGCTCCTCGGTGATGGTCCCGCCATTTGCCTGCACCTCCTGCATCAGTTGCTGATTGGCGGCCATGAAGTCACCGTAAAGGGCGTCAAAACGATTGTAGAGTGTGGTGACCTGCTTATTAAGCTCCGTCGACGAGGGGTCGTAGGCAAAGTTGGTGCTGTCCACGACTAAGGTCGAGATCCCCGGCTCGGAGAAGAAGGGCATACCCTTACTTCCCATCAGGATGGTGAAGAGCTTGACGGGAGTATCCTTTGTCATCTTGAGCTCAAAGGAGCCGTCCTTGACCATCACGGAGTCCACCTTGTCCTGCCCATCGTATAGGTAGACATACTGTTGCTCCATCTCGGGCCAAGGGAGGCTGGTGCATCGCAAGACGGAGGGCTTGTCCTGCGAGCAGGCGCTGAAGCTCATGGCGGTGAGCGTGAGTGAGAGAATTAGGAGTGATCTCTTTTTCATTTGTCTATATAATATATAAGTGTGATGTCATTAGGCTGTCGAGGCTCATCCTCTTACAGGTCCATCAGGTAGGTATTCATGCCGGCGGCTGCGGTGCGTCCATCGCCCATGGCAAGGATCACGGTAGCTCCACCGCGTACGATGTCCCCGCCGGCAAAGACATCGCTGAGCCGGCTCTGATGCTTCTCCTCATCCACCTCGATGGTCCCATGGTTACTGATCTGGAGTCCCTCGAAGTGGGTCGGGATGATGGGATTGGGCTGGACGCCGATGCTGACGATCACTTCGTCCACCTCCACCTCGATGATGTCCCCCTCGATAGGCACGGGACGGCGACGCCCCCCCTCGTCAGGCTCTCCGAGGCGCATATGCTGGAGTCTCATCGTAGTGACGTGACCGCTCTCATCGGCAAGGTACTCGATGGGGTTGTAGAGGTTCATGAAGTCTACCCCCTCCTCCTTGGCGTGCTCGATCTCCTCCCGGCGGGCAGGCATCTCCTCCTCGCTCCGGCGATAGACGATCATCGCATGCTCGGCTCCGAGGCGTAAGGCTGTGCGGACGGCATCCATAGCTGTATTGCCACCACCGATGACGGCTACGCGCTTGCTGTGGTAGATCGGAGTGTCAGCGCCTGGGGTATTGGCGTGCATGAGATTGACGCGTGTCAGGTACTCGTTGCTCGACATGATGCCGATGAAGTTCTCTCCCGGAATACCCATAAAGCGAGGCAGACCGGCACCGCTACCGACGAAGATCGCCTTGAAGCCTTGCTCCACCAGATCCTCGTAGGAGAGTGTCTTGCCGACGATCACGTTGGTGTGAAAGTCGATCCCCATCTTCTTCATCTTGTCGATCTCGAAGTCTACGATCTCATTGGGAAGACGAAACTCTGGGATCCCGTATCTCAGCACGCCTCCCAGCTCGTGGAGAGCCTCAAAGACGGTCACCGTGTAGCCCATCTTGGCGAGGTCACTGGCGCAAGCGAGACCGGCAGGTCCTGAGCCGACGACAGCCACCTTGATCCCCTTCTTGTCGGCACAGATCTGTGTCGCAGGGATCTTGCCCGCTGTGATCTGCTCTCGCTCCCAGTCGGCGACAAAGCGCTCCAGGAAGCCGATCGCCACCGCCGGGTCACCGCTCTTGGTGTGGATACATCTCGCCTCGCACTGCCTCTCCTGAGGGCAGACACGACCGCAGACACCGGGGAGGGAGCTGGTCTCGTGGATCACATCAATCGCTTCCTTGAAGTCTCCCCTCTCGATATTCTTGATGAAGGTGGGGATGTTGATCGCCACGGGGCAGCCCTCCATACAAGTGGGCTTGGCGCAGTCGATGCAGCGCTTTGCCTCCACCATTGCGGTCTCGCGAGAGATCCCGAGAGCTACCTCCTCATTGTTGTGAGCGCGAGTCTTCCCCTCCTGTGTCGGCATGACCGCACGTGGGATAGCCATCCGCTCCTTTGTCTTCAGCTGATTGCGCAGATCAGCACGCCAAGCGGCCTTGCGCCACTCTTTTACCAGTTCGTAGTCTACGTTCATCTCCTGCTAAAGTCTAAGTTTGCCTCTCTATTTTTCTGCTCCTCGATGGACTTAAAGGCCCTCAGGCGCATCATCAGTTCGTCAAAGTCCACCTGGTGGGCATCAAACTCCGGCCCATCCACGCAGACAAACTTTGTCTCCCCACCTACAGTGACGCGACACGCACCACACATGCCGGTGCCGTCGACCATGATCGAGTTGAGGGACGCCAATGTAGGGATCTTGTGCTTCTCCGTTGTGAGGGCGACAAACTTCATCATAATGGCCGGACCCACGCAGATTACTAAGTCGACCGGCTCGCGCTCGATCACCTGTTCCAGCCCGAGGGTGACTACCCCCTTCTGTCCCATCGTCCCGTCGTCGGTCATGATGATCGTCTCGTCAGCCACCTCGCCGATCATGTCGTCCATGAAGATGAGGTCCTTTGTGCGGGCACCGAGGATGGCGATCACCTTATTCCCTGCCTCCTTCATCCCCTTAATGCTGGGGAAGAGCTCTGCGATACCCACTCCGCCACCGATGCAGACGACGGTGCCGTACTTCTTGATCTCCGTCGGCTTGCCGAGGGGACCTACGATGTCCGTGATCTCATCTCCTACGTTGAGGTGCGTGATCTTCCATGTTGAGACGCCCGCCGCCTGTATGATCACCTCGATGAGACCCTCGTCAGGCCAGGTATTGGCGCAGGTCACGGGGATCCGCTCGCCCATCTCCCCGACGCGGAAGATGATGAAGTTGCCCGGTCTGCTCGACCGCGCTATCAGTGGCGCCTCAATGGTCAGCGCGACCACACGCTCGGAGATCTGCTCCTTCTTGACTATCTTATACATAATCGGCACATTAATGATACAACATTCACGGAGATGGGATCTCGACTGCTGTCGGCACACTCGAGAGACCTCCTTGGGAGAGTGACGCACGACCCCTGAATGTCGAGCCCCGGAGTTTCCGTCAACTCAATGCGACAAATGTAGCTAATTGTTTGGTAAATCCTTTTATCCTTGCCGTCATCTTGCTCGCCTTTTTGGGGGCTGTGCGGATCCTCGGCGAGGGGGTGTCTCTGCAAGCGGATAACCATTTGCGAAGGTTTTGAATAGTGGTATATTTGTGTCAGATAAGCACATTCATAAATATGCGACTATGAATCAAAACAGTCTCTATTCGATCAATCAACTCTCAGAGGAGGAGATTCTTCGGATCCTTGATATGGCGGAGTGCTTCGAGCGTCAGCCCAATCGTGACTTCCTGCAGGGTCGCGTGGCGGCGACGCTTTTTTTTGAGCCTTCCACCAGGACGCGCCTCAGCTTTGAGACCGCTGTCAATCGCCTACGGGGTCGGGTGATCGGCTTCTCCGACGCACGTGCCACCAGCACGTCAAAGGGCGAGAGCCTGCACGACACCATCAAGATGGTCTCCAACTATGCCGACCTGATCATCATGCGCCACTTCCTCGAGGGGGCGGCCAAGTATGCCAGTGAGGTGACTGAGATCCCGATCATAAATGCCGGCGACGGTGCCAATCAGCACCCCTCGCAGACGATGCTTGACCTCTACTCGATCCGCAGGACGCAGGGTGGGCTGGAGGACCTGACGATCACGATGGTTGGAGATCTGCGATTTGGGCGCACAGTCCACTCACTGATCGAGGGGATGAATTACTTCCGCCCCCATTTCATCTTCGTCTCTCCTGATATGCTGGCCCTGCCGGCGGAGTACAGAGACTACTGTGAGGAGCACCACATCCCCACCGAGTACTCGCACGAGCTGACGCCTGAGATCATCGCCCAGACTGACATCCTCTACATGACGCGGATCCAGCGGGAGCGCTTTACGGACGATGAAGACTACGAGGCCGTGAAGGACTCCTTTATCCTCCGCGCTGATATGCTACGGTCGGCCAAGGAGACGATGCGTGTCCTTCACCCCCTCCCCAGGGTCAATGAGATCGCCATGGATGTGGATAGGACGAAGTACGCCTACTACTTCACTCAGGCGCAAAACGGTCTCTATGTCCGTGAGGCTCTGATCTGTAGGGCTCTCAATATTCCCGTCACCGAGTAACCAATGTACGAGTACCATGACTAAAGTAGAGAAAGGTCAGCTGCGGGTCAATGCGATCAAGAATGGGTCGGTCATCGACCATATCCCTGTGGAGCACCTCTTTAAGGTGGTCCGGCTCCTCCACCTCGACAGCCTCAATGTGCCTATCACCATCGGGCAGAACCTCCGCAGCAAGCGGATCGGACAGAAGGGGATCATCAAGGTGGAGGACAAGTTCTTCACCGAGGAGGAGCTCAATCGCCTCGCTCTCGTCTCGTCAGAGATTGTGATCAATGTGATCCGCGAGTACGAAGTGGTGGAGAAGAAGTACGTCACCCTGCCGGATGACATTCGCGGCCTCGTCCGGTGCCCCAATCCCAAGTGTATCACCAATAACGAACCGATGAAGAGCGCCTTCCGACTCCTAAATCGGGAGCAGGAGATCATGCAGTGCGAGTACTGCACCCGCAAGGTGCATCGCGGCGAGATCGTCCTATGCGATGAGTAATAAGACTGAGTATAAACCCTATCAATAGAGTAATCATGAGTAAGAGTAATAAAGGTAGCCTGATAGCCATAGTCATCCTCATCCTGCTTGTCCTCTGGGCGGTGGTCGCCGGCATAAGCTTTAATAATAAGGCGGTGCAGCAAGAGGAGGGCGTGCGCCAGGCGTGGAGCCAGGTGGAGAATCAGTATCAGCGCCGTGCTGACCTGATCCCCAATCTCGTCAATACGGTAAAGGGCTACGCCACCCATGAGAGGGAGACACTGGAGGGTGTCGTGGAGGCACGTGCCAAGGCGACCCAGATGACTGTCGACCCGACGAAGATGACCCCCGAGGACCTTGCTGCCTACCAGCAGGCTCAGGGTGAGCTCTCTCAGGCTCTCGGTCGGCTCCTCGCCGTCTCGGAGCGCTACCCGGACCTCAAGGCGAATGAGAACTTCAAGGCTCTCCAGGTACAGCTTGAGGGGACGGAGAACCGCATCTCCACGGAGCGGAAGCGCTTCAACGAGGTGACGCAGGAGTACAATACCTTTGTCCGCAAGTTCCCCAATAACATCTTTGGCTCTATCCTGGGCTTCAAGGCTAAGCCTTACTTTGAGTCTGTCGCCGGTGCCGATCGTGCCCCTGAGGTGAAGTTCTGACCGTGAAGCGGTTCTTTCTCCTTCCCCTTGCCCTGCTCTTGCTGCTCCTCTCCGGGGTGGCAAGGGCTGAGGAGCGGGACTATCGCCCGGAGGATGTGCCTAATGTCCAGAAGCAGGACTACCGACGCTTCGTCAGCGACCCGGAGGGGTACTTCACGCCGGATGAGCGGTCGGAGATTGACCGAGCTCTCTACGACCTGAGAGAGCGACACACTGTGGAGGTAGTGCTTGTGGTGCTGCCGGCGATCGAGAATGATGACCCGGAGACCTTTACGGAGGAGCTCTTCCGACTATGGGGCCTTGGTAAGGCCGAGGATGATAACGGACTGCTGATCCTCTACGTGACCCAGAGGCGCCGGCTGATCCGCTTCGAGACCGGGTATGGTCTCGAGGGGGCGCTGCCCGATGCAGCTACCTACGGCATCTCCCAGCAGATCCTCATCCCGGGGATCAAGGAGGGGAGGTCCAAGGATGCTTTCCTCGCCGGGATCAGCCAGATAGATACCTACCTCAGCGAGGGCTACGATCCCTCCAATGACGGAAACGTCGACTACACCGACGATGAGATGAGCGATGAGGATCTGCTGACGATCTTAGCCGGCTATGGGATCCTCTCCTCTGTGGTGGCGGTGCTGGCTCTGCTGGGGCTCTTCGGGCGGGTCCGTCTGGGAGGGACGCCGGCGGAGAAGTACTCCATCATCAGGCGAAGAGGGTCGGAGGTGCTTCCGATGGCGATAGGTTTCCTGCCGGGATTTCTCCTGATCTTTCTCCCTGTATACCTCTGGCTGAAGTCGAAGTGGCAGCACCGTCTCAAGGACTGCCCCTACTGCGGCGCTCACGATACCATTACCCGGCTGAGGTATCCCAATAACCTCTCTTATCTCAATGCCGGTGAGGCTCTTGAGGAGAAGCTCCGTAGTGTTGCCCATCCGGTGCTGGTCTGTGATCGGTGTCACCGGTCGCAGGTGATGAGCCTCGACAGAGACTCTCGGGAGTACTATCGCTGTCCCTCCTGTGGCGTGAAGGCTTACCATACTGCTGTCTCTGTCAATGCTTATGGCCGGCAGGTGACGGTCGGCAAGTGCGAGTACTGCGGCCATACCGACAGGGCGGAGCGTATACGCCGTCGGGGCAGCGGCTTCGGGCCCGTTATCTGGGGAGGCGGCTTCGGTAGCGGTGGCTTCGGCGGAGGAGGTAGCTTTGGCGGTGGTTTTGGTGGTGGCGCCTCCGGTGGCGGTGGCTCCACGTCCCACTTCTGACCCTTTCCCTTTCTACAAAGGAAGCGTCAGCCAATGTGTACGACCGTGATGCCTGCCCCTCCGAGATCGGCACGTTCGTCCTCATAGGAGGCTACGTGTGGGTGATCCGACAGTAGCTCGCGGATCGACTGACGCAGCGCTCCCGTGCCCGTGCCGTGGAGGATCCTGACGGTACTCATGCCGTAGCTCACCGCCTCGTCAAGAAATCCGGTCACTGCCCGTAGGGCTTCATCCACCCGTTGCCCTCGACAGTCAAGGAGGGGCTTAAAGGCTAACCGGCGCTCATCCGACTGCATCTCCACCACCTTGGGCGGCTCCTTGTGGATGATCGTCTGCTTGCGGATCGTGGGAGTGAGTTTGGAGAGTGGCACGGTGACGGTGATGCTTCCGAGGGAGACTCGTGCCTCCTTCCCCTTGATCTCTGTCACCTCGCCCACCGTATTTCCTCCCTCGAGCGTCACCCCGGTGCCGATGGTGATCGCCTCTCTTGATACGTTGCTTTTTTTCTGCTCCCGCTTCTCCTTTGGCTGCACCCTCTGCTCAAGTGAGGTGCGCTTATTGTCAAGCTTTTGCCGAGCCTTCCTTGTCCGCTCTTTATCTGCCTTGGCTGTCTTGATGTCGCGGATCGTCTTCTCCACCGCAGCGTTGGCTGACGAGACGATGTCCAGGGCTTCCTGATGAGCCTTGGAGAGGACACTCTCACGCTTAGACTGGAGGGCGTCAAGCTTCTGCTGGAGTCGGATGCGCTCCTCCTCGAGCTCCCTCTCCCGCTTGTGTACCTCCGACCGCTTACGACCCCAGTAGGCCTTGTCGCGCATGATGTCCTGGAGGTACTTGTCCTGCAGCATAAAGTCCTCTCCCACCTGCTCCGAGGCGTAGTCGAGGATCACCTCGGGCAGTCCGATGCTCCTGGCGATCTCTATAGCAAAGGAGCTCCCCGGCTGACCGATCACCAGCTGGTACAGTGGTTGTATCCGCTGCCGATCGAAGAGCATTGCCCCATTGATCAGTCCGTCGTGTGTCGAGGCGTAGTCCTTCAGGTTGCCGTAGTGGGTCGTCACTACACCGTAGGCGCCCATACGTCGGAATTGCTCCAGTGCACCCTCAGCAATTGCCCCACCGATGGTCGGCTCAGTACCGCTGCCAAACTCATCAATCAGCAGTAGCGTCCTGTCCGTGGTGTTGCGGGTGAAAAACTTGATATTCGTCAGGTGACTTGAGTAGGTGGATAGGTCGTCCTCAAGCGACTGCTGGTCACCGATGTCGATGAAGATCTTGTCAAAGAGCATCATCACGCTGTGGTCCTGCATCGGCACGGCGAGGCCACACTGTAGCATATACTGAAGTAGCCCTACGGTCTTAAGAGTGATCGACTTGCCACCCGCATTTGGTCCCGAGACGATGAGGATCCGATCCTCTGGAGAGAGCTTGATGTCGAGCGGGACGAGGGATCTTCCTTCCTCACGCAGGTGTCTCTCAAGGAGAGGGTGGCGCGCCTTCCACCACTCCATACGCTGCTCACCCGTCTCGATTACCGGCACCACCGCATCCATCTCTCCGGCGAGGAGTACCTTGGCGTGGACGAAGTCGAGTATCCCGAGGATCGTGATGTTGTCCCGCACCGTGTCGAGCCAGGGTCGTAGTCGGTCAGCAAAGGCGTGGAGGAGTCGGAGGATCTCCTGCCGCTCCTCGCCCTTCTTCTCTCTTATCTCATTGTGCAGCAGCACCACCTCCTCCGGCTCCACGAAGAGCGTCTTGCCGGTCGCCGACTCCTCGTAGACGATACCTCGGATGTCGCGTTTATTGCCGGGGTTGATCGGAAGGAGGAGACGACCGTCGCGCATCACGGCGGAGGCATCAGCATCGACCCAGCCCTGCTGTCGGGCATGGCGGAGGACCCGCTGCATCGTGGCCCCGAGTGAGCTCTCAAGAGAGCGGATCGCCCGACGGATACTCCGCAGCTCGTCCGATGCGCCATCAGGGATCTCCCCGTCGTCACCGATCAGCCGATGGAGCTCCTGCCTCAGCTCCTCCAGTGGCTCCAGTCGTCCGATCAGTCGGTGGAGGAGCGGGTAGTCCTCCGCCTCATCTTCCGTCAGTAGCTTGGCGGTGTCTGCAGTGGCATCCAGCATCTCGCGGAGAGCGCGCAGCTGCTCCGGCTCCAGGTAGGATCCCTCCGGCCTTACGCCCTTGATCGCTGAGCGGAGTGTCCCGAAGCCCCACGAGGGAAGGGCCCGACTGTCGCTGAGTTCCTGCATCTCGGTCACCCGCCTCAGCTCCGTCCTCAGCTCCCTTGACGTGGAGTCCATAAAGTGCATCTGCGACACCAAGTAGCGGGACACCTCATTTGAGCAGTAGTGGAGTAGCCTCTCCCTGAGGGAGGAGAAGCCGAGCTTGGTCGACTCCACCTCCTCCACCGAGGGATAGATGGGAGACTTGTCGTCGGTACGCTTGCGCATGGTCAGAAGAGGAATCGGATCACATCAGCCACGTTGGCATATATCATAAGGAGGAAGAGCAGCCCGATGCCGACCAGCTGAATGTAGTACATATACTTATAGGGGATCTGCCGCCGCGTGATCATCTCGATGAGGAGGAAGAAAATATGCCCTCCGTCAAGTCCGGGGATGGGGATAAGATTCATCACCGCGAGGATGATCGAGAGGAATGCGGTCATGGTCCAGAAGGATAGCCAGTTCCATACAGGCGGGAAGAGACTCCCGATGGTCCCGAGACCGCCGATGCTCTTCGCACCCTGAGGCGTGGCGACATACTTTAGCTGGTCCACGTACCCGGTCAGGAGCTGCCAGGAGCGTGAGACGCCCTTGGGCAGTGCCTCGAAGAAGCCGTACTCCTCATGTATTTTCCCAAATGCCTTACCCGGATCGGCGGAGAACATGATCCCCAGCCCCTCCTCCGGATCCGCGTAGACCGGTAGCTGGAGCGTCTCCTCGCCGCGACGCAGGGTGAGGAGGAGCGTGTCCCCGCGTAGCTCCTTCACGGCCGGCAGCAGACCGGAGAGCTTCATCGGTGTGCCATTGAGTGCCACCACCTCGTCTCCTGCCAGTACACCTGCGCGGGCGGCATTGGATCCGGTAAGGACGGAGTCGGCTACACTCGGGAGGTCGATGTAGAAGAGCGCACTATCGGTCTCCAGCATCGCCGGGATCAGGTCTACCGGTACGGCGAGGTCCACCCGGCTCCCCTTTCGCACTACCGTCAGGGTCTCTGCATTGGCGATCTCCTGGACGAGAGTACCATCGAAGTACTTGATCTCCTTGCCATCCAGCGCATAGGGGCGGTCACCATCCTGCAGTCCCATGCGGTGTCCTACGCTGGAGTAGGTGAGTGCATCGCCAACGCCCTCCATCGGTATGTGGTCCACGCCATAGTGGTAGGAGAGACCCCAGTAGATCAGGATCGCCATCAAGACATTATTCAGGATCCCACCTGCCAGCACGAGAAGCCGCTGCCACTTTGGTTTGGCTCTAAACTCCCACTCCTCCGGCTCGCTTGGCACGCCTGTCTCAGCCTCCTTCTCATCGACCATACCCTCGATGGCGCAGTAGCCTCCGAGGGGTAGCCAGCCTATGCCGTACTCCGTCTCGGACCCCTTTGGTTTCCACTTCCAGAGAGCAAATTTCCAATCAAAGAAAAGGTAAAACTTGGAGACACGGATGCCGAAGAGCTTGGCCCACAGGAAGTGTCCCAGCTCGTGAAAAAAGACCAGCAGTGAGAGTGAGAGGAGTAGCTGAAGTATGCGTATGAGGATTCCCATATATGGATCTATGCGTGATTAGTGTCGGGGACTCCAGCCCTCGGCCAACTTGCGAGTCTCGGTATCGCAGCCCTCCAGCATCTCGAGAGAGGCAGCGTTGCGCTGAGGCATACGATCGAGACAGTGGCTGATCAGCTCGGGGATGTCCGTGAAGCGAATATCACTGCGGAGGAAGCGACGGACGGCCACCTCATTGGCAGCATTGAGGACACAAGGCGAGGTGCCGCCCTCCTCGATGGCGCGGTATGCGAGGTCGATGCAGGGGAAGGCATCCCGTCGGGGACGCTCAAAGGTGAGGTTGCTCAGTTGCTCGATCGTCGGGAGATCCGTCAGGCTACGGAGTCGGTGGGGAAAGAGTAGGGCGTATGCTATCGGTACCCGCATATCCGGCAGTCCCAGCTGTGCCTTGACCGCTCCGTCGCGGAAGCCCACCATGGAGTGGACGATGCTCTGCCTGTGGACACAGATGTCGATGTCTCGGGGCGCTACGCCGAAGAGATGGTGCGCCTCGATCATCTCCAGCCCCTTATTCATCATAGAGGCGGAGTCTATCGTCACCTTGCTGCCCATGTCCCAGTTGGGGTTCCGAAGCGCCTGCTCAGGAGTCACCTCCCGGAGTTGCTCCATAGTGAAGTCGACAAATGGTCCCCCCGAGGCGGTGAGGTAGATCTTGGCGACATCGCCATGCCTCTCGCCGACAATACACTGGTAGATGGCGGAGTGCTCAGAGTCTACCGGGAGGATTACGCCTGCATTCTCCCGCGCCAGGCGGCTGATCAGCTCGCCACCGACGACCAGCGACTCCTTATTGGCGAGAGCCACCAAGCGACCGTTCTTGATCGCCTCAATGGTGGGGTGAAGCCCTGCAAAGCCGACAATGGAGGAGAGTACGACATCGGTGTCGTAGGAGCCGGCTACCTCCAGTACCGCCTCACGACCCGCCTTCACCTCGGTATCGGTATCGCGGAGGGCCTGCTTGAGCTCTTTGTACAGCTTCTCCTCCCCCGTCACCACGACACTCGGACGGAAACGGAGTGCCTGCTCCACAGCCACCCGCACGTTGGACCCAAATACAAGAGCCTCCACAGCCAGCTCATCGTGGTGTCGGTCGATCACCTCAAGTGCCTGGGTGCCGATCGATCCGGTACTTCCCAGCAGCGTAACTTTCTTCTGCGCCATATCTCTCTTATCTATAATACGGTCGCAAAGTTACCAAAAGATACCGCTCTGTCGGTGGTAGGAAATGAAGAGGGCGTATGGGCGACATCAACACCCACGTAGCGGAGAGAGTCTCACATACCCAGTGGCTTCGGCGCTGCAAATATACCGTTGCCCATCAGCATGATTGTCTCATGAGACCTTTGCATAATACCCCATCTGCGGCGTCACATTCGAGATTCGGTCTTGGTCATGTGCGTAAGCACACTCCCTTCGCCCTCACTCTCAGTCCCTTGCATCTGGGGCATTCTGCAAAGTCCCTGCCGAAAAAGCGGTGCTTTTTCGGCGAAAGACCATTTTGCAAAGGTCTTCTCATATAGTCTCTTCGGCTATCTTTGTGGTCAGACGTGTGGTCTATCCGACACTTCTTTCGTCTTCTATGGTGGGCGATGCCTATGGAGAGTGCATCCTCCTGAGAGATTAGGGTTTGCTCTTGATGCCCGCCACAGGATGGATTGCTGTGATCCTCAAGTACGTTACCCGGCAAATGGCAGCAGGAGGATATGGAGGAATAGGAAAATTGTAGTACATTTGCGGTCGCAAGTCATAATTAGTGCGATAACATTTACTTAAGACGATATAGCAATGAAACAGGGTATTCATCCGGACAACTATCGTGAGGTAGTATTTAAGGATATGTCTAATGGCGATATGTTCATTACTCGCTCTACTGTCGATACGAAAGAGACGATCGATGTAGAGGGTGTGACCTATCCTCTGGTCAAAGTCGAGATCTCCAGCAGCTCGCACCCCTTCTATACCGGTAAGGCTAAGCTCGTCGACACGGCAGGTCGTGTGGACAAGTTCCTCAATCGTTATGGTAAGCGTGCCGCCAAGAAGGAGGATCAGGCTGATAAGTAAGACCTCTTGCGATGTGATCCATCGCTCGCTTTTTCCTAAAGCAAGACACCATAAGCGCTGACAGAGGCCGCAAGCCTTTGTCAGCGCTTTTTTGCACCCTATATAAATTATGCCTATCCACGATACCATCTGTGCCGTCACCACGCCTGCCGGAGTCTCCGCAGTCGGGATGATCAAGGTGTCCGGTCCCTCTGCCCTCTCGTTGGTGGACAGGATCTTCGTCCCTAAGCGCAGGGACGCTGTATCACTCGCTCAGACGGAGGGCTACCAAATGGTCTATGGCCATCTTGTTGACCATTCGACGGGCGAGATGATCGATGACGGGATGGCGCTCGTCTATCGTGCGCCTCACTCCTATACCGGTGAGGAGATGGTGGAGCTGACGCTGCATGGCTCGCCGCTGATCCTCTCTCTGGTGATTGAGCAGCTCTGTGCCGTCGGGGCAAGGGTGGCAGAGCGGGGCGAATTTACCCGTCGGGCGGTACTCTCGGGGAAGCTGACACTCGGTGGTGCCGAGGCGGTCAATGATGTCATCTTGGCGACAAATAGGTCTGCCCTCAGGATGTCGCTCACCCAGATGACCGGGCGCTTTGGCACCCGTGTCGCAGAGCTGCGTGACGGGCTGATCCGGGTGGCTTCCCTGCTGGAGCTGGAGCTGGACTTCTCTGAGGAGGATGTTGACTTTGTCTCCCGCCCGGAGCTGCTGCAGAGCTGCGAAGCGCTGCGGGCGGAGGTACTCGCCCTCTCGGAAAGCTACCGGAAGGGGGAAGCGGTCAAGCGGGGCATCCCGATCGCTATCGTGGGCAGCCCTAATGTCGGCAAGTCTACCCTGCTCAATAACCTGCTTGGCGAGGACCGTGCCATTGTCTCCGACGTGGAGGGAACCACCCGTGACACCATCGAGGGGCACCTGTTTATTGACGGACAGGAGTTTCGCCTCATAGACACCGCCGGACTGCGTGAGACGGATGACCCGGTGGAGAGCCTTGGCATCGGGCGGACGATCCGCGAGGTCGGCTCTGCCCTGCTCGTCCTCTGGATGATCGATCCGAGGGAGACGACCGAGGCAGTGAGTGAGGTGTGGAGAAGGCTTCCCCCTGAGGCGCCAGAGGTGGTGGCTCTGCTCAATAAGTCGGATGAGACCACGGCTGAGGTGCGCCGTCGGATGTCGGACCACCTCTCTTCGCTGGGCATCCAAGAGGTGATCGACATCATCGGCAGGGACTCCGGAGAGGCGAAGAAGGTGACCGACCTCCTCCACCGCCACTTTGCCAACCTCGTGGTGGCAGAGGGTGAGGTGGTGGTCAGCAACCTCCGTCAGGCGATGGCGCTCCGCCGTGCAGCCGATGGTCTGGCGCGAGTGGAGGAGGGGCTAAAGGCCGATCAGCCGACCGTGCTGTTGGCTCAGGACCTGCGCGATGCCACGGCAGCGATGGGCGAGGTGATCGGGGATGTCGTCACAGAGGACCTCCTTGACTCCATCTTCTCCCACTTCTGCATCGGCAAGTAACGACCTCCTACTAACTCATAGAAACCATCAATAAGGCACTCTATTTGAGTGCCTTTTGTTTTATCCAAGACACTCGTCCGTTACCGATTTCCGTCGCTTCTACGCCTATACTATCATCGGTCATTTCAGGGGTAACGCATTTGAGTTTTACAGCTAAATAGAAAGCACCCCTGACGGGGTGCTATTCTGCCTGCCGATCCCGCAGGGGCGTAGCCCCGGAGGGATCATCGCTTTTTAGCCCGGTGGTCGAGGCACGAAGTGCCGAAGACCCCGGGTAAGAAGACCCATTTTAGGATATACGACCCCGCTAGGGTGTCGCACTTACCAGTCAGGCAATCAGTGCGACACCCTATCGGGGTCGCTGGGATAGAGCCCCATCGTAACCCGGAGTCTTCGGGGCTGCGCCCCTCGACATCCGGGCTAAAAAACGGGCACCCCTGTCGGGGTGCTTCGTACCCCACTCTTCACGATGAGTTGAATGACTTATGTAAAGATTAAATGCGTCATCCCTGTCGGTCATTTCAGGGGTAACGCATTTGAGCATTAGGGTAATCATACATCAAGGTGGTGTCATCCGTGAGGCTCCCGAAGGGTGCTCGCTCCATGAGAATGTTGC
>NZ_KV793771.1:23140-28938 GCF_001808555.1 Porphyromonas sp. HMSC065F10
CATCGGTCATCCGCAAAGCGGTGACCGATGTGACGAGACCCGCCTCGTCCCCCTCTACCCCTCGCGGGTCACCGAGCAAAAATCCCCCTCCCTTACGCCCTTGCAAGGGGTGCTTAGTTCCCCACTCTACACAATGAGATAGATGGCTGCTGTACCGCTCAGATGCGTCATCTCAGGACTTTAGGGAAAGTCGAGTGATTGATTATAGCTTACAGCTCATCTGATTGGGGTCTCTTGACGATGCTTTGCTCAATTTGCTTTAGCTCAGTCAGCTCCCTTTGTTCTTCTTCCATCAGAGCCTGCTCCTTACGGCGACGATTAAATGCTTCGTACTCTTGATCCACTTTGGCTTTCATCTGTGCATTGGAGATGGTGCCGCAACCATTGAGTAGGTCTTTGTTTTGGAAGCTCAAGAGGGCATCCACGTTGCTTCGCCAATAGTTTAGGGTCAAGTCCTTTCGCTCTTTTACCCTCAATTCTGCGGAGTCTAAGAAGAGCACGGTGAGCTTATTTAGTGTCTCTATCTCATCTTGCTTGAGGTAATTCTTAGCCGTGTAAATGTCTTGCTTCCTGACTATAGAGCCCTTCCAGGAGGTCAAGGCCATATTGGGCTCGTTGGCATCCGCACGACTCACAATTAGCTCGGCTGCCGTTTGTTGAGTGACGGCATAGAGGAGTTTGTTCTGAGTTTCTGCAAAGAACATCTGGGTAGCCTTATCACTCTTATCGTAGTCGCTACTCAGAGCGAGCAAGTCCCTAACCTTTTGATAGAACCGCTTTTCGCTGGCACGAATATCACGTATCCGCTCAAGAAGTTCATCAAAGTAGTCCGGTCTGCCGTCAGGATTCTTCAGGCGGTCGTCATCCAGGACAAACCCCTTGATCATATACTCCTTAAGGTTGTGATTTGCCCATCGCCTAAATTGCGTGCCCCTCTTGCTCCGCACTCGGAATCCTATGGCTAATACCATATCAAGAGCATAGAAGGTCACCTGATAATTCTTGCCATCGGCGGCAGTTGTTAAGTATTGCTTAACAACTGAATTCTCTTGTAATTCCCCATCCTTCAGTATGTTAGATATGTGTATACTGACATTGGGAATAGAGGTGGCAAAAAGTTCTGCCATCTGGTTTTGGTTCATCCAGATGTTACCATCCTTGGCATAGAGGGTCACTCTTGCTTTGCCATCATCGGTATTGTAGATGATGATCTGATTTTCCTCCGCTTGCTTCATGATACCAGTTTCTTTTTCTCCAACAAATTATCTCGAGCGACAGACTCTTACACGCACACTGCTCCCCTAAACAAAAATACCCATTTCACACCACTTGGCAGTTGATTATGGAGGAGACTTGGACTTGGTTAAAGGGTTTTGGCTGACATACCGATGTTCTATCCCATTAGCCGCCGGACATTGCCATAAATTGACTAATTTTGCGAAAGACAGAGGGGGAGACGGAGCTAACACCCGATGCAACATTCATCAAACCACTTAACTATAATCAAAATGAATCTTAGGAAGATCATCCTGACGGTAAGCGTTGCCCTCACAGCAGCCACTATGCTCTCCGCTCAGGAGCAGAGACCTCTCTGGATGCGCTATCCCGCCATCTCGCCCGATGGCAAGGAGATCGCCTTCTCCTACCAGGGAGACCTCTTCAGCGTCGCCACGCAGGGTGGCACGGCACGGCGCCTCACTACATCAGAGGGGTATGACTACAGACCTATGTGGAGCCCCGACGGCTCCAAGCTCGCTTTCGTCAGCACCCGCACCGATGGCCGAGAGGACATCTATGTGATGGATGCCCGTGGCGGTCAGGCAAAGCGTGTCACCACTCATAGTACCGGCGAGAAACCCATTTCCTGGAGCCTTGACGGCAAGCACATCCTCTACGCAGCTCATATCCAGGATCCTGCGTCTAGTGCCATCTTCCCCGGGCGATACAACGAGCTTTACCGCATCCCCGCTGAGGGCGGTCGTACAGAGATGGTCATGCCTACGCCTCTTGCTGACGGTGTACTCCTCCCCGATGGATCCGGACTGATCTATGAGGACAATAAGGGGATGGAGAATGAGTGGCGCAAGCACCATACCTCCTCCGTCACCCGTGACATAGTCCGGTATGACTTCAAGAGTAAGAAGTACACTCCCATCATCACTTGGAAGGGTGAGGATCGCAACCCGGTCCTCTCAGCCGACGGTCGGACGCTCTACTTCCTCAGCGAGCGCGGAGCGAAGAGTTGCTTCAACGTCTTCTCCGCCACCATTGATGGGCAGAATGTCAAGCAGCTCACCTCCTACACCGACCACCCGGTTCGCTTCCTCTCCTCCGCTGCCGACGGCACCCTCTGCTACGGGTATGACGGCGAGATATACACGATGAGAGCAGGCGGTCAGCCGCAGCGCGTACAGGTGAGCATCCTCAGCGACTACGTCGAGGAGCCCGAGCAGGAGATCTCACTCCGCTCAGGCATTACCTCCGCCTCCATCTCCCCTGACGGCAAGCAGGTCGCCTTCGTCATCCGCGGTGAGGTCTTCGTCACCTCGGCGGACTACACCACCACGAAGCGCATCACCAATACCCCCGCAGCGGAGAGCAGTGTCACCTTTGGCGACGACCGCACGATCGTCTATGCGAGCGAGCGCAATGGGAAGAGCGACCTCTACGTCGCCACCATCAAGCGGAGTGACGACCCGGACTTCCCCCACAGCACGCTGATCGATGAGAAGCTCCTCATCCCCGGTGACAAGTCGGAGAAGACCTGCCCCCAATTTGCCCCCAACGGCAAGGACCTCGCCTACCTCAAGGACCGCAGCCGCCTCGTGATCTACAATACCGAGACGAAGAAGGAGCGCGAGATCACCGACGGACGGTATCAGGTGGAGCGCGATGGTCAGATCGACTTCACTTGGTCTCCCGACAGCAAGTGGATCGCTATGAGTATCGTCGACAACGGACACAACCCCTACTACGACGTCGCCCTCGTCAGTGCGACCGAGGCTAAGCCGGTGATCCACAACCTCACCCAGTCCGGCTACTTCGCCATGAGTCCCCGCTTCGTGATGGACGGCAATGCGATCATCTACACCTCCGAGCAGTACGGTATGCGCAACCACGCCTCCTGGGGCTCGATGAATGACGTGATGATCGTCTTCCTCAATCGCGAGAGTTACGACAAGTTCGTCCTCGATGAGGAGGAGTACAAGCTCCTCTCCGAGGCGGAGAAGAAGGCTAAGGAGCAGGAGAAAGAGCAGGCCAAGAAGGACGACAAGAAAGCCGATAAGAAGGATGACAGCACGAAGGACATCCGTGTCGAGCTCGAGAATATCGACCACCGCATCCTGCGCCTCACTCCTGTCTCCTCAGAGCTCGGTGATGCCTTCATCACCTCTGACGGAGAGACACTATACTATATGTCTGCCTTTGAGGGCGGATACGACCTCTGGAAGAAGGACCTCCGCAAGGGCGATGTAGAGTTGCTCAAGAAGCTCGATGGTCCCTACTACAACTTTATGCCCGACCGCAAGGGCGACAAGATCTTCATGATCGGCTCAAGGGATATGAAGAAGATGTCCCTCCCAGGCGAGAAGATAGAGTCTGTCTCCTACGAGGCTCGCATGAAGCTCCGTCCCGCTGACGAGCGTCGCTTCGAGTACGACTACGTCCGTCGCGAGGAGGGCGAGCGGATCTTCTACGAGGACATCACCAATATCAATGGCGCCAACTGGCCCAAGCTGACCGACCACTACGAGAAGTTCCTGCCCTACATCACCAATGATCAGGACTTCTCCGAGATGCTCTCCGAGCTCCTCGGTGAGCTGAACGTCTCCCACACCGGCAGCGGCTACAGAGGGCCGATCAGTAGTCCCTCCACTGCTGAACTGGGACTCTTCCTCGACTGGACGCCCTCCGACAAGGGTCTTAAGATCGACGAGGTGGTCGTCGGTGGCCCCTTCGACACCTTCCGCTCCAAGGTTGAGGCCGGTGACTACATCACCGCCATCGATGGCGAGGAGATTGATGCTAAGACTGACTACTTCCCCCTCCTGAGAGGCAAGGTTGGTCGCGAGACCCTCATCTCCCTATACTGCCCCGAGAGCGGCGCACGCTGGGAGGAGACGATCAAGCCCATCTCCTCCGGCAAGCTCAGCGACCTGCTCTACAAGCGCTGGGTATCTCAGCGTGCTGAGGAGGTGAGAGAGCTCTCTGACGGCAAGCTCGGCTACGTCCACATCCCCTCGATGGACGACGAGAGCTTCCGTAAGGTATACTCTGATGCACTCGGTAAGTACTACAATTGCGATGGCATCGTGATCGACATCCGTTGCAATGGCGGTGGTCGACTCCACGAGGATATCGAGGTGCTCTTCACCGGGACCAAGTATCTGGAGCAGATGACGAAGGGGCGTGACTACTGCCCCATGCCCTCGCGTCGCTGGACCAAGCCGAGCGTCATGGTCACCTGCGAGGCCGACTACTCCAATGCCCACGGCACTCCTTGGGTCTACCAGACGATGAAGATCGGTAAGATCGTCGGCATGCCGGTACCGGGGACGATGTCGAGCGTCAATTGGATCACCCTCCAGAACCCTGCCATCTACTTCGGCGTACCCGCCATCGGCTATATGACGAAGGAGGGCTACTACCTCGAGAACCATCAGGTAGAGCCGGACGTCAAGCAGCCCCTGGACTTCACTGAGGCGCTTCAGGGCCGTGACACCCAGATCAGGCGCGCCGTCGAGGTACTTCGCTCCGAGGTGAAGTAACCTCACACCCACATACCTCAGGAAGCCCTGTCGGAGACCCTCCGGCAGGGCTTCTGTCGTATACTGAGGAGCCTACTCATAGATGAAAAAATGCGGGGTGGGGGGCTCGTATGGCTCAGAGAGGTGGCGTATTTGAGTGACACAATAGCCATTCATCTCATCGTGAAGGATTGGGAACGAAGCACCCCTTGGGGTGCCCGCTTCTTAGCCACCGGTCGAGGGGCATAGCCCCGAAGACCCGTGGATCAGGTATCGCAAGCAATCCTGCGACCCCGCTAGGGTGTCGCACTATCAAGCCTCTCCGGGGATTGCGACACCCTTGCGAGGGCGTAGGGGGGAGGGGGCTCGGCGACCCACAAGGGGTCGGGGGGCGGCGGGGCGGGTCTCTGTACATCGGTCACCGCTTTGCGGATGACCGATGCCTGTGGAGAGACTGTTGCACGAAGGCGATCTGCTGCGTTGCTTTCGGAATTCGGTCTCGGTCACGTACGTGAGTACGCTCCTTTCGGTCTCATCCTCAGCGCCTTGCATCTCATCCTTCGTGCAAAGTCTCAGCACATTTGAAACAAATGTGCGAGAATGGCACTTCGTGCAACATTCTCATGGAGCGGGCACCCTTCGGGTGCCTCACGAATGAGCCCACCTTAGTATATGACTACCCTAATGCTCAAATCCGTCACCCTTGTATGGCTCAGAGAGGTGGCGGGGAAAATAGGCGAGCTTTCTCGCGCAACACTAATACCGATATTAGAGATCACTAATATCGGTATTAGTGAAATCTAATATCGGTATTAGAGAATTCTTTTATCGGTATTAGATATGCCCCTGGAGTAGACGGCAAAATCGGGCATCCTCTCAAGCCTGATCGGGAGCTCGGACGGAGTGTCGCATTAGAGCCTTTCTGCTAAGAAGCGGGGATCCCTATTGAGAGATCCCTCTGCTAATGTACCCGTATGCAGATCCCGCAGGGGCGAAGCCCCGGAGGGATCACCGCTCCATAGCCCGCGTGTCGAGGCACGAAGTGCCGAA
>NZ_KV793771.1:29038-52708 GCF_001808555.1 Porphyromonas sp. HMSC065F10
TCGAGGCACGAAGTGCCGAAGACCGCGGGAAAGAGAGCCTCTGGATAGATTTACGACCCCGCAAGGGTGTCGCACTTATCAGGGAGTCAGGCAACGAGTGCGACACCCTTGCGGGGTCGCGGGGTTGTTTATGATGCTTGATCCCCGGGTCTTCGGGGCTATGCCCCTCGACCCGGGGCTAAAAATCGGGCACCCCAAGGGGTGCCTCGTTCCCTTCGCTATCCCTTTGCGTGAGACAGCTCCTCTAAGAGCCAAAGTCGCAGAAAAACAGAAAGAAAATCGCTTTGAAATATATAGATTACACTTTGTAAGTAGAAAAAGTGTATATTTGCCCTGTAAACAGAAATCAAATATCAATATAACTATGGGGCAAAGTCGTAAAGATAAGTACGTAAGCAAGGCCATTGACATCCTCAAGCAAGAGGGTTTCCTCCTCTCGCTGGATGAGATGGCAGCAAGGATGGGCGTCACGAAGAAGACGCTCTACAACAACTTCTCCTCCAAGGAGGAGCTACTCAAGGAGTGCGTCCATGCCATCTCCGGTGACTTCCAGAGCGCCATTTCGCTGCTTGACGATGGGGAGAGGTCTGCCATAGAGAGCTTGGTCCTGTGCTTTAAGCAGCTGGATCGGCTCTTTGAGACGCTCAATCCCGTCTTCTTCTCTGACCTGATGCGCAACAACCCACATCAGGCGATGCTGGAGCATGCGATCGGATCCAATTTCTTTGGTGGCAAGATGCAGGCTAATCTACAACGAGGGGTGGAGACCGGACTTTACAGAGCTGATCTGGACATCCCCTTTATGTGCGAGTATCTCTCGTACTCTGTCTTTGGCTTCTATATCAATGCCGTGGTGCGTAATAAGCTACTCCCCTCAGGGAGCTACTTTGCCACCATACTGGGGTACCACCTGCGCGCCATCGTCTCCGAGGAAGGAAATCAACTCTTATACACCACGTACCATGATATCATCCAATAGTCGCTTGGCGATGCTCGTCCTCGGCCTGCTCCTGCTCTCGGTTACAGGGCACGCTCAGGAGAGCTACACGCTACAGCAGTGCCTCGGCTATGCCGTGGAGCACAATAGCAATGTCAAGAAGTCCGCCCTTGACCGTGAGAAGGCTGAGCGAGCCCGTCAGGAGGTGCTCGGAGCTCTCCTGCCACAGATCAGCGGGTCCGCAGGGCTTAATGACAACCTGAAGAAGGCAAAGTTTATCATGCCCAACTTCATGAATAACTTCCTCCCCGAGAAGATGCGCGATCCCAATGCGTCAGAGTACATGACCATCGAGATGGGGACAAAGTACGGTGCCAATGCGGGCTTGGCGCTTAATCAGCAGCTACTCAATATGTCGCTCTTCAATACCCTCGACATTGCCAAGGTCTCCAAGCAGATGGCAGAGCTGGGCGCCCTCTCGACAGAGGAGGATGTGATCGCTCAGACCGCTACCCTCTACTATGGGGTCCAGGTCACGCAGTACGCTGCGTCACAGATGCTTCGGAGTGTGGAGTTGGTGGAGCAGATGCTCCGGATGATGGAGGTCAACTACGCCTCCGGCTTGGTCAAGAAGGTGGATGTGGATCGGCTGAGGGTCAATCTCACCAACCTCAGGACCCAGCAGTCAGCGATAGAGAGCGGACTCGAGGTGCAGAAAAACCTGCTCAAGCTCCAGATGGGCTTTGAGGTGACAGAGCCTATCGCCGTGCCGGCCCTCGACCTCAGCCTCATGGCTCAGCAGGAGATCGCCACGGTAGGCTCCCCCACCTTTGACCCCATCAGGCATATAGCTTACAGGCAGCTGCAGCAGAGGGAGAGGATGGCCGAGCTGCAGGAGCGGGCGAAGAAGTATGAGTACCTCCCGACGCTCTCTCTCTCTCTCAACCTGCAGTACAATCATATGAGCGATCAGCTCTTCGGCGGGGCAACCAACTACGGCTACCCGACCGCCATGGTCGGGGTGAGTCTCCGGATGCCGATCTTCAGCGGCGGCTCTCGCCTCGCCAAGGTGCGCGAGAGTCACCTCGACCTGCTCAAGGCGCAGGAGGACCTGCACGCACTCGACCAGTCGCTTAGGATGGCCAACCTCAATGCTTCCCTTAAGCTGAGAGACACCCGGCGGACCATCGCCCTGCAGAGGGATAACCAAGCTCTCGCCGAGCAGGTCCTTGACCTGGCGCAGAAGAATTACAGCCTCGGTGTCGCCTCTCTCTCTGATGTCCTCAATGCGAGCCAGTCTCTCGTGCAGGCACAGATGTCGTACGCCAGCGCTCTCGGGGATTATATGAAGGCCTTCATCGACCTCAAGAAGAGTCGGGGTGAGATACGAGACCTTATGGAATAATAGTCACACTTCAGCATAATCACATTGTCATGAAACGAAAAATCTATCTCCCATTAGCCATCGTGTCGGTCATTGGTCTCATCGGAGTGACTTTGGCCCTCAATAAGAGGGCTACCGCTGCCAAGACAGAGGGCCTTATGGAGGGTCAGTCGGCAGTGGCTGTCCGCACCGAGACGGTGAGTGAGAGCGACTATAGCGCCTCCTTTGTCTCCAATGGACTCGTGGCAGGAGCACACGATCTATCTGTCGTCGCCGGCACCGGTGGACGAGTCGTCTCGGTCTATGCCGACGAGGGCGATCGTGTCGCTAAGGGGAAGCTCCTTGTGCAGCTCGATGTGGAGACGCTGAGAGCCGATGCCGAGTCCGCCCGTGTCGCTTATGAGGCGGCTAAGCGAGACTATGAGCGATATAGTCAGGCACACAGCCAGGGCGGTGTCACCGACCAGCAACTCAGTGCGATGAATACCCAGATGGTGGCGGCTGAGGGGCGCTATGTCGCCAGTCGTCGCCGGCTGGCCGATGCCTCCCTGCAGGCGCCCATCTCAGGCGAGATCTATAAGCGGTATGTGGAGGTCGGCAGCTATGTCAATCCCGGCGCCAAGCTCTTTGATATCGTCGATGACTCGCAGCTCAGGGCTACCTGCTTCGTGACCGAGCGTCAGCGGCTGCAGCTCTCAGAGGGACAGTCCGTCTCTGTGGCAAGCGAAGTCTATCCCGACCGGACCCTCTCCGGTCGTATCTCCATGGTGGGGAGTAAGGCGAATCATGCCCTCGCTTTCCCCGTGGAGGTGACGCTGGATAAGGAGGGTGTGGATGGACTGCGACCCGGTATGTATGTCTCGGTGTCCTTTGGCAGCAGTGAGGAGACGCACGGGATCCTGATCCCTCGCAGAGCCATCATCGGCAGTGTCAAGGATGCTCACGTATACATCGTTGAGGAGGGGATTGCGAGAGAGCAGACCATCACGGTCGGCGGTCTCATCGGTGATCGGATCGAGGTCCTCAGCGGACTGGAGAGTGGTGACTGCGTCATCGTATCCGGTCTGATCAATGTGTCGGATGGTCTGCCCGTCAAGGCGGTTAATGACTGACAAGCGGAGTAAGGTATGAAAATCGTCAAGACATCTATTGAGCGCCCGATATTTGTCACGGTCCTCTTTATCCTGCTGACCGTGCTGGGCTTCCTGAGCTTTAGGAGCTTGAGCGCAGAGCTGATGCCGAAGTTTACGCCACCGCTGCTCAACGTACAGATCATCTACCCCGGGGCCTCGCCGACAGAGGTGGAGAACTCTCTGACGAAGAAGGCGGAAGAGGTCCTCTCGAGTATGGAGGGCATCGACCAGATGCAGTCCTACTCCTTTGAGGGCATGTCGATGATCATGGTCTCCTTTGACTTCGGGACCGATATCGACAAGGCGATGACCGATGCGCAAAATCGGCTCTCTGCCAGGCGTGCGGAGCTGCCTCGGGATATTATCTCTCCGATGATCTCTAAGGTATCGGTCGATGAGAAGCCTATCCTGATCCTGTCTGCCACGGCGAACATCGGTTCGACGGACCTTTTTGACCTCATCGACAAGCGGGTCGTCCCCGAGCTGTCGCACATCAAGGGCATCGCCAATGTGGGGCTGGTCGGCGGCGTGGAGCGTGAGATCCAGATCAATCTCGACAAGGCCAAGATGCAGGATCTCGGCATCACGCCGGTCATGGTACAGGGTGCCATACGTGCCTCCAACCTCGACTTTCCCACCGGCTATCTCAGGAGCGATGAGTCGCAAATGGCGGTCCGTCTCTCCGGTAAGATCACCTCCATCGACCAGCTCCGCAGGCTGATCCTCCGCAACGTCAATGGCACAGCCATCCGTCTCGAGGATGTCGCTGAGGTGGTCGACGGGGTCAAGGATCCGGTCAAGATGGGGCGCGTCAATGGTCAGGAGGCGATCCTCCTCAATATCCTCAAGCAGTCAGACGCCAACGCCCTCGATGTGAGCAAGGCGGTGGCAGAGCAGATCCGGACCCTCGAGGAGCGCTACGTCGCTGATGGACTGAGGATAGAGGTGGCGCAAGATACCACCACCTTTACCCGCAATGCGATCAGCTCCGTACTGACGGACCTCTTGCTCGCCATCCTCTTAGTGTCATTAGTGATCCTCCTTTTCCTCCACAACGTCCGCAACGCCCTGATCGTGATGGTCGTGGTGCCGGTGTCTCTGATCGCTTCCTTCATCGGGATGAGGCTCTTTGGCTTCACGCTCAATATGATGTCTCTCCTGGCACTCTCGCTGGTGATCGGCGTCTTGGTGGACGATGCGATCGTGGTCATTGAGAACGTCTATCGCCACATGGAGATGGGGAAAAACCGAGTCCGCGCCACCTGGGATGCCATGAACGAGATCGGCATCACCGTCATCTCGGTCACTATGGTCTTGGTGGTCGTCTTCCTGCCGATCATCTTCACCAATTCACTCGTCTCGGACATCCTGCGGCAGTTCTGTGCCGTGATCGTGATAGCGATCCTCTTCAGCCTCCTTGCAGCCCTGACCCTCGTGCCGCTGCTCACCTCTCGGCTGGGGAATGTGCAGCCCCTCAGTAGGGACAGCTCCATAGGTCGGATGCTTGGTGGCTTTGAGGAGGGCATCAGTCGCTTTGCGGAGCGTATCTCCACGGTGACCCGCCGGGGGCTGAGTCACCGCTGGACGCTGGCACTCATCGTCATCGTCCTGATGGCGGGTGTGATGGCACTTTTCCCCCTTGGATTTATCAACTTTGAGTTTCAGCCCTACATGGATCGGCACGAGTGCATCATCCAGCTGGAGATGCCCAAGGACATATCTATGGAGGAGTCCAATAAGCTGGTACGCAAGGCTGAGGACTGGCTTATGCGGCGACCTGAGGTGGAGAAGGTGGTGACCATGGTCGGCCTGACCAGTGATAATGGTCAGAGTAGCAAGGGGACACCCTATCTCGCAGAGATGAATGTCAAGCTCAAGGAGGTCCCCGGCGGCACCGAGACCTATGTCGCTAAGATCCGGAAGCCTCTCTCGGACTATCTTGTGGATGCGCGTGTGAGGGTCTGCAATGTCAGCATGACCGGTACCGTCTCCAAGGCATCCGTGGAGTATGTCATCTCCGGCACCGACAAGGACTCGGTGGCTCTCTATGCCGATAAGGCGCTCTCGGCGCTCAGCACGATCCCGGGCGTGATCCAGCCGTGGCTCTCCGTCGAGAATGCCACACCGGAGGTCACAGTGCACGTCGATCGAGACAAGATGTCCAATCTTGGGCTCACCCTGGACAATGTAGGCATGATGATGCAGACGAGCTTCCAGGGCAATGACCAGCTCAGGTATACAGAGGGGGACTATGAGTACGCAATAAACATCCGTGCTGATAAGGTCTCTCGTCGATCCATCGAGGATGTCGCCGGACTTATGGTTGTCAATGGTCAGGGCGATCTCATCCGGCTCTCGCAATTTGCCGACGTCAGCCTCGGCATCGGTCCCAGCCGACTGGAGAGGTACAATCGCAATAGCTCCGTCACCCTGCGCGCTCAGGCCTACGGAGTGCCTGCCGGCGCGATTGCCAAGGAATTCATGTCCCGGCTCGATGGTGAGGATTTACCCGGTGGCGTGCAGATACAGACCACCGGCGATATGAAGAAGATGTCCGACTCGATGAGCGTCCTCATGATGGCGATCCTGCTCTCGCTCCTCTTCATCTACCTCGCACTGACGCTGCTCTACAACAACTGGACCGACCCGCTCGTCGTGATGATCGCCATCCCGCTCTCAATCGTCGGCGCCCTGCTCGCCCTCGCCCTGACCAATACTGCCATGAGCATCTACGCCATGCTCGGTATGGTGATGCTGGTGGGGCTTGTCGCCAAGAATGCGATCCTGCTGGTCGACTTCGCCAACGAAGCACGCACCGAGGGGCTGTCGGTGGACGAGGCACTGATACAGGCGGTCAAGCTCCGTACGCGCCCGATCCTGATGACCGCCCTCTCGACCATCATCGGTATGCTCCCCGTTGCCCTCTCGCACGGCTCCGGTGCTGAGCTCCGTACCGGTATGGCGTGGGTGATCATCGGTGGTATGGCTCTCTCTACCCTGCTGACCCTGATCGTCGTGCCGGCGCTCTACAAGGCTTTCCACGCCCGACAGAGGTCCGGCACCAGGCAGAAGGTGGACATCGAGGCTCTCTTGACCGAGTAGTCCCCTTTTTCCCTAAATGTAGTGGGCGGTGCAGAAAGCTTTCTGCACCGCCCACTATTAGTATGCCTCCTGATAGTGGAGGTTAGGTGAGGCTATCAGAGGCCGAGCTTAGCGCGAAGGGCCTTGGGGAGAGCGTCCTTGTGGATGGCGATATTCATCGTCTTGCCGGCTACGAAGGCAGGGGTAACGTACCAGATGCCCTTGTACTTGCCGGTCTCACCCCAGGAGTTCTTGACCATATAGAATTTCTTACCATTCTGATCCTTGGCGATACCGTAGATCAGCATACCGTGGTCGTCGGTCAGCTCGAGGGTGTCGAAGCCCTGCTGGCGATACTCGGGGGTAACCTCGATCTCCTTGATGCCGGGCTTGGAGATGCGCTCCATCACCATGCGGTGACGCTGGTTGTCAGAGGCGCCTACCCAACGCTCCTGGTCGGAGCCTGCATTCTCCGGCAGGTCGAGGTCGGCGAGGATGCCGAGACCGTCGCGGGTAAATCCGGGCTCGCTCACGTCCGTACCCCAGGCGATGGTGAAGCCGTTATTGATCGCATTGTCGATCGTCTCCATCAGCTCGTCGAGGGTGACGTTGTAGCTGGCGCTGTGACGCCAATTGTCGGGGATCGGGATGATATAGGGCTCGTAGAGTGGCTGGCTCATGTAGGAGGTGATGGATACGTAGTTATTCGCATCGATCTTCATGGCCTTGCGGAGGCTCTCCGGGGTATAGGTCTTACCATCTACAGTGAAGGTCTTGGGTGCCACGCCGAGGTAGGTGTCGATGATGCCGTCGTAGGCCTTCGTCCAGACGGGAGATAGCGTCCCACGGCGATCCATATTCTTCAGCAGACCATCGAGGAAGCCCCTGGTGATGGCGTAGAGCTCCTGGTGGTTGTGGCGCTTGGTGCCGTAGTTGAGTCCCTGCATCTCAGACATCGGGATGATGCCGTAGTGCTGCACGGCGTAGATGACGTCGTAGAAGCTTCCGCCCTCTGCAAAGTTTTGGTTGCCTTGGTAGCGCACATAGTCACGCGCCTTATCCTTGTAGGACATGGAGGCGGTGTACATAGGTGCAGTGACCAGCTTGGGACCACCCTGGCGGATAGACTCAGCCTCGAGGAAGGAGTGAGTGCTGAAGGACCAGCAGGTACCGGTGGATGCCTGATCCTGTACCGGGGTGATCTCGCATGCCTTTACGGTCGTGAAGACATACTCGTCAGACTTCTGCTCAGGCGTCTGTGCTGCAGCCGTGAGGGTAAAGGTTCCTGCAACGGCAAGACTCATCAGTAGATAAGAAAGAGTTCTTTTCATGCTGTGATAAAATTAGTGGTTTGAAAAACTAAAAATGTGGTTGAATGATATACTTAACTGTAGGGCTTCAGGTCGAGATCCTCTGCCAGTCGCTCGACCCACTTATTCTTCTTGACGAAGTAGTCATACTTCTCGGTCGGAGTCGTGGGACCCAGCTCCCTCGGGTCGTTGACCACGGGGAAGGAGATCGTCAGGAAGTCATTGCTGAGGCTGTCTCTGAGGTACTGAAGCAGCTGATCCGAGACCTTCTCCATCTCCGCTTTCTCCGTCTCGCTGTAGACCTTCATCTCCAGTGAGTAGGGGGGGGTGAAGACCGGTGGATGATCCTTCATCGCACCGGCGATCAGACGATCCACGCCGGGCTGTTGGCGGTAAGTCGTCCACGCTCCCTTGAGTTGCTCCTCAGTAAAGGGATTGTTTCTCTTAGGCTGATTAGCCGATGGAGCGACTGTCTGCTGTCCCTGGTCAGCGGTGCGCCGTCCCGTGGAGAGTGAGAAGCCATATCGGCTCTGCGCACTCTGCTGAGGTGCGGCCCCGCTCGGCTGGTGATAGGGTGGTGCCTGCGGTGGTACCTGCTGAGGCGCTGGCTGTTGTGGCTGTGGCTGTTGCGGAGCACTCCACTGCGGTTGCCGAGCGCTCTGCTGTAGCGCTGCCTGTTGAGGTACTACCTGCTGTGGTGCCGCCTGCTGAGGCGCTACCTGCTGAGGTGCGCTCTGCTGTGGCGCTGCCTGCTGTGGTGACGCCTGCTGGGGCTGCGGGGTGGTAGACTGACTCTGTGCCGGTGGGGGAGCGGCTTGAGCCTGCTTAGGCGGGGTGGTCGTCTCCGCTACCTCAGCAGGAGACTTTAGCTCGCTTGTCGGTGAGAGCTCGCACATATGGAGGAGAGCCACCTCGAGGGCGAGTCTTCGCTCGCTGCTGCTCTTGTATTTGGAGCCAAAGGCGGTGGAGATCTTCAGGTAATTCCAGATCAGTCCCGGCTTCAGGGCAGTACTCACCTTGCTTAGTCGCTCCTTGATCGACTCCGGTGCCTCGACGAGGGCGATGGTATCCTTGGTCCGAGCCACGAGGAGATTGCGGAGGAAATTGGAGAACCCTCTCATCACCACGTCTGTGTCGTAGCCGCGGCGAAGGAAGTTGTCCACCAGCTGGAGCACCTTATTGTGATTGCCTCGGGTGATGTAGTCAAGGAGTGAGAAGTAGCCGTCCTCATCAAGGAGGCTTAGGTTTTTCCGTACCCCCTCGACCGTGACCGAGCCGTTGCCAAAGCCGGCGATCTGGTCAAACATACTCAGCGCATCGCGCATCCCACCGTCGGCGCTGAGTGCGATCAGCTGGAGTGCCTCCTTATCCGCCTTGACCCCCTTATCCTGAGCCACATACTCCAGGTGGCGGGCAATGTCGTCGGAAGTGATCCGACGGAAGTCGTAGACCTGACAGCGTGAGATGATGGTAGGGAGGACCTTCTGCTTCTCCGTGGTGGCGAGGATAAAGATGGCATGCGCCGGCGGTTCCTCAAGTGTCTTCAGGAAAGCATTGAAGGCACTGGAGGAGAGCATATGCACCTCGTCGATGATGTATACCCGATACTTCCCTGTCGTAGGGGCGATGTAGACCTGATCGATGAGGTTTCGGATGTCGTCGACGGAGTTGTTGGATGCCGCGTCGAGCTCAAAGATATTGTACGACCGCTGCTCGTTGGCAGCGATGCACTCGCTGCACTCATTGCACGCCTCGCCCTCCGGGGTGCGGTGCTCGCAGTTGATGGTCTTGGCAAAGATGCGGGCGCATGAGGTCTTGCCCACTCCTCTCGGACCGCAGAAGAGGTAGGCATGGCTGAGCTTATCCTCCTTGATCGCATTGAGGAGCGTGGTGGTCAGCGCCTCCTGCCCCACCACGTCTCTGAAGGTGGAGGGGCGATACTTCAGTGCCGATACGACAAAGTCACTCATCGCTGATTACAGAGAGGTGGCGTCAAAGTTGATCGGCAGTAGGTCTCGGCAGTCCTCGACCACAAGTGCCGACTCCGGACCTGCAAGGATCACTGGGAAGGGGTGGTGATGGCGGTCAGCCATCTCCAGCATCACCTGGCGGCAACCACCGCACGGAGCGCAGGTCTTGATGACCGTGCCATCCTCCTTTGCACCCACGATCACGAGCGAAGTGACGGGATCATCGGGATAGAGAGCACCTGACTGGAAGAGGGCGGTCCGCTCGGCGCATAGCCCGAGGGGGTAGGAGGCGTTCTCCTGATTGGTCCCAAGGACGATCCGTCCGCTCTCCAGACGGAGGGCGGCAGCGACGTGGAAGTGGGAGTAGGGGGCATAGGCGCCGGAGACGATCTCCTTAGCCTTAGCCACAAGCTCCTGATCCTCCGGTGAGAGTTGGTTGATCGGTAACTCCCTGATAGGTATCTCTATATCTCTACGCTCTGACATAAAATTCGCTTTGCTTAGTACTCGTAGCGATAAAGATACGAAAATTCTCCCGGCTTTTTGCCCTTTTTGCTCTTCCCTTACGACCTTTATAGAGGATAAAAGAGCGGCAGGAGCCAGACCATGGCTGCTATGACGACCACCTGGAGGGGTAGTCCTACCCGCACGTAGTCCATAAAGCTGTACTTCCCGACGCTCATCACCATAGCATTGGGTGGGGTGGAGAAGGGACTCATAAAGCACATACTCGCCGCTACGGAGACGCCGATCATAAAGGGGATGGGGCTCACCCCGAGGGCTGAGGCTGCCTGAAGAGCGATAGGGGCAAAGAGTACCGCTGTCGCTGTGTTGCTGATAAACATAGTCAGCACCTGCGTGCCGAGCATGATCCCTGCCAGTACCGCATAGGGACCATAGGTCCCGAGGCCGCTTACTATGCCTCCTGAAATCATGGCGGATAGGCCGGTATTGTCCATCGCTGTCGCCAGCGGTATCATGGCGGCAAAGAGGATGACGCTCTCCCAGCTTATCGTCCCGATGGCATCCTTGACACTGCGGAAGCAGCGGGTCAGGATCAGTAGGATGTCGGCGATCAGCACCGCCATCACGGGAGGAAGCCAGTCGAGTATCATCGCCAGTATCATCAGGAAGATGATCACCGCTGCCACCGGACCCCGCTCGCTGATGATCGCCTTGGAGGCCTCTGTCGCCGGCTCTCCGAGGAGGATCAGGTCGGTCTCCTGACCTCCCAGCCGCTCTATATCCTCCCATGTGCCCTGCACTAAGAGCATATCTCCCTCCTGCAGTGTGGCACGGGAGAGTCTGTGGGTGATGTAGGAGCGATTTCGCTGCAGACCGACGACACTGATCCCATAGGTCTGGCGCAAGCCGGTGTCGCTGATATGCTTACCGATCATGCGGGAGCCGTGCTTCACGACCACCTCGGCAAGGCCGTACTCGCTGAAGGAGAGCTGTCCCGAGAAGGTCCGCTGCCCCTCCTGCTCGTCGTCGAGGAAGGTGAGGCAGGCCTCCTCGGCCAGCTTCTGCACATCCTCATATGCACCGCTCACGTGGAGTACAAAGCCCCGATGCAGCATCGTCTCTGCCGTAGGCACCGTGGCGCGAGCTCCGAGGTGGACCCCCTTCACACCGATCACGCTACAATGGAAGCGTCCCGTCAGGTCCAGCTCGGCAAGTGTCTTTTTCCTCAGGAAACTCCCCTCCTCGATCCGCAGTCGGTAGAGGTCCTCGAGTAGATTGTACTGTCGGCTGAGCTGCTCCGGACTCTTTCGCATCCGCTTCGTGTCTGTCGCTGTCTCCCCGCTGCGAGCGAGTAGCTTGGAGAGCGGTCGCAGGAGTGTCCCGCAGATCAGGAGGATCATCAGCCCCACCGGCAGCGTGGTGAAGAAGTGCAGCCCCTCGTGCCCCGACTCTATGAGAGAGTTGTGCACGATAAGCGTAGGCGGTGTGCCGATCAGCGTCATCATCCCTGAGATGCTGCAGGCAAAGGCCATCGGCATCAGCAGCCGGCGTGCATCCACGCCCGACTGCGAGGCTATCGTCACCACGATAGGCATAAGTATGGCGACGGTGCCGGTGTTGCTGACGAAGAGTCCCACGATGATCGTCACGAGGATGACGAGGTAGAAGAGCCTCAGCTCACTCTCCCCGGCAAGGGAGAGTACCTTATTGCTGATCAGTCGGGCGAGACCGGTCTGGGTGATGGCACCCCCGACGATGAAGAGCCCGGCGATCATGATGACGACAGAGTTGGAGAATCCCGCCAAGCCCTCCTCCGGCGTGATCACTCCTGACAATACGAGCGCCACCATGGAGCAGAGCGCCACCACATCCGACCGGATCCGCCCCCACACCAGCAGTCCGGCCGTTATTATTAGAATGATAAGGACCTGTATCATCGTGTCTCTTATGCCATATGGCAGTGGTTATTCTTGGTTCTCCACAAAGTTACTTAACCAATTGCAGATACTCTCACATCGGGTAGAGCATCGGGATGAGCCAGATCATCGCTCCGATGACGATGATCTGAAGTGGAAGTCCCACTCTCACATAGTCCATGAAGCTATACCTCCCGACACTCATGACCATGGCGTTGGGCGTCGTGGATATGGGGCTCATAAAGCACATACTTGCCGAGACGGTGACGCCGATCATGAAGGGTAGGGGATCCACTCCCAGTCCGGTCGCCGCCTGGAGGGCAATGGGGGCAAAGAGAACCGCCGTGGCGGTGTTGCTGATGAACATCGACAGCAGCTGCGTGCCCAGCATGATCCCGCCGAGGACAGCGTAGGGTCCGTAGGCACCCAGCCCACTGACGATACCGCCCGAGATTATTGTGGAGAGACCGGTATTGTCCATCGCGGTGGCGAGCGACATCATGCAGGCGAAGAGGATCACGCTCTCCCAGCTGATGGTGCTGATAGCATCCTTTGCGCTGCGGAAGCATCGGGTGAGGATCAGCAGCGCATCGGCCAGGAGGACTGCGATCACCGGTGGGAGCCACTCGAAGATCATAGCCAGGATCATCAGCAGGATGATCACCGCTGCCAGCGGTCCGCGCTCGCTGATGATTGCCTTGGAGGCCTCTGCCGAGGGCTCCCCCAGCACGATCAGGTCGGGCTCCTGACTACCCAGTCGCTCAATGTCCTCCCATGTGCCCTGCACCAGCATCATGTCTCCCTCGTGGATCCTCACTCGGGAGAGTCTCTGCGTGATGTAGGAACTGTGTCGCTGCAGCCCGACGATGCTTATGCCATAGTTTTGCCGGAGCTTCGTCTCGCTGATCTGCATGCCGATGAGGCGGGAGCTGTGCTTTACCACCACCTCGGCGAGCCCATACTCGCTGAAGGAGAGCTGTCCCGAGAAGGGTCTCTCCTCGTCGAGGAAGGCGAGGCCTGTCTCCTCTGCCAGTCGCTGGACATCCTCGTATGCCCCGCTTACGTGGAGTACAAAGCCTCTCTCAAGGGTGGTCTCCGCTGTAGGCACCGTGGCGCGGGCACCTATGTGGACCCCCTTCACTCCGATTACACTGCAGTGGAAGCGGCCCGTCAGGTCTGCTTCCGAGAGGGACTTTCCTCTCAGGTTGCTGCCCTCCTCGATCCTCAGTCGATAGAGATCCTCCAGGAGATTGTACTGATTGCTCAGCTGCTCCGGGCTCTTGCGCAGTCGCCGCCCGGTCGCATGACCATCGCTTCTCCTGCTCAGCCCCTTGGAGAGCGGCCAGAGGAGAGCCCCGCAGAGCAGGAGGATGATCAGCCCGACAGGCAGGGTGGTGAAGAATTGTAGTCCCTCTCTCCCCGACTCGATCAGGGCGTTGTGGACGATCAGTGTGGGCGGCGTACCGATCATCGTCATCATCCCCGAGATACTGCAGGCAAAGGCCATCGGCATAAGCAACCGGCGCGCATCCACACCCGACTGTGAGGCTATCGTCACCACGATGGGCATCAGTATCGCCACAGTGCCGGTATTGCTGACGAAGAGTCCCAGCAGGATCGTCACCATGATGACGAGGTAAAAGAGCCTCACCTCGCTCTCCCCGGCGAGGGAGAGCACCTTATTCCCTATCAGACGGGCGAGACCGGTCTGCGTGATGGCACCTCCCACGATGAAGAGTCCGGCGATCATGATGACGACTGAGTTGGAGAAGCCGGCCAAGCCCTCCTCGGGGGTGATGATGCCGGTCAGCACGAGTGCCAGCATAGAGCAGAGCGCGATCACGTCCGACCGGATCCGCCCCCACATCAGTAGTACTGCCGTAAGTAATAGGATGATAAGAACTTGTACCATCGAAGGTCAATTGTTGTGCGGTGGTGATTATTCTCTATTGCTTTTCTACAAAGATACTTAAAAAGACCTTGCTCCTGACTCACTACCCCTGTCACAGGAGCGATGCGTGGGCTCTATCCGGCAGTAGGCGCGACTGCGTTTTTCATAATATGCTTATTATGCTTAACTTTGCGCACGCAAAAATTGAAGATTGATATAACGTAATGGAAGCAGCATGGGAGGCGATATGGTCCTCCGGTACACCGATACAGACCATCCTACTACTTTGTGTGGTATGTGCCGTGGGTGTCTACTTAGGCAAGGCTAAGATCAAGGGCTTTACGCTGGGCGTGACGTGGGTCTTCTTCGTCGGTATCCTCTTTGCGCACTTCGGTGCGCGGGTCAATGGGGATATGCTTCGGGTGATCCAGGACTTTGGGCTCATCCTCTTTATATATGCTCTTGGAGTGCAGGTGGGGCCGGGCTTTGTCTCCTCCTTCCGCCAGCATGGGGTGTGGCTCAACCTCTGGGGCTTAGTGTTGATTGCCGGTGGCTTTGCAGCGCTCTTTATCCTCCTCGAGACTACGGGACTGGACCTATCCGGGCTCATCGGTACGCTCTCCGGTGCAGTCACCAACACGCCTGCTATGGCAGCCGCACAGCAGGCAGCGACGACGGTGCTCTCTGATCCGGCGGAGATCCTTCGGTCGACCAACGACATGGCTATTGCTACCGCCATCACCTATCCGATGGGTGTGGTGGGGGTGATCCTCGTCCTCGCACTCCTCAAGCGCCTTTTTCCTCACAAGACCGATCAACACAGCACGCTGGTGGACAAGGAGTCTCAGCATACCGCACGAGAGTATGTGGTCTCCAATCCCGCCCTCGATGGTCAGAAGATGAGCAGCTTGCAGGATATTCTGGGCGGGCACTTCATCGTGTCACGGCTCTTCCGTGACGGAGAGTATATCACACCGACCAAGGACACGCTCCTCCATACCGGAGATCACCTCCGGGTAGCCAGCGAGCGAGGTGACGTGGAGCGACTGACTTACCTCTTCGGCACCGTGGAGGATCGGAATGATGAGCTGAAGTGGGACAATGACCGCGATCCGCTGGTGATGCAGCGTCTCTTGGTGACGAAAGAGTCCTGTAATGGCGTGAAGCTGAGTCAGCTGAGGATCCGCAGTCGCTTTGATGTCAATATCACCCGAGTGACGCGCAACGGCATGGAGCTGGTCGCTCGGCCCAATCTCCGGCTCCATATGGGCGACCGCTTGAGCGCTGTTGGTCGGGAGAAGGACATCAAGGAGCTGGCCAACCTCGTGGGTAACGAACTGAAGCCACTGGATACGCCCTACGTGGTATCGATCTTCCTTGGCATAGCGCTGGGCTGCCTGCTGGGTATGATCCCAGTCTATCTGCCTGGGCTTGCCGCACCGCTGCGGCTGGGGCTGGCGGGCGGTCCGATCATCGTCGGCATCCTGATGGGGGCTTATGGTCCTCGCTTCAAGATGAATATCTACATCACCACAAGTGCCAATCTGATGCTGCGTAACTTAGGTCTAGCACTCTTCTTGGGCGGTCTGGGACTAAGTAGCGGGCAGCATTTCTGGGAGATGCTGGTGAATGGTCCCGGTCTGGAGTGGTTTGCCTGGGGTACAGTGATCACCATCGTGCCGACGCTGCTCGTAGGGCTGGTGGTGCTTAAGTGGACCAATATGTCCTACAACGTCGCCTCAGGGATGCTCACCGGTGCGATGGCCAATCCTATGGCGCTCAGCCTCGTCAGTGATGGTGATGACGATGATGATCCGACGATCAGCTATGCCACCGTCTACCCGATGGCGATGTTTGCGAGGGTGATCCTGAGTCAGCTGGTGGTGGGACTCTTCCCCGGCCTCTTGTGATTTAGTGTCTTGGTAGGCTTGGAGATTTCAGAAAATCATCCTACCTTTGCAGAGCAAAAGGGGACGGGAGGAAATGCTTGAATAGCTCAGTTGGTTAGAGCATCTGACTGTTAATCAGAGGGTCCTTGGTTCAAGTCCAAGTTCAAGCGCTGATCAAGTGTGGCTGAGAGATATTTCTCTCAGCCACACTTGTTTATCTGCAGCTGTATGCCGAGACATACAAAGCAAACTACGGGCGGTCGAGAGCTTTTTTTCTCGGCCGCCCGTAGGTGTTACTATGGAGGCTAGTATGCTTACTTCCTCAGTCGCACATTGAGCTCGTCCTGAGCCATATCTCTGAGCTTGATCAGCTGCTCATCATCCGGCTCCCGCTCCAGCCCCTCCTGTGCGGTGTCGAGGGCGCGGGCGTAGTCACCAAGACGGAAGTAGCTCTGGGCCGCCTTACGGAGGTAGAAGAGGTACTTTGCGATGTCCCTCTTCTTGGCGCAAAAGTTAATCACCTCCTCCACGACATCAATGTGGGCGGTGTACTCGCCGAGTGCAAAGTAGGCGTTCTCCAGGACGAAGAGCGTATTGATATTATTGGGCAGCTCGCTCCGCCTCTCGTTGATGAAATCGAGCGCCGAGTGCCTAATGGTCTCCTTGGTCTCCAGATCCTCTGTAGCGGTGTACATACGCACATAGGTGGTTATTGCCTGCTTGATCGCCTGCTCTACGCGCTTGCCCTCCTCGATCGAGGCTAAGAAACCCTTGAGTGCTCCCTCAAAGTCTTTCTCGTTCACGAGGCGGATCCCCTCGTTGTAGGCATCGGCGTCGTCCCCATCTTCGGCACTGCGATCCTTGTCCAGCACTTTCTCAAGCGCCTCAAGTACCGCCTTGGCACTTTGGTTCTTGGGGTACTTGTCCGTGATCAGACGCAGGAGGCTGCGCGACCGGAAGAGGTCCCCCTGCGTGGTCCGCTCCATCACGATATCCAGCAGCTTGTCCACCGTCTGCGGGCGGACGATAGCCTTCGCCGTCAGCCCCTTGTGGTTGGAGGCGGGGAGGAACACCACCTCAATATTCTCTCCGGAGAAGTCTCTAAGAGAGCCGTCAATAATATCTGATCGATTAAAGTAATAGCGTCGTCCGTCTGAGACGTCGATGAAGCCAAATTGGTAGGATGGTCGGAGCTGTACGATCTTGCCAATGGGAGAGATCACCACTTGATCTTCTTTCCTGCTGGCACTCTTTGCCTGGACATAGGCTTCGCGAACGCCCTCGACCGCCTCCTCATTTCTCTTCTTGGTCTCGCCCTTCTTGCTCCAGTCACTAAGCAGAGACGGATCCCGCTCTGTCAGCACTGAGAGGGGGACGCGATCGCCCGGCTTGTATTTGGTAAAAGGCTTGACCGGCTCTATCTCCTCGGGTGAGGGCTCAGTGGGCGACTTCTCCTGCTCCTCTTCTTTTTCGGGTGCGGCATCGTCCCGGGCATCGTCGGGGCGGGTCTGCTCGCTGATGGAGGAGAATGTACGGATGCCGGACTCGCTGATGCCCTTGACTTGATTGTTGCTAAGTCTCAGGACGATGTAGTCGGGGCCGATGAATTCAATCTGACCTTGTACCGTCTCAGTGTCCGTGGTGATCTCAATAGGATCACCGACTTTGAAATTGGACTTTAAAAATTCGATCATAATAAATATAGGTAACCTCAGAGGAAATCTAAGCACAATAGGTGCCACCACTCTAAGTATTACAAATGTAATAAAATCATCGCATAAGTTCCTTTCGAAATACGCAAAAGAGGGGCGCAAGGGACCATTCTGGTCTCAATTGCATCACGGAGAGCTTGGTTGATGGCGTTCGTTGCATTTTGTGTAACTTTGCACGCACATTTTAGGACGAAAAAGATGGAAGAAAATAAGATCAGAAATATCGCGATCATCGCTCACGTCGACCATGGTAAGACCTCTCTCGTGGATCGTATGCTGCAGGCGGGTAACCTCTTCAGGGACCCGAGTGAGAAGCTGGAGCAGGTACTGGACAATAACGACCTGGAGCGTGAGCGAGGTATCACGATCTTCTCCAAGAACGTCTCCATCCAGTACAAGGACTACAAGATCAATATCATCGACACACCCGGGCACGCTGACTTCGGGGGTGAGGTGGAGCGCGTCCTCAATATGGCGGACGGCTGCCTCGTGCTGGTGGATGCCTTTGAGGGCCCGATGCCGCAGACCCGCTTTGTATTAGAGAAAGCCCTCCGCATTGGGCTCAAGCCGATCCTCGTGATCAATAAGGTCGATAAGCCCAATTGCCGACCCGATGAGGTGCAGGAGAAGGTCTTTGATCTAATGTTTGACCTGGACGCATCCGAGGAGCAGCTTGAGTTTCCCACCTTCTACGGCTCTGCCAAGGAGGGCTGGATGAGTACCGACTGGCATAAGCCGACTAAGGATATCACTGAGCTCTTAGACGGCGTGATCAAGTATATCCCTGCACCGCCCATCAATGAGGGACCACTCCAGATGCTGATCACCTCCCTGAGCTACTCCTCTTATGTGGGGCGTATCGCCATCGGTCGTGTCCATCGCGGTACGATCCGCACCGGGCAGGAGATTGCGCTGATGAAGTCCGACGGCACGATCGAGAGGCAGCGTATCAAGGAGCTGGATATATTCAGCGGTCTCGGTCGGCAGAAGGTGGATGAGGTACACTCCGGTGACCTCTGTGCCGTGATCGGCATTGATGGCTTCGAGATCGGAGAGACCATCGCCGACCCCGAGTCCCCCGAGATGCTCCCGACGATTGCCGTCGATGAGCCGACGATGAGTATGCGCTTCACGATCAATAACTCCCCCTTCTTTGGTCGTGAGGGCAAGTACGTCACCTCGCGTAAGATCGAGGATCGGCTGATGCTGGAGACGGAGAAGAATATCGCCCTCCGCGTAGAGCAGACCGATAGCGCCGACAGCTGGATGGTCTACGGCCGTGGTGTCCTCCACCTCTCCGTCTTGATCGAGGAGATGCGTCGTGAGGGCTATGAGCTACAGGTGGGTCAGCCTCAGGTGGTCATCAAGGAGATCGATGGTCAGAAGTGCGAGCCTATCGAGGAGCTGGAGATCGAGGCCCCCGAGGAGTGCGCCAGTAAGCTGGTCGACCTCTGCATCCGCCGTAAGGGAGAGATGGTGGCTATGGAGACCAATAACGGTCGTGTCAGCGTCACCTTCCACATCCCCTCCCGAGGGATCTTTGGGCTCAATAACGCTGCCCTCACACTCTCGAGCGGTGAGGCCATCATCTCGCACCGCTTCCTCTCCTTTGAGCCCTGGAAGGGGGACATCCCAGGTCGCACCAATGGCTCCATCGTCTCGCTGGAGACAGGCAACGCCTTTGCCTACGCTCTCAACAACCTGCAGGACCGCGGGCGCTTCTTCATCGCTCCGGGTGAGGACGTCTACGAGGGTCAGGTGGTAGGGGAGCACAATAAGGACAATGACCTCCCATGCAATGTCTGCAAGTCAAAGAAGCTGACCAATGTCCGTGCCGCCGGAAGTGACGACAAGGTGGTGCTTGCACCGCCCATCATCTTCTCACTCGAGGATGCACTGGAGTATATCAAGTCGGACGAGTTGGTGGAGATCACCCCGAAGAGCCTCCGTCTGCGTAAGATCCTCCTTAGTGAGCTTGATCGCAAGCGGTCAGGAAAGTAATGCCCGAGGCGCAGAGATCCCTTGTGGTGAAGCGATAAAATCGTAACTTTGCGTCACGAAACCGGTGGGGGAAGGGTTTTGCGGAAATAGCTCAGTTGGTAGAGCGCAACCTTGCCAAGGTTGAGGTCGCGAGTTCGAGCCTCGTTTTCCGCTCTTTTGATTCACCGCCCGAATGGTGGAATCGGTAGACACGAAGGACTTAAACTCCTTTGACCCGAATAAGGTCGTGCGGGTTCAAGTCCCGCTTCGGGCACAGAGAGAGGGGTGGGGGAGAGTCTTCTTTGGACACAAATAAAAGCGCACGTCAGGCATTGCTGCCCGGCGTGCGCTTTTTTTGTGCTCTCTTCTCGGCCTTACTCTGTGAAGTAGTGTCTGGCGATACGGCTCGAGAGGCGGGAGAGGATCTCGTAGTGTATCGTGTCGCAGGCATCGGAGAGCCGGGTGATGGGGAGCCGGTCGTCAAAGATCACCACCCGACTGCCCTCGATGGCGGTCGGCGCATCGGTGAGGTCGAGCATCACTGCATCCATACAGACGTTGCCCACCGTGGGGACGAGAGCGCCTGACTCTGTCCGGAAGAGTGCGCGACCATTGCCCAGCTGCCTTGGGAGACCGTCAGCGTATCCGATCGGGATCACTCCTATGCGAGAGTCGCGCGTGAGGAGCCCCTTGCGCCCGTAGCCGACAGTGGCACCGGCGGGGAGGTTGCGTGTCTGGAGGATCACGGAGGAGAGTGAGGCTACCGGCTCCAGCCCCATCGGGTCCACCTGCAGGGGGGAGAGCCCGTAGAGTCCGCACCCGAGCCGGACCATATCGGACCTATAATCCGGGAAGCGCGTCATGCCAGCGGTATTGAGGGCATGCTTGAGGAAGGGGTGGGGGAGTGCCTGACGTAGTCGCTGCTCCACACGATCCAGCATCGCCAGCTGTCGGTAGGTGTAGTCGTCCTCAGTCGGCTCGTCTGCGACCGAGAGGTGGGTGAAGATCGAGGCGACGCGGACCGCACTGGTCCGTGAGAGGATGGTCAGCACCTCCTCCACCTCATCCTCGTCAAATCCGGTCCTGTGCATGCCGGTATTCCACTTCAGATGGATGGGGTAAAGGTGGGCGCCATACCGCTCAGCGGCTGAGATAAAGTCGAGGAGGAGGTGCTTATTGAAAATATTTGGCTCCAGATGGTTGCTCATGATCTGCTCATACGACCCCGGCTCCGGATTCATCACCATGATCTGCGTGGAGATACCGAGGCGGCGCAGCTCTTTCCCCTCATCGCAGACAGCTACGGCAAAGTAGTCCACCCCACCGGTCTGCTCGAGGTATCGCGCCACCTCGTTGCTCCCGAGACCATAGGCGTTGGCCTTAAGCATGCAGGTAAATTTCATCCCCTTCGGAAGATGCGCGCGGTAGAGGTCGAGGTTGTGTCCCAGGCGAGAGAGATTGACACTGAGGATCGTCTGGTGCACTCGCCGGACCATTCTCCTCACGATCTCCTCGAGATGACTCTCGTGAGCACCCTTGATCAGCACCACGTGATCAGCGAGGTACTCCTCCGGATGGTTGGCGAGGAAGTCCTCCGTCGTGCGGTAGTATCTCGCACCTGGGTCAAAGGAGGCTCGATACTGTCCCATCTCGTCGCCTATCAGTATGATCTCGGAGAGGTCAAAGTGGCGGAGGAGGCTCGAGATCGTGGAGTAGAGTCCCGTCTTGTCGTGGCTGCTCTCGCAGAAGGCTGAGAGGATGACGGCAGATGGTTTGGCGAGCAGCTCCTGTCGGCGCCTAAGGGCAGTGAGCGCAATGGAGAGGGAGTCGAGATCGGCATTGTAGGTGTCGTTGATGATCGTCATGCCATGCTCCCCCTCCAGGGTCTCGAGGCGCATGGAGACAGGCTCCAGCCTGCGGGTAAAGGAGAGGTCCTCCAGTCGCTCCGGTGCCAGCTCCGTCAGCACGGAGAGTGCCAGGTAGCAGTCCTCGATCGTCCCGTCGTCGAGGAAGGGTAGCTCGAAGTGGACCTCCCTCCCACTCAGGCAGGCATCCACATCCACGCCTCCGGGGGTATGCACCTCCTTGCGGATCTTGAGGACCGCATCCTGACGACTTCGGCTCCAGCCGGTGAGTACAAAGGGGTAGCTCCCCTCCCTCAGCACCGCCTCTAAGTCGGGGTCCAGATCAAGGCACCCATAGACCCGGTCGCAGTGGCGGAAGAGCTTGAGCTTCTCCCTGATCAGCGCCTGCCGATCGGGGAAGTTCTCCATGTGAGCCGTCCCCAGGTGGGTCAGTACCCCCACCGTCGGCAGTATGATCCGCTCGAGCCGATCCATCTCGCCCGGTCGTGAGATGCCCGCCTCGATGAGGGCGAGGTCGGCGTCGTCGCTGATGCCCCAGAGGGAGAGCGGTACGCCGATGGCAGAGTTGTAGCTGCGAGGAGAGCGAGCCACGTTTCGCACCCCTCCGATCATCTGATAGAGCAGCTCCTTGACGGTCGTTTTGCCATTACTCCCCGTGATACCGACGACAGGCATTGACAGCCTGTGGCGGTGGAGGGAGCCCACCTGCTGCAGGGCAGCGAGGGTGTCCGGCACCATGATGAAGGAGGCATCGCGGTACTCATCGGTCGGGAAGTGCCGGTCCGATATGACAAAGGCACGCACCCCCCGGCTGTAGAGTGGCTTGATGTATCGGTGTCCGTCCTGCTTCTGCGTAGCGAGGGCAAAGAAAAGTGTCCCCTCGGGGAAGGTGAGCGCCCTAGAGTCGGTCAGGAGGGTGGTGATCATACGGCTGTCCCTGACCGTCGGGCATCCCAGTGTCGAGGCTATATCGGTGATAGTTACTGATGTCATAGATGTGATAGTATCTCTTGTATCCGCTGGATCTCACGATCGAGATAGTCTCTCGGCAGCTCAGCTCGGATCTCAAGTAGGGTACTGAGCAGGGAGTCGTAGTAGGCTCGGAGGCTCTCCCGACTGTCTGTCAGCGGTCTGTGACTGAGCTGCTTGCGCACTCTCGCCCACCTCTGCAGCGTGGGCCCGCTCTCCTCTCGGAGGTAGCACTCGCGGAAGCGCTCGATGATGTACTCCGCTGCTTGGTCGCTGGGATGCGCCATATCTCTGTCGTAAAACCGGTAGTCCCTCAGCTCGTCCTGCATGATCTCATACGAGGGGAAGTAGGAGACCCGATCGGGGAAGAGCTCCGTGAGTCTCTCGGCAGACAGCATCAGGATTGCCTTGCTGAGACGACTCTCGTGCGCCCCATCTCTGTAGTGAGGGATTGGGCTGACGGTGAGGAGGATCCTGATGCCGGGTGCCTGCTCGATCAGTGAGGGGATCAGTCTGCTCCAGTCGCTGACGATCTCGTCGACCGACAGTCGCCGACGGGTAAAGTCCTCGGCAGGCAGCTTGTGGCAGTTGTTGACCACCTCCCCCTCTCTCTCGTAGACCCAGGCGGTGCCGAGGGTCAGGATGAGCAGGTCAGTCTCCGTGAGTGCTGCCCTTGACCTCTCAAAGGCCAACCGCATTCCCTGTAGAGCTACCTCCCTACTACTGTGAGAGAAGGCCCCATGGTGCATCATAGAGTGCCAGCGACCATCTCGGAGGATCAGCTCCTCCTCGCGTGGGGCTCTGCCTGAGAGCAGACGCTCCATCCCCTGGGCGATGGAGAGAGGGTTGTACATGATCCCATAGGGTGAGTCGGATACATCGTAGAGCTCTCCCATGAGGTAGTCCCTCAGGCGGGTGGAGAAGCAGGAGCCCCAGAGTGCGAAGCGATCTCCTCTGTCGTAGAGCCTGACCGGCTTTCTTATCTCGATGACCTTGCGAAAAATCATACCCCAAAGGTACCGATAAATACCGCTATGTGCATTGAAAAACGGTTGCAATAAAGGGGACCGTAGATTCAAGGACGAAGTGCAACAGGGAGGAAGAACGGGGCGAAAAGTTTGAAAGGTGAGATGTAGTCATGTTTCTTCCTGGGTCTGTTGTTAAGTAA
>NZ_KV793772.1 GCF_001808555.1 Porphyromonas sp. HMSC065F10
TATTAGAGATCACTAATATCGGTATTAGATTTCTCTCAGAGCGGACTGGGCAAAGAAGAGGGCAGACCCGCTTGCGACGGATCTGCCCACTCTATAGTGTGGTCCTTTCTTTCCTGTGGAGAAAAATAAGGGTTGCACTCACGTGCAACCCTTACTATAGGTTCCACAAAATATTAGGATGTTAGGTAAGAAAGATTGATTAGGTTACGCATCTTGTGATTGTAATGGTGCAAAGGTGCGACAAAATGGCGTTTACATCAAGGTGGCCAAAGCTGTTACTTAACAGGGATGAAACATCTCGTTAGCAAACTTTTTGACTTTAAGCACCGAAATTGCCAACCGCACCCGTCAATGCGCCCTTTCCTACCTATTCCTTGCTTGCGTTGTCCTCTGCGATACGAGCCTTGATCTTGGCCTCGATCTCGTCAGCGAGGTCGGGATTCTCCTCCAGGAGAGTCTTGGCCGCCTCGCGTCCCTGGCCCATGCGCATATCTCCGTAGCTGTACCAGGAGCCACTCTTGTCGATGATGCCCATATCGACTGCGATGTCGACCAGCTCGCCCGACTTGGCGATGCCCTTGCCGTACATGATGTCAAACTCTGCTCGACGGAAGGGCGGGGCGACCTTATTCTTCGCCACCTTGACCTTGGTGAGGTTGCCCACCTGCTCCTCGCCGTCCTTGAGGGCGGTACTGCGACGGATGTCGATGCGGATGGTGGCGTAGTACTTGAGGGCGTTGCCACCGGTGGTGGTCTCAGGATTGCCGTAGCCGCCAATCTTCTCGCGGAGCTGATTGATGAAGATGCAGCAGGTGCGGGTCTTGCTGATGAGGGCAGCGAGCTTGCGGAGCGCCTGACTCATGAGGCGTGCCTGGAGACCGAGCTTATTCTCTCCCATCTCTCCATCGATCTCACTCTTGGGGGTGAGGGCTGCGACGGAGTCGATGACGACGACGTCGACAGCGGAGGAGCGGATAAGGTTCTCGGCAATATCAAGTGCCTGCTCACCATCGTCAGGCTGAGAGATCCAGAGACGGGAGAGGTCGACGCCGAGAGCTTCGGCATAGACGCGGTCAAAGGCGTGCTCTGCATCGATGTAGGCAGCGAGGCCGCCAAGCTTCTGCGCCTCAGCGATGGCGTGGATCGCCAACGTGGTCTTACCGGAGGACTCCGGGCCGTAGATCTCTACGATGCGACCGCGGGGATAGCCACCGATACCGAGTGCGAGGTCAAGCGTGAGGGAGCCGGTGGGGATCGCCTCGATGGGCTGCACTTCCTGGGAGGCCATATTCATCAGCGAGCCCTTGCCAAAGGTCTTCTCGATCTTGGCCTGAGCCGCCTGCATAGCCTTGAGCTTATTGGGATCAGCCTCCACGCGATGAGACTTAGGGGCTGCGCCCTCGATCTCCTCGGTGATGCTCTGGTCCTCGCCCATCTCTTTCTTATCTGCCATAGTACTGCTTGTCACTTATTCTTTTCCTATGAAAAAATCCTCAGAGCTCCAGATCAATGTCGTGTAGCTCGTGCCAAGGGAGCCCCTGCTTTGCCACCTCCTCGAGGAAGGGATCGGGGTCAAACTCCTCCACATTGAAGACTCCGTGACCACTCCAGAGCCCCTTGAAGAACATGATCGCTCCGGTCGTCGCCGGGACACCGGTGGTGTAGCTTACACCCTGGGCGCCGGTCTCCTTGTAGGCCGCAGCGTGGTCGGTATTATTGTAGATGTAGTAGGTGTGCTCCTCGCCACCACGCAGCCCGCGGATGCGACAGCCGATGGAGGTCTGGCCGGTGTAGTCGCTCCCGAGCTCCTTGGGGTCGGGGAGGACTGCCTTGAGGAACTGCAGCGGGATGATGTCGATGCCCTTGTACTTGATCGGCTCGATGCCCGCCATGCCGATATTCTGGATCACACGGAGGTGCGTGAGGTACTCCTGCCCGAAGGTCATCCAGAAGCGCGCCCGACGGAGGGAGGGGTAGTTCTTCACCAGGCTCTCCAGCTCCTCGTGGTACATCAGGTAGCTCTCACGGGGACCCACCTCGGGGTAGGTGAGCGTCTTGTGGATCTCGAGCGGCTCGGTGGTGATCCACTTGCCGTCCTCGTAGTAGCGCCCGTGCTGGGTCACCTCGCGGATGTTGATCTCGGGATTGAAATTGGTGGCAAAGGCCTTGTGGTGATCTCCCGCATTGCAGTCGACGATATCGAGGTGGGTGATCTCGTCGAAGTGGTGCTTGGCAGCGTAGGCGGTGTAGACGCTGCAGACACCGGGGTCAAACCCGCAGCCGAGGATGGCGGTGAGGCCTGCCTCCCTGAAGCGATCCTGATACGCCCACTGCCAGCTGTACTCATACTTCGCCTCATCCTTGGGCTCGTAGTTGGCGGTGTCAAGATAATTGACCCCGCAGCGGAGGCAGGCATCCATGATGGGGAGGTCCTGGTACGGGAGGGCGACATTGATCACCAGCTCGGGCTGTACGCGCTCCATGAGCACGCAGAGCTGCTCCACATCGTCCGCATCGACCTGAGCGGTCTTGATGAAGTCCTTGCCTCCGGGGATCTTAGCCACGAGGGCATCAATGGTGCTCTTCGTCCGACTGGCGATGGTGATGTCGGTGAAGATGTCCCTATTCATGGCTACCTTCTGAGCCACGACGGTACCGACGCCACCGGCACCGATAATAAGTACGCGTCCTTTCATATATGGATACTAATGAGTGTATGTGTCATAATCTATCGTCTCAAAGGTACCAAAAACTTAGCTGTCGGACAGCCCACCAAAAAGCCGACCACACTAGTTTGATTGACAAGCTCTACAATAGGCACTGATGGAATACACCTTATTTATATATATATTATATAGAGGGGGCTGTGTCGCATAGGCACAGCCCCCTCTATATTTAATAACAGGGTCGATCAGCTCAGACCATCGATCTCACCATTGACGATGTCGATCTTCTCGGCATTGGGAACCTTGGGGAGCCCCGGCATACGCATGATGCTGCCCATGATGACGACGATCATCTCAGCACCGGTGGTGACGACGATGTCATTGACATGCATCTCAAAGTCTCTCGGAGCCCCGAGGAGGGAGGCATCGTCGGAGAAGGAGTACTGCGTCTTGGCGATGCAGATGGGGAACTTGTCGTAGCCCAGCTCGTCGATCATCTTGAGCGCCTTGATGGCCTTCTTGTCGTAGACCACGCGATCTGCCCGGTAGATCTCTCTCGTGAGCGCTTCGATCTTCTCCTTGACCGGGCTGTCGAGATCGTAGCCAAATGTGAGGGGCTTGGAGGGGTGCTTGTCGATGGTATCTACGACCACCTGAGCCAGCTCTGTCGCTCCCTTGCCGCCCTCAGCGAAGGCGTTATTGACGGCAAAGGGTACACCGAGCTCCTCGCAATGGAGGCGGATCGCCTCAAGCTCAGCCTCGGTATCGGTGGGGAAGCGGTTGATGCAGATGATGACGCTCTGGCCAAACTTCCGCATATTCTCCACGTGCTGGTCGAGATTGGTGAAGCCCTTCTTCAGCGCCTCCACATTCTCCGTACTGAGGTCAGCGTCCTTGACACCACCATGGAGCTTGAGGGACTTAGCAGTGGCGACAAGGATTGTGGCGGCAGGCTGGAGACCATTCTGACGGCAGACGATGTCGAGGAACTTCTCGGCGCCGAGGTCGGCACCGAAGCCTGCCTCCGTGATGGCGTAGTCGCCGTAGTGGATCGCCATCTTAGTGGCGATGACAGAGTTGCAGCCGTGAGCGATATTGGCGAAGGGACCACCGTGGATGAAGGCGGGGGTATTCTCAGTCGTCTGGACGAGATTGGGCTGGAGGGCGTCCATCAGGAGGACAGTGATCGCTCCACCGATCTTCATATCTCCCACGGTGAAGGGGCTGCCGTCCTTCTTGTACCCGACGACGATATTGTCGATCCGGCGACGGAGGTCATCTATATCCTTGGCGAGACAGAGGATCGCCATGATCTCGGATGCAGGCGTGATGTCAAATCCCGTCTCATTCACTTCACCATTACCATCCCCGAGGCCGGTGACGATGTGGCGGATGGAGCGATCGTTGACGTCCAGCACGCGCCTCCAGGTGATCTTGGAGAGACCATCCTCGTCATTGCGGTGGCGGTAGGCGTAGTTGTCGACGAGAGCCGAGATGGTGTTATTAGCGGAGGTGATGGCGTGGAAGTCTCCTGTGAAGTGGAGATTGATCTTATCCATCGGCAGCACCTGCGAGTAGCCACCACCGGCGGCACCGCCCTTGACGCCAAAGACCGGCCCGAGGGAGGGCTCGCGAAGAGCGACGATCGCCTTCTTGCCGATCTGATTCATCCCGAGGGCGAGTCCGATGGAGACGGTAGTCTTGCCGATACCGGCCTTGGTGGGCGTGATCGCGGTGACGAGGATCAGGTGTCCGGCACCATGCTGCTTCTCCTTGAGGACATCTAGGCTGATCTTGCCCATATAGTGACCATAGGGGAGGAAGTCCTTCTCCGGGATATTAAGTGACTGAGCGATCTCTTGGATCGGCTTGAGCTTTGCCTCTCTGGCGATCTCGATATCTGATTTCATGATTGTGTTGAGATTTGGTTTTAGTGTTTGACCAAAGGTACCCATAATTTTGTGACAGCAGGTGCCCTTTTGCGATAAGAGATCTCTTTCCGCAATTTCATCAAAAAAAAGCGTAAGGATGGGCAGATCGCCTATCCTCACGCTTGTATACTGAGCTACTCTTACTCGCGCATGCCCATCTCCTTGTCGAAGATGGCGATGGCACCCTCACCGATGAGATCAAGGCGGTCAAGGTTGTGCTGTGCATTCTCCTCTTCCTCCTCCTGCTCTACGACAAACTTCTCGAAGAAGATGCGTACTCCGTAGTCGTGATCCTCAGTGGCCATCTTGACGATCTCCTCGATCGACTTGGTGATGGACTGCTCGTGGTGGAGCGACTGAGTGAGGATCTCGCGGAGGGTCCCGAAGGAATTGGGCACCCCGGCGATGGGCTTCAGCTCGGGCCGCACGCCACGTCCCTCGAGGTAGGAGATCATCGTCTCAGCGTGTCCCATCTCCTCGCGAGACTGCAGGTTGAGCCAGTTGGTCACACCATCTAGAGCGCGCTCGGCGGTGTCCATAGCCATAGAGCGGTAGAGATAGGCGGAGTAGAGCTCCTTATTGATCTGCTCGTTGATAGCGGCGATCAGTCTTTCAGTCATCTTCATAGTGTACTGTATTTATGTTATTAGTGATTGTAGTGTCATGAGTTGCCGGATGAGTCATCATCCACCTCCTCATACTCAACGTAGCGACCTCCACCGAGGTCATGCTGTGCCTCGCGGAGGATATCGGCACTGCTCTTCTGAGCGCGCTCCTCCCGAGCTGCCTGCTCCTGAGCCGCCTCTTCTTGTCGGCGGTACTCTCGCTTGACCTGCCGATGGACCGCACTGATGCGTACCACCTGGCGTATCAATGGCCAGAGGGAGTAGAGGATCACCCCGAGGACGAGGAGAAGGAGTATGGAAAATGGTGACATATCCTATTGCAATTTTACTCTAACAAAGGTACCAAAAAAGCTACCCACATACATAAGTGCAAAAAGCGAGCCTCCCAGGACCATCGTGTCCAGGGAGGCTCTTCCTTCATGTGCCCGGAACCGGGATCGAACCGGTACGGATGTTACTCCATTGGTGTTTGAGACCAACGCGTCTACCAATTCCGCCACCCGGGCTCTCGTGGGGACAAAGGTACGACATTTTTTCAGACGGGATAAGTGTGCCTTTTTGTCAGACCGATGCGCCTTGAAGTCAATAAAGTAAAGAGCTGCAACCCATACCCTATCATAGCGCTCTGCATCACCCCCAAATCATCTCTCCATCGCATTAGAGGACAACAAGGGTGAAAGTAACGAAATTGTCACGCCATAAAGTTATCTTTGCGCAAATTATAAGACGATAAGACGGAAATTAATTACCCAACATACTTTATGTATTTAAGATTTCAGCGTATGAGAACGAGAGTATTCTTTGCTGTCTTGTCACTTCTGTTGCTTGAAGCAATGGCTATGGGGCAGACGCGCTACACCGGTAAGGTCGTAGATCTTACATCCGGAGAGAGCATCCCGGGAGCTATCGTCCTGGAGAAAGGAACCACAAACGGGACCTCTACCGATGTGGATGGCAATTTCGCCATCAGCATCAATGGCAAAGGGGTCATCGTGGTGTCCTACATTGGCTATAAGACAAGGGAGATCAGTGTAACTCCCGGGAAGACACGCTTAGGGCGGATCGAGATGGCGGAGGACGCCAGCACCCTTGGTGAGGTAGTGGTCGTGGGCAACAGCCTCATTGACATCGTCAAGGATAGGCAGACGCCTATCGCAGCTACTACCCTGACCGGACCTCAGGTGACTGAGAAGATGGGTAACCTCGACTTCCCGGAGGCTCTTAAGGGGATACCCGGTGTACATACCATCAGCCACAGGGGCTACGGAGATGCGAAGTTTACTGTTCGCGGCTTTGACCAGGCGAATGTCCTCGTACTGATCAATGGTCAGCCGGTCAACGATATGGAGTGGGGCGGCATCTATTGGTCCAATTGGGCCGGTGTGGCAGATGTTGCCTCCGTCGTACAGCAGCAGAGAGGTCTCGGATCCTCCAAGATCGGTATCTCCTCCGTGGGCGGCACCACAAATATTGTCACGAAAGCAGCTGACCGAGACCAGGGAGGAAGTGTGAAGTTTACTACCGGTAACGATGGCTACTTCAAGACCTCTGTCAACTACGACTCCGGGGTACACGACAAGTGGGCCGTCAGTGCTCTTGTCTCCTACTGGCGAGGCGATGGATACATCGACTGTACAGCAGGGCAGGGTGCCACCTACTTCCTCTCCATCGGGTACAAGCACAACGATCGTCACTCCTTCAACTTCACCACCACCGGAGCTCCTCAGGTACATGATCAGAGCTACCAGGACAAGATCTCTACATTTGAGAAATATGGCCTGAAGTACAACTCCAACTGGGGATACCTCAATGGCAAACCATATAACTTCTCCCGAAACTTCTACCACAAACCAATTGCCAACTTCAATTGGGATTGGACCATTTCCGACAAGACTACCCTCTCTACCGTTGTATACGGCTCATGGGGCTATGGTGGCGGTACCGGAACGTTTGGTGTAGCTCACTACTTGCTTCCTGACGATGAAAACGGTCTGATACGAGTGGATGACCTGGTGCGAGCCAATAAGGGTGAAATGATCAATGGTTTCAATCCCACTATTGCATGGGATAGAGTTGACAGCAAAGACAATCGATGGGCTGGCAAGCACATTGTTGTTCATGAGGAGAGGAATTCAAAGGGTACTGTTCTTCGCTCCTCAATGAATAACCACAGCTGGTACGGCCTACTCTCCAACCTTGACACGAAGGTGGGTGACAATTGGACGTTCAATGTCGGTATCGACCTTCGCTCTTATGTAGGCAAGCACTACCAGCTGGTCAATGACCTTCTTGGTGCTGATGCATACTATGACAATGTGGACATCAATTCTGCAGGTGTATTTATCAGTGATGGTTTCAATCTCAATCCACTTGCCGTGAATGAGATGCAGAGTGCCCAGAAGGTGGGGCGCAACTACGACTGTCACGTTGGCTGGTCCGGCCTTTTCGGACAGGTGGAGTATGCCAACGAGCATCTCTCCGCCTTTGTACAAGGATCTATCTCAGAGCAGTTCTACAAGCGTCACGAGTACTTCACGGTCCCGACTACTGAGCAGTGGACCAAGTGGTCTCATCGTCTTGGTGGCAACATCAAGGGTGGTGTCAACTGGAAGATCAATCGTCAGAACAACGTCTTCCTCAACGCCGGATACTTCTCCCGTCAGCCTTTCTTCTCTTCGCTGTATCCTAACAACAACAAGGTCACAGCCAACAAGATGGAGGAGGGCGTTCAGAATGAAGGAATCGTCAGTGTAGAGGGTGGATATGTCTACAACTCATCCTTTGCTCGCGTGGCGCTGAATGCCTACTACACTCAGTGGAAGGATCGGTATCAGTCGTTCAGCACAAGTGACAGAAAGAAAACGGCAAGGACCTATGTAGATCAAGTCCACACCGGCGTGGAGCTGGAGACGACAATCCATCCGATCTACTTCCTCGATGTCTTTGGTATGGTATCTTATGGTAACTGGAAATATGGGAGCAATGCTGTCGCCAAGATCTATGACGACCAAAACCGACTCGTAGAGGGCGAAAACCCGCAGCTCTACCTTGCCAATATGGAGGTCGGCGGTGCTCCGCAATTCCAGACCCGACTGGGTGTCAAGGCGTATATTGTCAAGGGACTGAGTGCAGACCTTAACTGGTACTACAATGACCGGAACTTTGCTGCCATTGACGCAAAAAAGGTCCAGAAAGAGGGTAGCAAAAACCTGAAGATGCCTGCCTACAACCTCTTGGATGGTGGGGTGTCCTATCGTCTAAGCTTCAAGGAGACCAGCCCCATCAAGGGTCTCTCCTTCCGACTCAATGTCAATAACATCCTCAATACGAAGTACATCGTCCAGGGATTCTCCAACATCGCCGCAGACGAGAAGGCGGAGAACAACTGGAAGGGGATCAACAAGGCTAATACCGTAGCATTTGGCTACGGTAGGACCTGGTCTCTCTCCGCAGCGATGACTTTCTGACTCTATACGAACAACTAACTTATAAGCCCCGCACCCCAGCTGGGAGGTGCGGGGCTTTCTTTTTTCTATGAAGACTCAATACTATATACTCTTACTATTGTCTCTTTCCATATGCCCTGCCCTCAGTGCTCAGGTGGATCAGATACGTATCCTGTACTTCAATGATGCCCACGAGCCGGATATGGTAGCCACTGAGGGAGGCTATCTCGGAGGTGTAGCCAGGATGAAGACTGTGGTGGACTCCATAAGACAGTCCGCCCCGGATGCCCTACTACTATTTGGGGGAGACTTAGGCGGTGGTACACTTGCCGGCAAGCTCTACAGAGGCAGTGTGATGGTCGACTTCCTGAGTGATATAGGAGTTGACTACGCCAATTATGGTCAGCACGACTTTGACTACGGCATCGACAACACGCTGGCACTGACTCATCGGGCGAGGTTTACGTGGATAAGCAGCAATACTATGACCAGGGAGGGTGGTACCATCATTGGCAGTGTCCCATTCGCCATTCACAGGATCGGAGACCTCAACATCGGCATTATGGGGCTGGTCGATAAGGTGAATACTTCATCGCCCCGCTCAGGGATCACTCAGAGAGACATCATAGACTGCGCCCGGGATGCCGTAGGTCATCTGTCCGGAGCAGACTACATCATCGCACTGACGCAGATGAATAGCGAGCTCAATGAGCAGCTCCTGCGGGAGTGTCCTCAGATCGATCTCATACTGGGCGAGGAGACCTCCCAGTACATCACCAACGTACACTTCGTGGGAGATAAAATGATCGTCGATGGCTGCGGCAATATGGGTCACCTCGTCGAGGTGACGCTGCGCAGTAAGGGTGGGAGTCACGCTCTCTCAGTACATCCCATCAGTCCGTCAGTAAGACCGGACGAGCGTCTGGAGAGTCGTGTCCGGGCAATCGATGAAGAGATCGAGTCCCGACTGGGAGTCCGGCTTACCACACTGCCTCAGGACCGCATTTGTACACGACGACGGACGGGGGAGCTGGTGGCTAAGGCCTTCAGAGAGCATTATGGGACAGACATCGCACTAGTACAGAGTGGTGGCATCCGTGCAGACCTGAGGAGTGGAGATATCACCCTGAGAGACGTGTACTCCATCCTTCCCTACGAGAATCGCATCATACCCGTCAGACTCCCCGGGTACTCCGTCCGGAGGCTCCTTGAGAAAGCGATAATAGACGGAGACGATGTCGCACTCTCGGGCGTGGAGATAGACAGATCCGATCAGGATCCGATCATCCGAGTGGACGGAGCACCACTGGAGGAGGACAAGGAGTACACTATCGCTCTGTCAGAGTATGTCTTGAGCGGAGGGGGAGGATTTGACAAAATAGCCGATAGCTCATATCTTCTGCCCCTGGACAGAGCCGATACGGACTCGGATATACTGATTCGGTATCTCTCCTCGCACAGTGCGGAGTAATTCTCCCTTGCTACTTGCTCGCTACCGTTGTCTTGCCCTGACCCTTGGGGATGGAGTAGTAGATGACGGCAAAGGAGATGACGATGATGATGAGATTGTAGAGGTAGGCGGCCATCGCCCCCTGACGGATCGTGACATTGTCCTGTCGCCCGACAAAGGTGACCACCTGACTGAGGAAGGTGATCGGCTCAGCGGAGTAGGCGATATCCTGGAAGATCGCTGTCGAGATGGCAATGCCGAAGGAGCTGCCGAGCGAGGAGGCCATCTTGAAGATCCCCGAGCCGATACCGGTCCTGCTCTCCGGTAGTGTCGCCAGAGCCGAGTCGGTAGAGGCTGTGGCAAAGAACCCCAGCCCGGCACCGAAGAGCGAGTAGGCAATCACGACAAGCGTCATATAGGTGCCTGCCATCGCATTCGTCGGGAGGAGCAGGCAGAGAGCCACTGCGACGGTGCCACAGGAGAGGAGCATCGGGAGTCGCGCACCGTAGCGCTGCATCAGCTTCTCCCCCACACGGATGAAGAGCAGGATCGACACGCCGTAGCCGATGGACATCAGCCCCACCTGGTCCACCGGCACACCGGATGCCAGCTGCAGGAGACTGCTGACGATGATGATGATACCGGTGGAGGCATTGAGGAGAAAATTAGCCACCGTGGCGCCACTGTAGACCGAGTTTCGGAAGACTCGGAGGTCGAGGAAGGGGTGCTTGGCACCCCGCTCGATGCCGATGAAGAGGAGGATGAAGATCGTCGCCGTGAGGAGCAGGCCAAGAGACTTGACATCCACCCAGCCCCACTGCGGACCCTCGGTCACATAGAGCTGCAGGCTGACGATGCCGAGGATCAGCGTGACGATGCCGGGGATGTCCCGCCCGCCCTTCGCGTCACTCCCCGGGCGGTAGTAGGGCAGGGTCCGGATGAGGAAAAGCCCGAGGAGAGCCACCGCCGCAGCGAGCCAGAAGATCCACCTCCAGCTGAGCCACTGAGTCATATACCCCCCGAGTAGGGAGCTAAATGCGGTGCCGCCCCAGGTACCCATACTCCAGAGGCTGATCGCCCGCTGTCTCCCCTTCTCGTCCCAGAATACCCGCAGCAGTGCAAGCGTCGAGGGCATCACGCAGGCGCCACTCAGCCCCTGACAGATACGTCCCAGCAGAAGGATCGGTGCCGTGAGTGATGAGTGACCGGGTGTCAGGGCGATGAGCACCGCCCCCACGATCGCCAAGATCAGCCCGAGGCGGGTCATCCGTGTGTGCCCCAGGCGATCCCCGAGACCACCGATGAGCACGATCAGGATCCCGCAGACGAGGGAGGTGACCGAGACGGCGAGATTGAGCAGCGAGGGGGAGAGCCCTAGGTCAGCATTCATCTCGCCCCTCACATTGAGGAGCGTCATGGCAAAGAGCCAGAAGGAGAGGAGACCGCAGATAAATCCGAAGAGGATCCGGTCATTGCCTCTAAAGGTGGTAGTACTTTCCTTATCCATTAGTGCGAAGTGTCTTGATCATTGGTAGAGCAAGATACGGAATTATCGTAAAACGGAAGCGCACGAATTTAGGTACTTTTGCATCCATGGGTCACTCCCCCCACCCGGTGGAAGAGGGGGAGACCACTCCATAGAGCAGAGACAAATGGACTTCAGAGACTTAGTGATGGAGCGCTACAGCGTCCGTCAGTGCGATACGACACGCGAAATACCGGAGGAGGATATGCAGCTGATCCTCGATGCGGCTGTACAAGCTCCTACAGCGTGCAATAATCAGCCCTTCCGCATCTACCGGATCCGCAGCAGAGAGATGCGCGAGCGTGCGGAGCAGTGGTACAATAGAGCCCACTTCCGCACCGCCCGCGAGGTGCTCTTGATCGTGGGGGAGGATGCTGCGGCCTACGTCTATCCGGATAAGGAAAATAACTCCCTCTACACCGACACCGCCATTGCGATCGCCTACATGCAGCTCCAGGCGGAGGACCTGGGGATCGGCTCCGTCTGGATCAATGCCTTTGACCGACCTCTCTGCGCCCGGGATATGGGGCTGGAGATGGGCAGGGAGACCCCCGTTGCGCTCCTCGCTCTCGGCTATCCCCTACCCGACGCCACTCGGCCGACCCGTAAGCGGAAGAGCATGGGCGACTTAGTCAAGACGATCTAAACCCTTTTTCATCAATCATCATGAGGAAAATACTCCTTACCCTACTCACCATCTGCGGTCTCGCACTCACCGCCGCCGCTCAGGGCTCCGGAGAGCTCCGTGACCGCATCACCGTCACCGGATGGGGGCAGACCTATTACGATGCTGCCTTCGGTCCCGATGTCCACGGGACCAATACCTTTGCCATCAATAAGATCAACCTCGTCGCGAAGGGTCAGATCACCGACCGCTGGAGCATGGGCATCCTCGTCCAGCTCCACAGCCCGGCGAAGCTCAAGGAGCTCTGGCTGCAGTACACCCTCATGCCCCAGCTCAGGGTCCGCATCGGGGAGATGAAGACCCCCTTCGGCATGGAGAATCAGATTCCCCCCTCCCTACTCCCTCTCACCTCGGGCTGGACCACCCCCACCTGCTACTTTGCCGGCGTGAGTGGCGATCCGCTCTACTGCGGCACCTCCGGGCGAGACATCGGACTCGAGCTGTCAGGCGACCTCTGGGGCAAGATCCTCACCTACAAGCTCGCCGTGATGAATGGTCAGGGGATGAATACCCTCGATCTCGGCACCACCAAGATGTACGGCGGGGCGCTCTACGTCCGCCCCTACCGAGGTATCACCCTCCACACCTCCTACCTCGGTGGCGAGATGCACGCTATGGGTGCGAGGGGAGAGATCCAGGCGGGAGACGCCTACAAGCGCAGCAGCGTCAGTGCCGGCCTCAGCCTCGACTTCCGTCCCGTGACCCTCTCCGCCGAGTACCTCATAGCAGACACCGATGAGACGATCGGTGACGGAGCCTATGTTATGGTGGTCGGACACCTGCCTAAGAGCTTCGAGCTCTACGGAGCGGTCGACTGGCTCAGGACCGACCGGAGCGCGAGCGAGAGCCTCCTCACCGGCACGATAGGCATCCAGAGATGGTTTGCCAAGAAGTGCCGCTGGCAGCTCGAGTACCGCGTCCCCGGCACCCTCGGCACTGACGAGGGCTTCGGACCGGTGCATCACATCAGGACGCAGGTGCAGTTCGGATTCTAAGAGAAAAATATCGTACCTTTGCCACACCTCCGAGGAGAGTTGGCAGAGTGGACGAATGCGGCGGATTCGAAATCCGTTGTAGTGCAAGCTACCGGGGGTTCGAATCCCTCACTCTCCGCAGGCATACGGGTGCACGTCACAGAGTACTGTGGCGTGCACCCTCTTTTTTGCCCCCACCACCGGGATCTCTAGACAATTGGGCAGAAATCAGCCGAGGGTCAAATGTGGGTTAATTCGCATTTTGATGTGCTGAGATAGGGAGGAAAAAGAGATTACCTTTGTTGGAGTGACAATAGATGGCAGACCAAGCAGACCTTAAGGAGCTGGATAAATAAGTGCTCCGAAAAAGACTTAGATATAGTATCAAGAGACCTTAGAAAAATAAGGAGAAAAAGAAGAGACACTCTTTCTTGGAGAAATCATCCAAGAAAGAGTGTCTCTTCTACCCCATTTCACTTTTTCAAAGGTCTCGATATATGTATCATTTAAAGGTAACTGTTGATATCAAAATTCTTTAGTCCGAAATCATAACGAGCATAAAGGGGATGTCTTGGGTGTCCTGATTTTGTCAACTCTCCTATTTGCTTCCAATTGATTTTTCGCTCTTGTTCTTGAAGTACATTGACAATATCTACAAAGCAATCTAATAAATAATTCCTTTTAGATATAAGATTACCCCAAGCAACTAAAACATCCAATTCAGCGGATGTCTTAAAGAATTCTCTTATAGCATCAAGATTATTCTGATGAAGGATTTCATCCCTCTTACTATGTACACCATTGAAATTTGTTGATCTCTGAGCATACAGATTTAACATAACAAAACCATCGTAATTATTACGCTCTGCAAATCCCATAACTTTTCTCACTGTACGATCAGGGTATTTTTCATTTGCTGTACTTGGATTGACTCCGATTACCACTAAGGGCTTTGTACATCTACTTGCTAATACATAACGATGGGTTTTCTCATCACCAATCATTTGTTTAATCTGATAATCCATATTTCAATTTATTACTCGGTTTAGTTCCTCCTCGACTTCTTCCACCGTAGGCAGAGCCGATTTTAGATTGTCGGGAATAGCCTTTGACAGTTGATAATCACTCACACCAATTGGCTGATCGTAGCCCGAGAGGGCGTATTGAGCTACCACCTTATCGCCACCATTACAGAGGAGCAAGCCGATGGTCTTATTGTCGTGCTCTCCACGTAGGGTGTCATCTACTACATTGATATAAAAGTTAAGTTGTCCCATATATTCGGGCTTAAAAGGTGTTGCTTTGAGCTCGACAACAACGTATGTATGTAGTTGGATATTGTAAAGGACAAGGTCGGCATAGAAGTCTTGGTCACCCACTTGAAAGTGCTTTTGCTGTGCCACAAAGGCAAATCCACTGCCCATCTCCAGCAAATACTTGGTGATGTGCGACACCAACTGCCGCTCAATGTCTCGCTCTTCCATCCGTTCTGTTTGACCCATGAGGTCGAAGATATAGGGGTCTTTCATCAGATAGTTCGCCAAGTCGCTTTGGGGCTGTGGTAGGCACACGGAGAAATTGTTCACCTTCTTTGCTTCTATCTGTCGTGCGAATAGATTGTTCTCTATTTGAACTTTGAGTACATTGCGACTCCACCCATTGGCAGTCGCCTGTGTGATATACCAATAGCGTTCTCCCAAAGGCAGCTTGCTGTTCAAAAGGATGACGTGGCTTGCCCAATTGGTGCGTACAACTGCTGAATGCTTGAAAATATCCTCTATCCGTTCTATGTCGTGATGATAGATAGCTGAAAGCGTTTCGGACACTTTCCATAATTGCGCAACAGCCTGTTGCGTAATTTCATTTGACAGATTGTCTGCGGATTGAATTAGTGCAACAGGTTGTTGCACAATTTCGTTGAGAGCCTTTGTTAGCTTCAAGACTTTCTCCACAGAAGGATTCTCTAAAGCCTTATCTGTCTCTCCCAACTGCATTAAGACTTCTAAGGGATAAGCCTTGGCAAACTGACACATATATGTCAGATTGCGCGCAGAGTAACCCTTCTTATCTGGGTACTGTTGTCTTATCGCTTGAGAGAGCTTGTCTATCACTTTCGCTCCCCAACCATTTTTCTCTTGGAGGTAGAGGATAAAATGCCCCACCTTCCAATAGTGGAAAAGCATATCAGCATTTGCAGAGGCTATCATGCGTACTTGCGTCTGCTCAAGGTCTGACCCTATTGCTCGTACAACAAGCGACAAGTCCTGTCGCTCCGTATTATTTATTTCTTGGCTCATATTGTTTCGGTATTATAATTGATTGAATCTACTCATGGCATTTGCCTTGATATCGTCCACAATATCTATGTAAGGTTTCATAGCCTTGTAATCGCTATGATCAGTCCATTTCATAACAACTTGAGGAGGAATCCCCAATGCAAGTGCATTACAGAAGGTGTTGGCATTATTTCCTCTACTTCAAACTTTTTGAAAGGTTCAAGAGAAAGAGCCTCACTCTCCGCCTAAGCAACCCGCTTATACTCGTTATCCGAATATAAGCGGGTTTTTGTATACTCAGAGCAGGATAGGATGAGCTGCAGTGGCACGGATGCGGACAAAAATGGGGCTTACAGCCCCTCGTGCTGCAAAACTTTCTCAATGCCCAGGTAGTAGAAACTTGGGATCTCATCGTCCGGCTTACCGACGAACTGCTGCCACTCATTGTCGAAGTCGTGGAAGTCGTACGTCTCATTAAGCCACTTGATGTCTTCTTCGACTAATGACGCAATGCCGATGTTGTCGATAGATACGTCAAGATACCACGGTGCTTTCTTATTCATCGTGTAGAAATGCGCACAGTAGGTCTTCTTCATCGGTGACTCAAAGTGCTCGGGGTCTCGCTCGTTCTTTGCGACGATGTCCATATCAAGAAACATTCTGTCGTAGAACTCGGTAAACGCTCTGATCTCTACCCTCTTGGTCCCGTTGAGGATCTCAAGGGCATTCTCTCTCTTCATCACGAGGGCGTACGCCTCGTGCTCTTTGCCGTTGTATGTTATCTTCATTGCTCTGAAAAATAAACATCTGCATTGTTATGGGATATTCTTCGTCTCTACGATTTTGCCGAGAGTGTAATTAATACCTAAGGCTATACACGCAACCTTTTCGCCCCGATAGGTGTCTGCAATGAGGTAGGGTTTGTCATCTTCATCGACATTAATCTCAGGACTTACTTCGACTATTTCAACAGTCAGCTCAGGTGCGTCCTTGCGCCTGCCATTGATCAGCCTCAGATAGTCATACTCTCTCGGGGCACTAAGTACTGTGCCGAGAGTGTCAAAGTAGATGATATCCTCGTCACCACTCACGTCAAGGCCCAGCTCATCGGGAGTAAACCCCTTTTCTCTGACCTCTATCGGGTCAAAGTATAAGCCCTTGTTAGACGGGTATACCCATCTGCTCTCAGTGGTTTGATCCCCACGGAGGATAGCATCAAAGCTATCTCTTTTGATCTGTAGTGTAAGTGTATTACTCATACGTCTGTGGTGTCTATAGCTCGCTATGTGATGCATAGCACAGGACAAATATAGATACCCTATAGCTGCTACGCAAGCGCTTTTCTCCACAATACTAATACTATAGCATCATCCTTGACAGCAGGGGTGACGCATTTGAGCATTAGGGTAGTCAGATACCCCCTCGAACCCTTGTGGGTCGCTGAGTCCCCCTCCCTACGACCCCGGAAGGGTGTCGCAATCCCCGGAGAGGCTTGATAGTGCGACACCGCGGACCGAGATCCCTCCATTCATACCGTCGAGTGCACCCTCTTTTTTGCCCCCACCACCGGGACCTCTACACAATTGGGCAGAAATCAGCCGAGGGAAAAATGTGGATTGTACAATCATCCTTTTGCTTTTTTACTTGCTCCATTGATAGAAAAGTTCTAACTTTGTAAAAACTTTCCGTATGACTGAGGACTCCTCAGAGGATACAGAAATTTAGAGTAATGGAGAAGGAATGATTACCAACAATAAGAAAGATATCGTCGACCTCGATCGACACCTCAATTGTCACTACTACGCATGCGCACTGCGCTGCCCCCTCAAGAGCTACACTCTCGAGCGGGGCAAAGAGCTGACCATCGACAGCGAGAAGCACTTCATGTTTGTCTTCGTGGAGGCGCGCACTTCCTCCTACAGCTATAGAGACGAGACCGAGAGACACGCCTGCCGGGGGGACTACTTCCTCTTCTTAGGCACACAGCGTACTGTCACCATCTATAGCGATGGCAAGGAGACAAGAGTCCACACCTTCTTCTTCAGCAAGCCCTCACAGCTCTGCGACAACTACTCCATCGCTCGGCTCAAGGACAAGGCACCCACATCGCATGTCTTCATCTCGCTCCCCACACACGAGTCGATCAAGATGGTGCTTGACAGCATGCTCTATATGAATAGTCATCAGCTCAATTGCATAAGCATCTACGAGTCAAAGCTCAAGGAGCTCTTCTTCTTCCTCGGAGCCTTCTACGAGCGGGAGCAGATCGCAGGGCTCCTCGCTCCGCTGCTCCGTCAGGAGATCGACTTCAAGGAGTTTGTGGTCCAAAACTTCCTCCGCGCCAAGACCGTCCAAGATCTTGCCGACCAGAGAGGGATGCCGGTGCGGGTCTTCAAGAAGAGATTTCAGGAGACCTTCAATGTCCCCCCCTACACCTGGATGCTGCAGGAGAAGGCGAAGTATATCGACCGTCAGCTCGCCGATGCCGCCGTGCCCTTCTCGGAGATCATCAAGGAATTTGGCTTCTCCTCCCCCAGCCACTTCACCGTCTTCTGCCGCCGTCAGTACGACATGACGCCCACCCAGCGCCGGCATAAGCTCCTCCGCGACAAGGCGAGAGCAGAGCAGTCTGAGAAGTAATCTCCCCCACCGATACAGAGCCCCCATAGAGAGGTCCCCCGCAGGCAAAAAGCCTACGGGGGACCTCTTTTTTTTGCCCTCTTAGGGACCAGTGTAATACCCCTCGCCTGAGATGATCAGACTAATAGCGGTAAAAGAGATGACTAATATCGGTATTAGTGAAAACTAATATCGGTATTAGTCTCGACTAATACCGATATTAGATGTGGCTCCGGTGCATAGTCACCCTATGCTGAGAGCCGGAGTTGCTTAGCGACCCTATGCTGCAGTGCTCAGAAGTGACAGCCTACAGATAGGGCGAGGTGATTGGCCTCCCGCTGCTGCGGGGCTACCCTACAGGAGAGACCTACGGAGACATTGCGGATCGGCTGGCAGCCGAGACCTCCGGTGAGGAAGTACCGACCCGGCAGTATGGTGCCACCGAGCTGGAAGCTCATCACGTCCAGGAATGCTGCACCCAGTCCGACACCGACAGCGTACTGCTTAGCAGAGGCGGGCTGGACAAGGTAGTCCCCCGTCACCGCAGCGAGCAGCGTCCACTCCGAGGTGAGCCCATAGCGCAGGTCACCGGCGAGGGTGACGGAGCCGGGCATGGAGTACTTGCCACTCTTCTTGCCGTAGAGTACCGCTCCACCGAGATTACGGAGAGAGGCTCCGAGGGTGTACCCGAGGGGTACAGAGGAGAGCCGGCTGCCGTAGGTGGCACCGAGCGACCCACCACCGGTGAGAGCGATCTTACCGATGTACGACTCAACGAAGTGTCCCACCACGTAGGCTCTCCAGTGATTATTGATGCGAAGGGCATAGCCGAGGTCGGCGGTGATGTCCATCGGGTGTATCTCGCGACCATCCCCGCTCTCCGTCGACGTGAGGACACTTCCCCCGCCGAGGTAGCGGAAGCCTGCGATCAGAGCATGCTTGTCGCGAAATCTCCAGCTCCCGGTGACGGCGTTGTAAAATCCACTCCCCGACCACATCGAGTCATGTCCCATACCGATGATGCCGGTGTAGGAGAGCGAGAAGCGCTCACTCCGGTCAAATACTGCCCCGGGTGCTGAGTAGATATAGTGTCCTCCGGAGAGGGTGCTACCGCCCGTCTGTCCCATGGCGGCAGAGAGTGCATCAGGATTTTGCGAGAGCACGGGTAGCGTCCCTGAGTCCTGGGCGGATGCGGTGAGAGTGATCCCGGCGAGGAGGAGAGCAATGACGTATATTGGTTTCATGATATACATAGGGTATAAGTCGATTAGTACTTCACGAAGTATCGGGTATACTTCAGACCATTATTACCCTCCACCTGGAGCAGATACTTGCCACCGGCGAGCTTGGAGAGATCCATCTTGTGGGTACTCCCCTCACCCGTGATGCCACTGACAGCCTCCTTGTAGACTACCGACCCATTGCCGGCGATGACGGAGATGGTGGCGCTACCGATCTGTCCCGAGAGGACGACATTGAGGTCACCATAGGTCGGGATCGGGTATACATGGTAGACTATATCGTCAGGCACTGCCTTGATGCTGAGACTGACATAGAGCTCAGCACCCAGCTCATCGACTGCATGTATCTGTACCGTGGAGCTACCCTTGGTGAGTCCCTTGAGGGTGACCACACCATCATGCAGCTTCACTGCGACGACCTGATCCGCTGAGGAGGTGACGGCGTAGGTCAGCTTATGCCCATCGGGGTCGGTAATGAAGTCTCCGAGAGAGATGGTCTGCTCACTGCCTATCGGGAGATAGGTGAGCGTGATCGGCTTGGAGAGCACGGGGGCGGAGTTGAGGTAGACCTCGTAGGAGATCTTCACCTCCGTCTCAGCACCATACTGGTCCCTCACGACCACAGCGAAGTCGTGCTTCCCTACGGAGCCTCTTGCCGAGAGATCGACGAGGATCGTCTCCTCCTCTCTATTGGCTGAGATGCCGAGGAGATCACCCTTCATGGTATAGGACCAGGTGTGACCCTCGGGGTCGGCTACCTTGAGGAGCAGCCGAGCTGTCTCACTGCCGGCGAGGCGGATCTCCTTAGGTCCCTCTACGGTCACCACAGGAGCGGCATTGTCGAGCGTAGAGGAGGAGAAGAAGGTGGGTGCTGCCTCATTGCCCCAGCGGTCTACCGCCACTATGGCATAGTGGTAGCTCTGATGGATCGAGAGGTTGTGGCTGGTATAGGAGACCTTATCGCCCACATTATACTTCAGTCCGAAGACCTTGGTCGACTTCGCACTCTTGTAGGTAGAGGCGGTGAGGGGCTCCTTATCGCTGTAGTAAATGACGTAGTAGCTTGCGGTACGGTCATCAGGATCTGCCACGGCAGGGAAGGTGATGGTCAGGTCGGTATATCCCGGCTCTGCCTTTACGTCCTTGACCTGTGCAGGAGCCTTGGAGGAGTCGCTGTCGAGCGCACGAGCGGCATCGAGGTATCCGGCACCGAGGATGCCCTCAAATCCCGGATTGTACTCATTGATGTCCGACGGGCGGAGGGCAGAGAGGAGGCGACGCTTACAGTCGGCATTCGTGAAGCCACGTCCGCCATACTTGGAGACGATCAGCCCGGTCACACCACTGGCGTGAGGACAGGCCATCGAGGTCCCCTGCATAAATTCGTAGTAGCTCTGGACGGAAAGGATATTCCCCGTCTGCTCGTCCACCTTCTTCTGTACCGAGGTGCTGTAGATCTGTCCACCAGGATAGTGGAGGTCACCACCGGGGCACATCAGGTTGATCCACTCGCCACGATTGGTGTAGTACGCCTTCTTCCAGTCGGGAGCCATGGCGGAGATGGTCACAACCGGACCGTAAGCGGCCGGGTAGGACATATCGTCCGAGGACTCATTACCGGCGGCAAAGAGTACCACCCCACCCTTCATCGGGGAGTCGGGCAGCTGATTGCCATCATTATCGCAGCCTGCATAGTCGATGAAGTAGTCGATCGCTTTCTTGAGAGAGGGGGACATAAACTTGGAGCCACCCCAGGAATTCTGTGCAATGACAGCGCCATGATTGGCAGCGTAGACAAAGGCGCGCTCAAAGGCCTGCCCATTCTTTCGCCCAAAGGCATCGCAGACCATGATCCGTACACCTGAGTCGGGACTGCCATTACCACCGGCGACACCGCAGACACCGATGCCATTATTATTCACCGCAGCGATCACACCCGCCACGTGCGTGCCGTGGGCATCGTAAGCGATATTGGCATCCTCGTCGGCAAAGTTGTACCCGTGGATATCATCCCTGTACTCGCCCTGACCGGGATTGGGATTGACCCAGATATTCTGAGCCAGGTCCTCATGCTCGTAGTAGACGCCACCATCGATGACAGCGACGATGACGGAGGGGTCTCCGGTCTCCTGCTTCCACGCCTCAAAGAGGTTGAGATCAGCCCCCTTGAGCGACTTGAGTCCCGATCCCGTATTGTGGTAGTGCCACTGCTTGCGGAGGTAGGGGTCGTTGAAGGGCATCACATCCGTCTCGTCCCGCTCTGAGTCAAAGCTATAGGCTCTAAGGGGGAAGAATACCGGCTCATCCATCGTCCGGTAGAGAGGCACCTGCTCCACCAGATCCACTCCGGGGAGATCAGCGACCTCAGACGCCGAGCGGAGTGTGGTGCTCTCACCGGCACTCTCATCGAGGATAATGTCGTACCAGAGGTGGAGCCCCGCCCGGCGCATACGCTTCTCATAGGCAGGCTCCATGATGAAGACCGGTCTCACCTCGCGAGCACCGATACTCCGGAGGAGATCACTCATAGGCGCATCACAGCTCCGGAGCGCAGGATCATCAGCACGGAGGGCACGGGTACCGATCTTGTCGGCCAGCTCGGGCGTCAGTCTGACGCGGACGAGACCGGGGACGGTCGCCCCCTGGCCTGCCGGATTGACCTCGGCAGACTGCTCAGGCTCCTCGGGGTCAAGTGCCGTCCTGTTGGAGCAGGAGGCAAGACCGAGTCCGAGGGCAGTGAGGAGGGCTAAGAGCCCTATACTTGGCTTTTTTCTCATTTCCATAGCTTCTTCATCTGAGTCATCTTATGGTCGAGAGCACTCATCTGCGTCTTGGAGGAGACATAGGGCAGCATCATGATGACGAGCGACGGATCCTCCTCGCCCTCGAAGTGGGCAAATTGAGTCTTCATCTGGATCCCCTTGGTGTCATTGATGAAGACATCCATCTTACCGTCAGAGGTCTTGCCGTTGTACTTGAATCCGTCCTTCTCACAGAGGGCAAGGAACTCCTCGGTGATATTGAGTCGACCATTGTACTCCCAGTAGACCAGATTGATATCAGACCACTCCTGGAAGGTAGCAAGCAGGGCTCCGACCTTCCCCTTAGAGGCATCCCAGCTGAGGAAGTAGTTGCGCGACTTGATCTCCTTGCTGCCGGGCACCTTGTACTCGTGGTAGCAGATGTTATGGGCATCATCATACGAGTCGCCGGCGGGGTTGTAGACACCGCCATTCTCCTGCTCGTATTTCTGGACCTCGCTGTAGTCGGCACCAAATGCTACAGGGATATAGGGGATCTTGTCGAAGGTCTTGTATGCCTGCGGCTGCTTCGGGATGTAGATGTACTCGACATTGGGGTCGTAGGTGTGATCCTTGATGGAGGCAACGACGCGATTGCTGGGATTGAAGTAGCGCAGCTTGCCCTGCTTCTCCGTAAAGCCCTCTGCGAGGAGTGCGGAGTCGATGACATGCATCGCCTCCTTGGTGATCATCGTCTCTCCATCCTCGTCGGTAGTGGTGTAGTCGGCGGCGATGTAAGCCTGTGCGGCCGTCATCACACCCTTGGTGGAGAAGGAGTAGGCTATCTGGCTCATCATCGGACTGGTGGTGGTGAAGGAGACAGAGCCGGTGAGCGTCTGCTTGATCATGCTCCTGCGCTCCATCTCGAAGCGTGAGATGAGGCTCATGGTGCCGTACTCAAAGTCGATGTAGGGCAGGAGGAAGAGCGGCCACTCCTTCTGCTTCACAGTGACCGCTACGGTACCGGCCTCTCCCTCTACCTGGAAGATGATCTCGCTCTGACGTGCGCCGCCACTCTTATTGGCATCGGCGCGGAGGATCACCTCCTTCTTCCACGGGAGAGAGGTGACCTGGATCCAGTCGGTGGCTGAGGTGCAGGTCCAGCCCTCACCATTGACGCGGACACTGATGGTGACCTCGCTGTCCCACGGCTCCAGTACGATCGCCTCGGGGACGGTGGTCACATCGAGGGCGTTGCCCTCCTGAGTCACCTTAAGAGCCTTGACTAAGTCTCCCGCCTGAACGAGCACGACGGCATCACGCTGGCCGATCACCTTATTCTCATCATAGACCAGCTTGACGGACGTACCCTCAGGTACTGCGGTGATCCAGTCTCTATTGCTGATGGCGACGACGGACTCCTCATTGGTCTTCACGCTGACGACCATCTCGCCCTTGTCCTTGGTGAGGCGTACTTCCGGCTTATCGAGCTCGAGCATGGTCGGCTCTTTCTCTAAGCTCTCAGGCGTACATCCGAAGCAGAGGAGTGCCGTGAGGAGCGATGCAAGTATATATAGTGATTTATTCATGATCTGATTATGTCGTGTGGTGGTTTACTTACGGTTGGTTTTGTGGGCAATCATCTTAGTCCCCGGATTGATCTGCAGGACGATGATCGGCTTGGGATCTCCGAAGAACTTCTTGCACTGAGCCCCCATAGTCAGCCCCTTCTCCTTGGAGACAAAGACGTAGACATGCTCGAGGATATTGTACTCCTCGAAGTGGAAGCCCTCTTTCTCGCAGAGCTCCATAAATTCGTTGGTCGGTGTGAAGTACCCCTTGTAGCTCCAGAAGGCACGATCCGTGTCGAGGAAGTACTGACGGGTCTTCTCGAGCAGGTAGATGCCGCTCTTCTTATCCTGGTGGAAGAGATAGAGCCGTCCATCGGCCTGATACTTACCCGGAGGAGTGACAAACTCGTACTCATCCTCATAATTGTAGGTCTCCTCACCTCCCACGCTGTCCTCGTACTCCTTCACCTTTTCCTTCGTGATGCCAAAGTCGGTCAGTCCGAGTGGCAGAGTCTCAAAGGTAGGCATCGCTACAGGCTGCTCCGGCTTGTAGGAGAAGAGGAGGTGTGGTGTATTCTTGAAGAAAGGCTTGATCTCCACCGTCAGATTGCGCTGATCCTTGTGGCGGAAGGTATTCTCATCCACCTGCTCAGTGAAGCCATTCTCCTTGAGGAAGCTGATCAGCTCCAGACGCGCCTCACCGAGGAGGAGTCGCGTCGAGGAGGCATCCACCTGAGCATACAGGTAGGCACCACCCGCATAGATCGTATATACGACACGAGGGAAGGCGCTGCTCGTGGTGGAGAAGGTGAAGAAGCGCTCACTCTCATCCTCGATGGCACCACCTCTCTCCTTCTCAAAGAGCTGGATATCGGGCCTTGTCGCTGTCTCAAAATTCATATAGGGGAGTATAAACCAGTCAACTCCACTCTGGGTCACACGTATCTCAGCACCTCCGCTGCTCTCGCCCTGCAGGGTGATCATGATCTTCCCCTCGCGCGGCTCGCGATTGCGGTTGGGAGCTACGCGGACATCGATCCGCTTGGCGACGGGATAGGGCGTGACGGTGATCCACTCGTCATCACTCTTGGCAGTCCAGAGGTCGGTACCGCTCTCCACGTCGATGGAGCGGGTCTCACCCCACTGGGTGATCTTGAGCTCACTCGAGCCGGCACTGCTACCGGCATGAGCAATGATCACCTCAGTGCCCTTTCCCTGCATGATGGTGAGCTGGCGACGCACTCCGGAGGCAGTCACCACCACGGAGCCTAAGCGAGCACTTGAGGAGGGATTGGCCTCCGCACTGAGGAGGAGGGTGTGATCATCCTTTTTGGTGGCCGAGATCCAGCTATTGGCGGTATAGCAGCTCCAGTCAGGAGCATCCGTCGTCACACCGATCTCGCGACTCACCTTACCCGGATCGAGCGAGACGATCCCCACCTCAGAGAGGGTCAGGTTCGCCGTCTCACTCAGCTCGTCACCGATCGTGCATCCTGTCTGTAGGAGAAGCAGCAGGATCGGCAGTAGACCCAGGAGTTTTTTTGGCTTACAGCGATTCATAATGATGTATTAAATAAGTAATTAAAAGGTTCGCACTGGTGTCCGACAGAGCGATCGAAATGCCTCGCACCAAGCTTTACGACACAAATGTACGTACTATTCCCCGATTAGTTGCTCACTTCTGGTAGCACTTTTATCGATTCCATTTGATTTTTCTTCACTTGGTGCTAAAACAAACTTAGTTCTCTTTTTTTTCGTAAAAAAGGATATTATTCTTTACACAGAGGCGTAAATTCGGTACGACAGAGATAATATTAAAGGCGTCCGAGGGATCAGGTGTGACGCATTTGAATTCATAGAAGGCACTCAACTCATTGTGAAGAG
>NZ_KV793773.1 GCF_001808555.1 Porphyromonas sp. HMSC065F10
CTTAGCTGTGAAACTCAAATGCGTTACCCCTGGATCTTCGAATCCCTTTGGGTTTGGTTCTCAACGCCATTTATTATATTTGCAACATCATTAAGCTTTGGATTAGCTTGTGCGGAGGCTCCCTTGGGAGGAGCAATGCCAAGCTAGTCCAAAGCTTTCTCTTTGCCTTCAGGCTATTGCGCCTGTGGCTTAAGCACGAGCAGTCATCTCATCCCAATGTTTTGTCTCCTCTGATCTTTTCTATGCATTTGCAATGAGATCCAAGTTTAGTAGAAGCTGCCTGTCGGGATTGGTCTGACGGGCTTCTACTGAGACTTGGATTTTCTTTCTTTTCAGGAAGCGATCAGAGCCGGTTTGCCGAGGGCTATTATCCGCAATCTACTTGCAGTGTCGTGCAACGCTCCAGTTTGCTGCACTTCCCATCGCTTAGATTCCTGTGTACTTTAGCGAGATGCGCCAAGCTCTCTTGAAGTACGACAAAATCTTTCACTATCTTTGTCGTAAGATCAAGGCGTGCGACTTTCTCTCTGACCTCAGCGAAATTGGATCGCTGTTTGGAGAGTCAGTCGTGCGCTTTTGTTTTGTGTGTATGTCTTAGAGAGCCCCCGTCGATCTTGTCTATCACCCCGTTAATTCGATCCTTTGGGTACACGCTCCTGACGTTATTTACTCCAAGGAATGGTTCTCTGACCACTTTTGTTTGATAATCACTGGTAGCGGTTCCCCTAGGTTCAACTTCGAAGTGCAACACTAGA
>NZ_KV793774.1 GCF_001808555.1 Porphyromonas sp. HMSC065F10
CCCCTCCCAGCACATCAAAATGCGAATTAGCCGAAAGTCGCTTTCGAACCCTCCTGCAAGCACTGGTTTATCCAGGCTTTCGGTAGCCTATCGATGCCCTTTAACATGTGGTGGAACCACGACGCCCAGGCGGAGCTTCGTCGCAAGGCTGACTTCGGCGATCGTGCCAGCTGGGGCGTGGGACTTGCTGTAGGACAGCACCACAACCCCTACTTCTCTACCCGTCTTGCTCTTGACTACCACACCATCCCGGTCTTTGGTCTCAATAGGACCGATGGCGTGAAGGGTCCGTTGCAGCTCCGGGCGCTCAACCCCCACTTCGACTTCATGTTTGACCTCGTCAATTACTTCTCCTCTTACGATGAGAGTCGGGTCTTCCATGTGGTCCCCTTCGTCGGTGTTGGCTACCTCGGTACCAATATCTCTGGGTATGAGAGCTACGAGACTGCCGCTCCCTACGCTCGCGGCTACTCTCAGGGAGCCTGTGACGCCAACTTCCTCAATATCTTCAATTCGAAGGGCGTCAATAACGAGGACAACAACTTCTTCCGTGAGCTCGATCACTCCATCTCGGCCAACCTCGGACTGGATATCAATATCAACTTCCACCCGCGGGTAGCGCTCACGATCGAGCCAATGGTGCTCTTCGTCCCCGGACTGGATGCGACCGATGCTATCGGTGCTGTCCGCGGTGGACTCACCTGCAACCTCGGCGAGACGCTCTGGAATGGCGTGCAGCCGATGGACTGGGATCTCGTCAATGGACTTCAGAGTCAGATCAATGACCTCCGCAGCCAGAATGCCGAGCTCAGCAAGCGCCCCGTACGTTGCCCCGAGTGCCCTGAGGTAAAGCCCGTTGTTGCTCAGAACTACGAGAATGTCGTGTACTTCCGTATCGACAGCTCTAAGATCGACAAGAACCAGGAGATCAACCTCTACAATACCGCTGAGTACGTCAAGGCCAATAACACCCCGATCACCGTGACGGGCTATGCCGATGTACAGACCGGTCGTGCTGACTACAACATGCAGCTCTCTGAGAATCGTGCCCGCAACGTGGCCGACAAGCTCATCAGCGAGTATGGCGTCCCCTCAGAGTTGATCACCATCGACTACAAGGGATCCGACGTACAGCCTTATGATGTCAATGCGTGGAATCGCGTCGTCATCATGAAGACTAAGTGATATCACTGAGGAAGTATCCTGCTGGAGCTTTGAGTCTCCGGGGCTAAGTGTGAGTAGGATGAGGGCTAGTACAGATAGTGTACCCCTTTTTGTTGTCAATTCTTTTTGTAGTTTTGATTTTTCTTGTCACCTTTGTCCCAAGAATAGATGACGAGTGGTCGTCAGGACTTCTCTGTAAACGCAAACGATAATAGACAATATATTTATTCACAAAACAGTAATTATGAGAACAAACAAGTTTAAGATTGGCTTGCTGTCAGTTGCTGCTGTCCTCGGGCTGGGGGTCTTCTCCTCCTGCTCCAAGGACTTCCAGGGTGACATCGACGCTATCAACCAGCGTTTGGACAATCTGACAAAAAAGTTCGAGGGTGGCACCTATGTGACCAAGATCGAGAAAACAGCCAATGGTATCAAGCTCTATCCGAGCAAGGGTGACCCCATCGAGGTTACCAATGGTAAGGATGGCAATCCTGGAACCATCGTCAAGATCGGCGAGGACGGCTTCTGGTACATCGATGACCACAAGACCGACTATCCTGCTGCAGGTAAGCAGGGTCCTAAGGGTGACCCCGGCGCTAAGGGTGAGCCCGGCGCTAAGGGTGATCCCGGCGCTAAGGGTGCTGATGGAGTTTACTACGTACCCGGTACCACGGGTAATGAGAAGGGTTTCTGGGTGAAGGTTGATCCTAATACCAAGCCTGCCACTCGTACTATCACCACTGACAAGTGGCTGCCCGAGGGAACTATCTCTGCTGTTTATGAGAATGGCGTCGTTACCCTGATGAATGTTAAGGGTGCCAAGGACGGCATCGTTAAGCTTGGTCAGGCTAGCGGCTTCCAGCTGAAGTTTATCCCTTCGGTTGTTGCCGATGAGGGCGGCGCTCTGCCGATCGTTGCCGTTGGTGGTCTCTCCACTCCGTGCGAGAACGATGTAACTGCTGCTACGCGCGTTATGCTTCGCGTAAGCCCCAGCAACGTCACTGTTGACCAGATCAAGACGGATGGTATCTACGTCCGCTACAACAATCCTACGGTGCTTCGTTCTGCTAAGGCTAACCCCTCTGCAAAGTTCGTAAGCCTGAAGGATGGAGTTCTGACTGTGGACATCTCCGCACAGACCAAGTACATCAACGACGAGGCTAATAAGATTGATCAGATCGCTGTAGTTGTGCCTATGGTCAATGGTGCTGAGAATGAGTCTGACTGGGCAAAGCTTGACAAGAGTGTGATCTCTTATACGGATCTCCACCTCGCCAAGAAGTCCAACTCCAAGCTCTTCCCCAGAACTGTGGAGCGTGCTAAGACGCTTGCTAGGACTCTTGACTCTAAGTACACCGGTGCAGAGGATGAGTATCGCTACTCTGTAGTAGATCTCCAGTACGATGAGACTATCGACCTGAAGGATCAGGTGACCACTCTTCTCAAGGACAAGGGGTTTGAGGGCTTTAATGTGTATGCTCTCTCTTATGCCTTTGACCTGAAGGACGGCACCAGGGCGAACAAGGATATCACTTTCAAGCGCGGTGACAATGACACCGAGCAGCAGGAGTTCATCACTCTTGACGGATCCAAGATCTCTGCACGCGTATATGGTCAGTCATCCAACCGTGCCGCCGTTGGTCGTACCCCGATCGTCCATGTAAAGCTGATGAGCAATGACTGTGTTGTTCGTGATGCGTTCATCGTCATCAACATTGTAGAGAAGAAGATTGAGCCGACGCCCGTTGATCCTATCAACGTTGTCGTTGAGGCTTCTGATCTCTCTTGCGATGGCTTCAAGTACACGACCAATGCGAAGTGGATGAACGAGAATATCTACCACAAGGCCAACCTGCCTAAGGAGATCTTCCACAGTAAGTTCGATTGGAGTCAGGAGACTACTGGTGTCGGTACCATTTCTCAGGAGCAGGATCCCAAGGACGCTGAGTCTTACATCCTTGTATGGACTGTAACTCGTGATGAGCTCATCGATGCTCTTGGGGACAAGGACAGCGTAGAGATCTCTAAGACTGGTCACTACAAGTGGAATGGCAACGATATCGCTGTTACCTTCAAGACCACTATCAAGCGTCCTGAGTTCGACCTCGGTAAGATCACTCGTGATAACTACTGGTTCGACAACTTCTCCTACGTTCGCTTCAATACTCTGACTCCGGATCTCGGATCTGTTGATCCTACGCTCTGCACCTTCGATACTCCGTTCTCCAACGTCTTCAAGTCCAAGAAGGATGCAGGTAAGATTGTGGTAGACTTCGGTCAGGTCAATGATGGCGCTAAGGTAAGCTTTGTCTTCGACAAGAAGCAGCCCACCCTTAAGGAGGCATTCGGATATACTCTTGAGCCCAGTGCAGATGGTACCAAGCTCCTTGCTGTTAAGGAGAACATGCCCTCTGAGGTGGTTGCAACCATCGTGACAGATAAGAAGATCACCTTCGGTGACACTGAGAAGGTTACCAATACCTACGATTACGTTGTTTCTTACAATCAGAACAGCAAGATCGGTAAGCAGCTACTCAATGCTGCTGAGGAGAACATGATGGCTCGCATCCGTATTGCTGCCGAGAATGAGTGCGGTGTGCGTATGACTGTCAAGGGTCTTAAGGACGGTGACAGCTTCCTCGTTCACTTCCTCCGTCCGGTTAGCATGGATGCAGAGACAAAGAAGTTCTTTGTAGATGGTAAGGACTTTGGTGAGGAGTTCACCTGGCTTGACATTAATGATATCGTTAGTCTCAAAGACTGGCGTAATTATGTCAAGGATACCAAGGAGTATTACTTCATGCCGAAGCACGAGAACTACTTCAAGTACTACGATATCCAGTCCATCAAGATTGATACTAAGAATATCAAGCCTATTGGTCTGAAGGTCGGTGGTAATGCTGAGACAACGATCCCGGAGAACATCATCTTCAAGCAGACTGCTGACAATGAGTCTGTAGAGGTCGTTGTCAATGGTCAGAAGGTTACGAAGACTTTCCCCTACGGACGTCTCACCTATCGTAACAACGGCTCTAATATTGATGAGGGCTTTAGCATCGAGGTACCTGTAACCGTTACCTACAAGTGGGGTAAGATCAACAATGGCAAGGTTATCGTACCCGTCAAGAAGACCTCAGAGCTTCGTTCCCTTTGATTTAGCTTCATGAAATGACATAGAGCATATGCTCTAACGTCACATATTCCTTAGGAGGCACTTTCACTTCGGTGAAGGTGCCTCCTTTTTTGTTTACATTTGCCCTATATATCAGTTACGTTATGTGTCGATCTATATTTGCCGTTGTTGCGCTTTCGCTGATGCTGTCCTATGGACTCCTCTCTTGCGCAAGGGAGAAGCATACTGCCGTCTATCTCGACCAAGCGGGCGTAGCTTGGTTAGATACCGTTCCCACCCCGTCCGACCTCTCTTCGCCTGAGGAGCGGGCAGAGTACCGACTCCTTCACTATTGGGATGGGCTTGTCTTTACGGACGAGACGTATACCCACGATGCTGACTTTATGAGCCGGGTCTTTGATCGTTATGTCTCTCAGCTACCGGAGGTCGACTCTGCGACTGCTTATCCTGCTGTTATGGATCTCATGAGGCGAGCAGAGGCAGACTCCGTCGCCTATTATGTCTTTACCCACCTGGCTGACGGCCTCTATGAGCGTGGCGACTATGAGAGCTATCTGCCCTTTGCTCGTGCGATTATCGCCTCTGATTACTCTTCGGAGGACGATAAAATGATCCCGGAGTATCAGCTCTCGTTGGTCTTGAAGAACCGCCCCGGTACGCCTGCTGCCGACTTCACCTACAATACTCTTGATGGAGTGTCATCGATGAAGTCGCTTCTCGGAGTGCGCCCACTGATCCTCTTCTTCTACAACGTCCCCTGCCATACCTGCCATAGGGTTATGGCTGACATACAGTCCTCTGAGACCTTGTCTGCCGCTATCTCAGCTTGTAAGCTATCGGTGCTGACGGTGGACAAGATGGGACCCCTTGAGAAGTGGACGAGGTCCGTTAAGGACGAGCTTCCTAAGGGCTGGATCCATGGCTACAATTACACAGATCTACACGACACGGACCTCTATAACATTAAGGGTGTCCCTACGATCTACCTTTTGGACAAGGACGGCACTGTCCTGATACGCGAGGCTTCTGTTGCCTCACTCGAGCAGTGGTGCCTCGCTAATCTCTCACTCTGACTTCTCGGGTGCTATAGGCGATCTCGGAGCTGGGAGAGCTCATACGAGCTATCTGTTTCTGCGACCCCTTGAGGGTTGACTTAAGCCTATGGAGCGGCCATTCTTGCGGGTGTAGCCCTACTTCTGGTTGATGATTCTCATAGGTCTTGCCCTCTGCTTTCCGGTGAGGAGGAGAGCTGCTGGATAAGAACTATACCAGCCGGATTTATCCGGCCGTGACTAATACCGATATTAGGTGAGCCTAATATCGGTAAAAGAATTCTCTAATATCGGTATTAGAGAAATCGATCATCGGGTGGGGGTGGGGATCAGAGGGAGGTGCGCTCGTAGCGGGCGCCAGGGAGGGAGCGGACTTTGCCGGACATCTCCAGCTCGAAGAGTCGTCCGGAGAGTATGCCGGGTGACTCACCCAGCCTCATGGAGAGGTCGTTGAGCGTGAGCGTCCCTGCCTCCTGCAGTGTCGCAAGGATGGGATCCTCGTCCCCCTCTCCCTCCTCGGCAAAGGGGAGCTGCCGCTTGGTGCTGGCGTCAAGGAGGAGGCTTAGCTCCTCAAGGAGTGTCTCCGGGTCGGTGAGACAGGTGGCGCGCTGGTCGGTGAGTAGCCTATTGCACCCCTCGGAGGTGGAGTCAAAGATCCGCCCCGGCACGGCAAAGACCGATCTCCCGTAGTCAAGGGCGAGACCGGCTGTGATGAGCGCTCCGCCTCGTCGGGCACTCTCCACGACCACCGTGGCGCGAGTCATCCCGGCGACGATGCGATTACGGAGGACGAAGTGCTGCGGGAAGGCTCGGGTATGGTAGCCGTACTCCGTCACCACCCCTCCTCCGCTATGGATCATCTCTGTGGCGAGGTCTCTGTGGCGGGAGGGGTAGAGCGTGTAGTGCCCGTGCGCCACCACACCGACGGAGCGTAGGCCGTGCTTGACTGCTGCTCGGTGGGCAAGGGCGTCGACCCCATAGGCGAGTCCGCTGACGATGACCAGGTCGGGCCTTAGCTCCGCCCAGCGCCCTACCATCCGCTCGATCACATCGGCTGCGTAGGTGGTGCAGCGACGGGTGCCGACGATGGCGATCATCGGGCTGTCGACGGGGAGGGTCCCCTTGACGTAGAGGACAAGGGGCGAGTCGGCACAGTTGAGCAGGTAGTCGGGGTAGCCTTCTTCTCCATAGAAGAGTGGGGTGATCGTCTCGCCTGCTGCTGCCCTCTCGCTCAGCGTCCGGAGCTCCTCCTCAGCCCTTCGGAGGGAGTCCTCGGAGCGGATGAGTCGTGCTAAGGAGGGGCGGATGTTGGGGTTTTGCGCCAGCTCGTCTGCCGTTGCCTCAAAGATCCGCTCCGGATGATTGTCAAAGTCCTCGAGGAGGGCGTGGCTGATGGTGGAGCCGACACCCGGGAGCATCGTCAGTCGCAGGAGGGCAAGCTCGGCAGGGGTCAGTGAGAGGGACACGGGAAGGGGAGGGGCTTGAGGTGCTTGTCGCAGTAGTCCATGAGGATGTCGAAGTACTCCCCCCTCGTCAGTCGACCATCCTGCACACCGGCGACGTGGACCCGACCGGAGCAGACCACCACGCCATCGCTCTCGCGGATCACGTCCTCGTCGACCACGAGGAGGGGTCCCTTCCGGTCTATCGTGACGCCGATGACGAAGGTGTCGTCGGACCGGAGTGAGCGGTGATAGTCCAGCTCCGCATGGGTGACAAACATGTCAAATCCCTCGCCGTGCTTGCTCGAGAAGCTGTCACCGATGATGCGGAGAAATTGGTGCCGCGCGTGCTCCATGTAGTGGAGGTAATTGGCATGGTTCACCACACCCTGGATGTCGCACTCATAGTCGCGGACGATCAGGGTGGGACTGATGTAGAGATAGCTCTTGGGTGCCATGGCTCAGAAGTACTTGCTCCCCCTCTCCTTCTTCCGCTTCCTCATCACGAAGAGGCGATCCCCCGGGCGCAGCTCCTCGGGTACTTTTATGCTAAAGGGGATGCCGATCTCGTCGATGCGGCTCCTTCGCTCGGACTTGTCCCCGAGCAGCATCTGCTTTGCCTGAAAGAATACCGCCCCGGTCGTCGGACCGGTCACCAAGAGCCGCTCGCCCTCCTCGACATAGCCGGTCTCCAGCACCAGCTCCGCCACGCCGATCTTCGTATAGTAGTGGGAGACGCGGCCGATGCCCACCTTCACCTCCGTCGTGGCAGAGCCATAGTGGTCGGTCCACTCACCGAGCCGCTGACCGAGGTAGTAGCCGTCCCAGAAGCCTCGGTTGAATACCGTAGCCAGTCGCTCGTCCCAGCCGGCTATCTTATCCGCTCCGTAGCTGCTGTCTAAGTAGGCCCGGATCGCCTCGTCGTAGCACTCGGAGACCGTGCGGACGTACTCCGGACCGCGGGCGCGACCCTCGATCTTGAAGACCCGCACGCCGGCGTCGATCATCTTATTGAGGAAGTGGATCGTCTTGAGGTCCTTGGGCGACATGATGTACTTGCCGTCGACGGTGAGCTGATCACCGGTGGCATCGTCAGTGACGAGGTAGCGCCGACGGCAGATCTGATTGCACTCGCCCCGATTGGCAGACTTATTCATCTCCCCGAGGCTGAGGTAGCACTTGCCGCTCACCGCCATGCAGAGCGCTCCGTGGGCAAACATCTCGATGCGGATCGGCTCCCCCTTGGGTCCACAGATATGCTCCTCCTCTATCGCACGGTGGATCAGCTCCACCTGGTCCAGCGAGAGCTCGCGGGCAAGCACCACGACATCGGCGTAGCGGGCATAGAAGCGGAGTGCCTCGACATTGGAGATATTGAGCTGAGTGCTGAGGTGGACCTCCACCCCCTGCTCGTAGGCGTAGGCCATAGTGGCTATGTCGGTGGCTATGATGGCGGAGATGCCGGCGGCCTTGGCGGCGTCGATGATCTCGTGCATCCGCACCATATCCTCGGGGTAGATGATGGTATTGATGGTGAGGTAGCTCTTCATCCCGTGGTCACGGAGCAGGGCTGCCACCTCGGGCAGGTCCTCGAGCGTGAAGCTCTTGGAGGAGTGGGCCCGCATATTGAGCCCCTCGATGCCGAAGTAGGCGGCATCGGCACCACCCTGGATCGCTGCCATAAGCGACTCCCGGCTGCCGGCCGGTGCCATGATCTCGAAGTCTTTTCTTTCCATTAATATCCTTTTGCTTAGATGGCGGGCAGGCTCATGCCGGTAAACTTGCGGTAGAGGTCGAGGGCGTAGACATCGGTCATGCCGCTGATGTAGTCGAGGGCGGACTGGATCTTGCCGTAGAGCGTCGGTGACGACATGTCGTACTGCGAGGGGATGCGATTAAACCAGAGCTTGGAGTAGGCTCGCTCCGGATGGCGCTGTGCCTCGATCAGGTTGTCTAAGAGTGAGGAGAAGATCCGAAATCCCGCCAGCTCAATGTCGAGCACCTCGCCGGCGTAGTAGATGCGGTCAAAGGCGACCTCCCGCGCCTCCCTGTACGCCTCCCGCTGTCGCTCCTCCATGGCACCGATCAGGCTGCCGTGGAAGGTGCCGCTCAGGATCTCCTCCCGGTGGGCGAGGAAGGTGTCGATGGCGGAGAGGGTGAGACGATTGACTACCTTGCCACGGAGGTAGGCGATCTGCTCGTTGTCGTCCGAGAGCCGACCGATCACCCTACCGGCCTCCTCCCGCTCTGTGTCGGTGAGGAAGGGGTAGAGCAGCTCGCTGCACTCCTCCTGTGAGAGGATCTTAAGCTTGTATGCATCCTCGAGATCCATGATCTGGTAGCAGATGTCGTCCGCCGCCTCGACTAAGTAGACAAGTGGGTGACGAGCGTACTCGGGGTGCTCGCTCTCCTCGCCCTCCTCGCTGAGCGCAGGCAACCCGAGCTTCTGCGCTACTCGGTGTAGCGTCTCCTCCTCGCTCGCAAAACAGCCAAACTTCCCCGTCTCACACTCCTTGGCGGAGGTGTAGGGGTACTTGATGAAGGAGCCTATCGTGGCGTAGGTGAGGCCATAGCCGCCGGGGCGTCTGCCGCAGAAGGTGTGGGTCAGTAGGCGGAGACCATTGGCATTGCCATCGTAGTGGACAAAGTCGGTCCAGCGGCCGCCCTCCGCCTCGAGGCTCTCCCGCCAGCGGGTGCCGGCACCCTCGGTGAAGTAGGCGTGGATGGCCCGCTCCCCGGCGTGACCAAAGGGAGGATTGCCCATGTCGTGCGCCAGGCAGGCAGCGGAGACGACGGTGCCGACGTCGGAGAAGTCGAAGGGCAGCTCCGGCTCCTCAGCCTTGACAGCACGGCCGATGGCATTGCCGAGCGAGCGGCCGACGCAGGAGACCTCGAGCGTGTGGGTGAGGCGGTTGTGGACAAAGATCTGCCCCGGGAGGGGGAAGACCTGCGTCTTATTCTGCAGCCGGCGGAAGGGGGCACTGAAGATCAGTCGGTCGTAGTCCCTCTGGTAGTCGGTTCGCCCGGGCTGCTCGGCCGCCGACTCCTCCTGACCAAAGCGCTCACTCGCCATGAGTTGCGCCCAGTCCATCCGCTTTCTCTTATCCTCTGTCATGGTGCTCAGAGATTTCGCTCCCTCAGGAGGTCAACAAAGTGGCGCACGCCGGCTGAGGCGCCCTCGTGGATCTGCTCAAAGTCGCCCGGCACCGGCACCGGCTTGGGGTCAATGAGGAACTTCGGGATCCCGCTCGGGGCGCAGGTGGAGAGACCGGCGGCGGGATAGACGACGAGGCTGGTGCCGATGATGAGGAAAATGTCTGCTGCCATAGTGGCGCGGATCGCATCGCTCATGCGGGGGACCCCCTCACCGAAGTAGACGATGAAGGGACGCAGCCGGCGCCCACTGCGGTCGGTGGCATCGATGGCCATCTCCAGCTTGCCGTCCGGGAGGGGAAGCGGTGTCTCCGGGTCGTCCATGGTGCAGCACTTCATCAGCTCGCCATGGAGATGGATCACGTGGCTGCTCCCTGCCCGCTCATGGAGGTCGTCGATATTCTGCGTCACGATGGTGACGTCGTAGTCCTGCTCCAGCTCAGCGAGGAGCTTGTGTCCGGCATTGGGCTGAGCGGCAGCGCAGCCGAGGCGGAGCTTATTGGCGAAGCGGATGCAGCGTGCGGGGTCCCGCAGGATCGCCTCATGGGTAGCCACCTCGGCGACAGGCTCATTCTCCCACAGCCCGTCAGCGTCGCGAAAGGTGCTGAGCCCGCTCTCGGCACTCATGCCGGCGCCGGTGAGCACCACCAATCTCTTTTTATTTCCTTGACTCATAGTCCTTGTCTCTCAGAAGTCTCGGGGCTCGCTCCCCATATAGATGTCGAGGATCCCCCCGCGAGCGATGTCCTCATAGTCGAGGTAACGCTTGGTGTAGTCACCGCCATTGAGCCGGATCCTCTGGATGTAGATATTCTCCGCACTATTGTCGTGCACGCGGATGGTGAAGTGCCCGTCTCGCACGCTCAGCTCTGCTGCATCGATGATAGGGCTGCCGAAGTAGTAGCGCCCGCCCGCCGGCTCCACCTGATAGAGCCCGATGGCGGTGAGGAGGAGCCAGGCACTCATCTGCCCCGCATCCTCATTACCCGACAGCCCGTCCGGTGCCGCATGGTACAGCTCCGTCATCACTTGGCGGAGGAGTGGTGCCGCCTTGGACTGCCTGCCGAGGACACTGTAGAGGTAAATGGTGTGGTGGCTCGGCTCATTGCCGTGGGCATACTGACCGATCAGGCCGGATATGTCGGGGGATGCATCGGCACCGGTGAGGTCGGAGGAGATGGAGAAGAGGCTATCCAACTTGGCGATCAGCCGCTCCTCTCCGCCGAAGCAGCCCGCCAGCCCCTCCACATCCTGCGGGACGAGGAAGGTGTACTGCCACGCATTGCCCTCGCAGTAGTCGTCGTCGCGGTGCTTGGAGGCGGTGGGGTCAAAGGGGGTGTGCCACTCGCCATCGCTGCCCTTGCCCCTCATAAAGCCGGTCACCGGGTCGAAGAGGTGGTGGTAGGACTTGCTCATCTTGAGGAAATAGGTGTAGTCCTCCTCGTGCCCAAGGTGCTTTGCTGCCTCAGCAAGGGCGGCATCGGCGATCGCATACTCCATGTCGTAGGCGACGCTCTCGCCCATCTTGTCGTAGGGGATGTAGCCGTACTCACGGCGGAGATCCTTCCCCCGCTCGTTGAGGAGGGCGGTCTTCTTCAGTTCCTGGTAGACCGAGTCGGGCTCCTCGCAGAGATCCTTCACGATCGCATCAGCAAGCACACAGATGCCGGGGTCGCCCACCATCGTATTGGTCTCATTGGCATAGAAGTGCCAGACCGGCACCTTGCCTCCCTCGCTCGAGATCGCTGTCATCGTGCCGACGATGTCCCTCATGCGGTCGGTCTGAGTCAGCGTGAAGAGCGGGTGATAGGCTCTGTAGGTATCCCAGAGGGAGAAGGTCGATCGGGTCGTGTAGCCCGGGTCGGCGTGCTTGGTAAAGTCGGCGCCAAGGTACGACCCATCCACATTGCTATAGTCGGAGGGGGTGATGAGGGTGTGGTACAGGGCGGTGTAGAGGGTGACGAGGGTGGCGGAGTCGCTCGCTGCGATACGCATCCGACCCAGCTCCTCCTCCCACGCCTCGTCAGCGGCCTTGCGGACGCTGTCGAAGTCCCACCCGGGGCACTCGGCTGCCATATTGGCCCACGCATCCTCGGTGGAGGTGGGGGAGAGGGCGACCTTTAGGAGGACCGGCTCCGTCGGCTGAGCCAGGTGGATGTAGGCATAGTTGTAAGGCACGTCGCTCTCCTTTCCCGGCGTGGGGTTCGTGCCGTAGTCGATGGTGCGGATCGGGGTGGAGAGCTCAGCAGCGAAGTAGACCCGCTGATCCTTTGCCCAGCCGGTGGAGTAGCGGTAGCCCTCCACTCTCGTGTCGCTCACTTGCTTTACCTCGCCCTTGGTCAGCCGGTCCCAGTTTCCCCCATTGGCAAGGTCCCAGATGATCGCCGGCTGCTCTGCTCCCTCGGGGAAGGCGTACCGGTGCAGTCCCACCCGACTTGTCGCCGTCAGCTCTACGTCTATGCCGTATCGGGTGAGCCGGGTGGCGTAGTAGCCCGGGCGGACCACCTCACGGCTCCGGTCGGAGTAGCTCCACTGACCGCTCGCCGGATCGTCCGCCGTCCCTCGCCCCGGAGTCACCTCGCCCGTCACCGGCATTACCGTCAGGTCGAGGAGGTCTCCGATGCCGGTCCCGCTCATATGGGTGTGGGAGAAACCTATGATCGTGCTGTCGGAGATGTGGTAGCCGCTGCACCAGTCCCAGCCCTCCGTGACGGAGGTGGGACCGAGCTGGACCATCCCGAGCGGGACACTCGCACCGAGGAAGACGTGCCCGTGACCTCCTGTCCCGATCCAGGGATCCACGAGATCGGTTAGCTTGGTCGGATAGTCGGGTGCGCCCTCTTCTACGGTCTTGTGGCAGCTGAGTGTCAGGAGGAGGGTCATCACCGCCGGGAGGGTGAGGATTATCTTATAGCTCATGATTGAAATAAATCTTGGGTGTCGTCACTTGTCTCTGAGAGGCGTAGGGGGATAAAGATGTAGGCATCCTCCTCCGTCAGCCCAAGGCTGCAGAGGTACTCAGCGTCCTCAGTGGCCATGATGGAGAGGAAAGGGATCGCCTCCTCCATCCCCTCGTGCATAGACGGGTGGGGGAAGAAGAGTGGTCGCTCCGGTTCATCCGGATCTAACTTGGGCGGAGCCTCCAGCCTGTAGAGCTTCTCCGCCCCACGATTGTCCCTCAGTAGGCAGGCCTTGAAGGGCTTGGGTGTGCGGGTGTCCGCATCAAGGAGGCTGTCTGAGTCGGCTTGCCGGTAGAGCCGATCCATATTCTCGTCATCGTAGCGCAGGAGGATGCCGTGCGTCCGCCGCTCCGAGAGACTGTCCATCGTCTCGTCACCGACCAGTATCATCAGCAGATCCTCCGGGAGGATCCCCTTCTCCCTCATCTCCATCTGCGCCGTCTCTCCCACGTCCGTCCGGTCATCAATGATGGCGAAGAGCTCCTCCGGGATCGCTTCGGACCGGCGTCTCTCCTTCTCCTCCCCACGGGGGTCCTCATCTGCGAGCACCTCACCGGTCATCAGAGCCACGATAGGCATGCCATCCATATAGCCGTCACGGTAGGCCTGGAGGGCGATGTCATCCCCCAGGCTCTCCAGCAGGCTCTTTTCCTCATCCGTGGTCCATATCAGCATGGGGTAGAGATCCCGCAGCCCCGGGATGTCGGACTGTGGCAGAGATAGGAGCAGCCGACGCGGCTCGGCGGTGTCATCGGACTCATAGAGGACTGCGCGGAACTTGCGGGGAAGCACATTGTAGCCCGCACTCCGCTCCTTGCGGTCCGCCTTGGAGACCAATTGACGAAAGTACTCCTCGGTCTGCAGGAAGATCTCGAAGTGGCGCTGCCCGAGGGCAAACATATCAAGCCGCAGATCCGGGCGGGTCAGGTAGAGTACCTGATCGGGCCAGATGTTTTGCGATCGGAGGATCTCTTTCATCTCCGGGGAGAGCATTTGGAGGATATTTGCCATAGCGTGGGGGCTGTAGTGTGATAGTCTGTGTAGGACTGCCGATGCGGTCCTTCTCGCAAATATACCCTTACTACCCGCCACCTCCAAAAAAGTGAGAGCGCCCACGGATAAAAATCATCCGCAGACGCTCTCGGGGGAGGGAGAGCCGAAAACGAGACTCGAACTCGTGACCTACGCATTACGAATGCGTCGCTCTACCAACTGAGCTATTTCGGCAAGGGACAGCCTCTTAGAGTGCCACCCGCCCCACCTCTCACCTGGGGTAAGGCTCCGCAAAGGTACGAAATTATCTCTCTCCGGCAATGTGTCACTTCCACCTCACGATGCGAATTAGCCAGTGCATGGGTGACGGCGGTGAGGTCTTAACATTAGTTGGCGAGGGGGGGTTTTTAGTGTACCTTTGTCGTGAGCTATGGTGCGATGCGCTCTCAGCCTGAGGCGCGCATCCCATCACAAGAGGGAAGTCCGGTGCGAGTCCGGCACAGTGCCCGCTACTGTATTCCTCCATTAGGCTGCTTGCCATTCTTTATTACCACTGTCGACCGAGTCGATGGGAAGGTACGCAAGCAAGACCGGAGGTGAGTCAGGAGACCTGCCATGGCTGTAAGATAATTTTTCGGATCCCGCTCGGGGGCAAGTGGGTCGGATGTTTTTCATACACGTTATGAGTAAGACATACCGTCTTATCCTCTTTGGTGTACTCTGTATGCTATTCTCTAATGTAGTTGTTAGGGGTGAGGAGAAGATATTTGTGGAGAGTCCGCTCTTTGACTCCCTCAGAGAGGGAGAGAGAGGGGCGATACTGATGGTTCACTTTGGCACCACACACGATGACACCCGTGTGCGGACGCTTGACGCACTCAATCACGCAGTCGGAGCCGCTTTCCCCGGCATAGAGCTATGCGAGGCCTACTCCTCGCGGATCGTCTGCAAGCGGCTTCGTGACCGAGGGATCGATAAGCTCTCGCCTATGGAGGCGATGGATAAGCTCCGGGCGGAGGGGGTGACCCATCTGCTGATCGTCCCGTCTCAGGTGATCTATGGGCTGGAGATGAAAGCCTTAGAGCAGGAGGTGGAGCAGCGGCGGGGCGACTTCCGGGAGATCCGCCTGACGACGCCACTCCTCTTCTACGAGAAGGACTACCGAGAGCTGATCGATCGGGTGTTGGTACCATTGGCGAAGGATAGGGATACCGCTTACCTCTTGGTGGGGCACGGCACCTACGACAGCTCCACAGCGCAGTATGCGATGCTGGACCACTTCCTGATGGATCGAGGACTCTCGCAGATCATTGTCGGTTGCATTGAGGGCTACCCCTACTACGATCAGGCGCTCAGGCGTCTCCGTGCCACCGGACTCCGGAGGGTCTGCCTTATGCCACTGATGATGGTGGCGGGCGAGCATGCCAAGCACGACATCTCCGACGAGTGGGCCACCGCCCTGCGTGACGAGGGCTATGAGGTGACCGTGGATGCCCGAGGGCTGGGAGAGCTGCCAGAGGTGCAGGAGCTGGTGGTGGAGCGGGCACGCTTCTTTGCTCACTATCGCCGCCTCCTGATCGGGGAGAAGAAAAAGATCTATGAGAAAACCGGTGTCAAGCTGAGTGCTGAGGATGAGTAGGCCAATGCGATGGGCGATCGGTCTCCTGCTGCTCCTCTGCTCCCTCGCTGCTGAGGCGACGGAGGTGCTTCGGGGACGTGTGACAGACACGGAGGGGAGGCCGATGCCGGGTGTCACCATCAGGGTACGACCTCTGCAGGAGAGCAAGGTCGTCGTGGCGATGGTGACCAATAAGGAGGGAAGGTACAGCTTTTCTCTTGCCCCCGGCGACTATCGGGTGACTGCCGGACTGATGGGCTACAGGGAGGAGACGAGGTCGGTGTCCCTCCCGATGAGAGAGACGGTAGACTTTGTCCTCAAGGAGGATCCAAAGCTGCTCGGCGAGGTGGTGGTGCTCGCTCCCTCGCACGAGCGCGCCTTACAGCATCAGGCGCTCTCCGCCATGAGTCTCGACGTCAGCTCCGTGATCTCCTCCCTCAGCAGCCTCAGCGACTTGGTGGGGCAGTCCTCCGGGGTCAATGTCCGTGGTCAGGGAGGGCTGGGCTCAGGCGTGGAGCTGTCGATCAATGGTCTCGGTGGTCAGGCGATCCGCTACTTCATCGACGGGGTCCCGCTCTCCTCCCGCGGGAGTGGTCTTAGCCTCGAGACGCTGCCGGCCAATATCGTTGACCGAATAGAGATCTACAAGGGCGTGGTCCCCCCGGAGCTGGGGATGGATGCGCTCGGGGGGGCGGTGAATATCATCACCAGGAAGAGCCGGGCGAGCTTCTTGGATGCCTCCCTGAGATTTGGCTCCTTCGGCACCATCGGTGCAGATCTGCACGGACAATATCGCCATGCAGCGAGCGGGCTTACGCTTCGCCCCACGCTGAGCTGTCTCTCCAGTCGGAATAACTATACGATGAAGGGGGTGTCGGTCTGGGATGAGGAGGCGTACGACTTCGTCCGGAGGGACCTCCCCCGCTTCCACGATGGGTACCGCACCCTCACCGCCGGGGTGCAGCTCGGGGTGACTCAGGTGCGGTGGGCCGATGAGGCACTCCTCGGGGTGCAGTACACCGGGAGTGACAAGGAGATCCAGACCGGGTTTATGCAGACCCTCGTGATAGGCGAGGCGACCAGGCGACGGTCCGACCTGAGCCTCACAGGCAGGTATGCCAAGAAGGATCTGCTGACCCCGGGACTCTCGGCTCAGATCGATGCCGCTGTCGCGAGAGATCACATGCTGCTCGCTGACACCACCTACAGGAAGTATTCGTGGGACGGCACCTCCGTAGAGACCAATTACAGTGAGGTGACCCGCCGGGGGAAGGCACTCCGTCACACGCTCCGTCCCGGTCTCTCGGCGCGAGTCAATCTCTCCTATGACCTGAGGAAATGGGGGAAGCTCAACTTCAATTACCAGCTCTCTCTTGTCGAGAACCATCGCTACGACGACTACGACACCTCTTTTGACGAAACGAAGGACCGGATGGCACGGCACATTCTCGGCCTCTCCTACGGCGGCTACCTCCTCAACGGCAGGCTCCATGCGCTCACTTTCGTCAAGGACTACCTCTACACCGTCTCCATAGGTCAGTCTGACCTCGAGTGGCTCACCGGCTCGACCGACGTGCCCTCTCACTTTACGAAGAATAACATCGGCTATGGTCTCGGGCTGCGGTATGCCCCGCTGGAGGCGCTGTCGGTAAAGGGCTCCTTTGAGTACGCCACGCAGCTCCCGTCTGCCCGCGAGCTGATGGGTAATGGGATCACCATTTATCCCAATTTCAAGCTCCGCCCCGAGAGAGCATACAACCTCAACCTTGTGCTCTATGGCCAGACCGCCCCGGCGCAGAGCCATTTCCTCAATTACGAGGCGACGCTCTTCTACCGCGATGTGCACGACTTCATCCACCGGGTGGTCCATAGCGATGTGGAGAGCCAGTATGAGAATATCGGCACCTCCCGGATCGTCGGGCTGGAGGGGGAGCTGAGGTACACCTACGACTCCCTCCTGGACATCACGCTCAATGGCACCTACACCGATGAGCGGGACCGGACAAGGCAGGATCGCTACGGCAAGACCAATGCCACCTACGGCTACCGGATCCCCAATCGCCCCTGGCTCTACGGCAATCTGATCACCGGACTGACCATGAGGGAGCCCTTTGGGATCAATATGAGCAAGATCCGGCTCAATCTCTCCCTCGGGTACATCAAGTGGTTTTACCTCACCTGGGCAGCCTTTGGCTCCCGTGAGTCTAAGGCGATCATCCCCAGCCAGTACAATCTCTCCGGAGGGGTCACGTGGTCCTTCCGCCACAATAGATACTCCATCTCGCTGCAGGGCGACAACCTCCTGGATCGTCCGCTCTACGACAACTATATGCTGCAGAAGCCGGGGCGCTCCGTCTACTGCAAGCTCCGTCTATTCCTCAATTAATCACGACATCATGAAGAAAAACTTCGCAACACTCCTTATCTCCTCACTCCTGACCCTCGGTCTCCTCTCCTCCTGCGGGGAGGACACCCCTGATCCTACGCCTACGCCTGTAGAGGCGGAGGGCTTCGACCTCTGGATCCCGGTCAAGGGAGCCACCGGCAAGACTCAGAAGGAGTATGACCAAAATATCATCGTCCGTGCCAAGGATCTCACGAAGGGGACGATCTCCATCACCGGGAAAGGCGCCGATACGGGTGGTACGTCACTCACCCCACACATCATCTATAGGGACGGCTATTACTACGGTGTATCGAGGGAGGGCAACTTCGGGAAGTTTGAGGTCGGTGCCACGGTCCGGACGATCAAGGAGTTTCCACTGCCGATGATCAAGGATCGGCAGTTCTCCCACGCCTGGTTCGATCGGAAGACGGTCGTGCTGGTCGGCTCCACCGGTAAGCAAAAGGAGGTCTCCTGGGCGAGGATCGATACGCAGGAGATGAAGCTCCTCGACTCCGGCACACTGGCCCTGAAGGCTCCGGCTGTGGATGAGATTTTCTGTGCCAGTGGTCTCCTCGGCTATCGCCGGTCGGATAATACACTCATCTTCCCCCACATCTACATCTCCAAGAAGCGCAGTGACCGAGCAAAGATGCTCCGCGGAGAGATCTACGTCGCCTTCATCGACGCGGCGACGATGCAGGTGAAGTCGGTCGACACCGATAAGCGGGCGGACTGGCTCGGATCTATGTCCTTTGGGGACAATAGGACCTGCAACACCTTTACCGACAAGGCGGGAAACTTCTACTTCGTGGCCGCCAAGATCCTCAAGGAGACGACGAGACCAAGTACCACAGCACAGCGGAGCCTTATCCTCCGCGTCAATAGCGGTGCTATGGAGACAGACAAGTCCTACGACGCCTACGATCAGCCTCGGGGCAAGATCATCGATCTTACTCCGGTCAGCGACGATGAGGTGATGCTCTACGTCCAGGATCCCAAGCAGGCTACGCCCGGCAATCCCATCTGGGACTCGGCAAAGAATAGGTACGTCTTCTTCTGGCAGATCCTGAACCTCCGCACCCACAAGGTACGCCGCATCGAGGGCGTACCCCTCTCTGTCGGCAACTTCAGCCACTTCGCCGCACCCTCGGGAGGCAAGGTCTTCCTCGGTGCCAATGTGGCGAGCGGCAATAGCTGCATCTACATCTACGACCTCAAGAGTGGCAAGGTGTCCAAGGGCGCTGAGCTGGAGGCCGGCTTTGAGATCGAGCGTATAGTCCCGGTCTATCGTAAATCCATTAAGTAACTCACAATATCGTTATGAAACTCAAGAATATACTCATCACCCTCATCGTCGCTCTTGCGACTCTCTCCCTCTCCTCCTGCGAGGAGTCAGGGAAGGATACTCCCAACCCCGCCGAGGAGACCGGATCGATCGACCTCTGGATCCCCCTCAATGATCTCAGTGGCTCCATGAAGGGCCAGGATGCCTACGTCATCCTGAAGGCGGACGACCTCTCCAAGGGGACCCTCAGCGTGGAGGGCAAGGGTGCCGACATCAGCGGCACATCCCTCACGTCCAATGTGGTCTACCGTAACGGCTACTACTATAGTGTCTCGCGAGCAGGCAACTTCGGGAAGTTTAGGATCACCGGCACCGCCGCCGAGATGATCAAGGAGATCCCTACGCCTCAGGTACTCGACCGTCGCTTCGCTCACGCCTGGATCAACGACAGCCACATCGTGCTGATGGGGTCGGCCGGCGATGATAAGCGGGCGGTCAATTGGGTGCTCATCAATACCGACGAGATGCGGGTGGAGAAGGAGGGACAGCTTGAGCTGGAGGCTCCGCAGGAGAATGAGCAATTCAACTCCAGTGGCCTCCTCGGCTACCGCAAGTCGGATAACACCCTCATCTACGTCTATGTCTATATGCCCCTGAGCAAGAAGTCCAAGCTCCTCCGGGAGCGTCGCAACGAGTACTATGTGGCATTCATCGACGCATCTACGATGAAGGTCAAGAAGGTCGAGAGCGATAGCCGCGCCGGCTTTATCGGCTCCACCTCCTATGGCGACACGCAGACCCGCCACACCTTCACCGATGCGGAGGGCAACTTCTACTACATCGCCTGCGACATCCTGATGGAGGATGGCGTCAAGCCCGGCTCCTCATCCTCGACCCGTCAGGCAAGTAAGCTCTTCCGTGTCAAGAGTGGCGAGACCGCCATTGACAAGAGCTACGAGGGCTATGGTCAGGAGCGCGGTAAGATCGTGGACATGGCTCTGCTCAATGACAATGAGCTCCTCCTCTACGTCCAGGATCCGAAGCAGGCCACGCCCGACAATCCTACCTGGAACTCAAAGACCAACCCCTATGTCTTCTTCTATCAGGTGCTCAACTTCCGCACCCACACGGTGAAGCGTCTGACGGACATCCCGCTCTGCAGAGGATCCTTTGCTCAGGGAGCTGACGTGAGAGACGGCAAGGCCTATATCGGTGCCAATGTGAATGATGACCCCAGTGCCCGCTTCTACGTCTACGACATCAAGAGTGGTAAGGTGACGAAGGGAGCCGACCTCGCCTCCGGCTACGAGATCAGCCGGGTCATGTCGGTGAAGTAATCCCCCGCAATGAAGCACTGGAAGCAACTGCATCGGATCCTCGGGACGATCCTCGCGCCGCTCTTTGTCCTCTGGCTCATCTCCGGGTCGGTGATGATCTTCAGCAGCTATCCCCGGCTGGGGGATGCGGCTGACAGGGTCGCCGACACCATCCCGGAGCTGCTGCCACCCTTAGACAGCGTGAGGAGTCGCCTGCCGGAGGGGGAGCGCTGTACGGCGCTCGCTCTCGGCACCACCTATGGCGTCCCCACCTTTACCATCGAGACCGACTCGGGGACGAGGCTGACGCTGAGAGCCGACAGTACGCTCGCCCCGGTGGATCCCAAGGCGATGCCCGAGGAGTGGTGCCGAAGCTATGCGGGTCGCTTCAGCAGCTACCCGATAGCGCACATCGACACGCTCCGGAGCATCGACACCTGGACCGCCTATGAGCGGAATAAGAAGGAACTGCCGATCTACCGCTTCGTCTTCGATGACCCGGAGGGGACCTGGCTCTACCTCTCGGGAAAGAGTGGGAGGGCGCTCCAGTGCTGCACCAAGCGAGAGCGGATCGTCTCCTCGCTGGGGACCGTCCCCCATATGTTTTACTACCCCGGGCTGCGGAGCAATAGATCGCTCTGGGTCTGGGTGGTCAGCCTCCTCGGTGGACTGGGCGGGGTGATGTGCCTCAGCGGACTGGTGGTGGGGATCCATATGCTGATCCGCCACTACAGGCGCCGGCACCGTCTCGGCAGTCCATACCGTGGGACCTTCCGCTGGCACCACATCGCCGGTTGCCTCTTCGGTCTCTCCCTGATGCTCTTCGCCCTCAGTGGAGCCTCTTCGCTCATTGACCTCTCGGACTTCCCGACACCGAGGCACGACAAGAGTCTCGCCAAGCGGTCGCGGGCGGAGGATCCGGTTGACCTCTCCCTCTTCGCCACCGACTATCGTAAGCTCGCTGCACGGACCGGGGTCACGGGGATTGCCTGGCGTCAGTACGGCACCAAGCCCTACTATGAGGTGACCTACGGAGAGAGGAGTGAGACCCTCGACGGGAGTGACCCGAGCCTGGCACCGCTGTGGCTCACGGAGAGTGATCTGCGGAGCAAGCTGGAGCCGGTCTTTGGCAGTCCGATGAGGATCGAGCTGATCGATGAGTATGACAATTACTACGCCTACAATCGGGGAGACTACGAGCTGCCGATCTATCGGGTGAGTGTCGAGGACGCAGATGGGAGCCGGCTCTATGTCAGCCCCACCGGTGGCTACTCGCGCTACTTCAGTCGCAACGATCGGCTGCAGAAGTGGCTCTACCCCTTCTGCCACAACCTGAGGTCAAAGTTCTTCTCCGAGCATGGGACGATCCGCCTTGTGGCGATGCTGACGCTCGTGCTGGGCGGACTGGTGGTCTCCGTGACCGGAGTGGTGATGGGGTGGCGCTACCTGAGGCGGCTGACTCGACGAAAGTAAGGTCCTCGTAATCTGTGACCTATGCTTAGTTATGCTACCGATACCGGAACTGCTGCACGGAGAGCAGGTGGAGACGCCCTCAGACTAATACCGATATTAGATTTGTCTAATACCGGTATTAGAGAAACCTAATATCGGTATTAGACAAATCTAATATCGGTAAAAGAATTAGGGGTCCACACCCTGCTGAGAGCCGGCCCTCCCGGGGCGGGTGACAGATAGACCCGGATCACGAGGTCTGCCGATCGCAGTAGATACCTGAATGAATGAGATAGAAGATCGTATGAAGAGAGGAAAGATATATGTCGTCGGGATCGGTCCCGGCAGTCCGGAGCAGGTGACACCTGCCGTGGAGCAGGTGCTTCGTCAGGCCGATGTAGTGGTGGGGTACAAGTACTACTTCCGCTTCGTTGAGCCGCTGCTCCACGAGGGGGCGGAGTGCATCGATACCGGCATGCGTCAGGAGCGTGAGCGGGGAGAGCTCGCCTTTGAGCGGGCGGAGGCGGGTGCCACCGTCTGCATGATCAGCTCCGGTGACGCAGGCATCTACGGGATGGCCCCGCTGCTCTATGAGATGCGGGATGAGCGGGGGAGTGAGGTGGAGCTGGAGACCCTCCCGGGGATCTCCTCCTTCCAGATGGCAGCGGCACTCCTCGGTGCCCCGATCGGTCACGACTTCTGCTCCGTCTCCCTCTCTGACCTGATGACCCCCTGGGCGGTGATCGAGCGGAGGATCGTGGCGGCAGCGGAGGGCGACTTCGTCACCGCCGTCTTCAATCCCCGCAGCCGGCAGAGGTACTGGCAACTGACTCGCCTCGTGGAGCTCTTTCTCCTACACCGCAAGGGGGACACCCCTGTCGGCATCGTCTATCAGGCCGGCCGACCGGAGCAGAGGGTGCAGGTCACGACACTGGATCACCTGGACGAGGCGGAGGTGGATATGCTGACGATGATCCTGATCGGCAATAGTCAGAGCTACATCTCCGGTGACCATATCGTCACGCCGAGAGGGTACTACCGCGAGGAGGAGCAGGAGGGCTCTGTCGGTGCCAAGATCATGAGCGAGAGCTTCCACACCATCCTCCCGCTCCTCAAGCATGCCGACCGATACGATACCGGACACCTCTGGGCGCTACTCCATGCCGTCCACACGACGGCAGACTTTGAGATGGAGGAGCTGCTCCACACCGATCCTGAGGCTGTGCGGCGGATCTATGAGCGGATAAGCTCCGGCGCAGTCGACACCATCGTGACCGATGTTACGATGGTGGTCTCCGGGATAAGGAAAAAGGCCCTTGAGCGGTATGGGCTGGAGGCCAAGTGCTACCTCCACGACCCTCGCATCGCGGAGATGACGGCGGGCGGTAAGCTCACCCGCACGCAGGCGGGGATCCGTCTGGCGGTGAAGGATCATCCCCGGGCGCTCTTCGCCTTTGGCAACGCCCCCACGGCGCTGATGGAGCTCGCCGACCTGATCCATCAGGGGAAGGCTGAGCCGGCAGGCATCATCGCCGCACCGGTGGGCTTTGTCCACGTCTGTGAGTCTAAGCATATGATCAAGCCCTTCCGGGAGATCCCCAAGCTGATCATCGAGGGGCGCAAGGGCGGGAGCAACCTCGCTGCCACGCTCTGCAATGCGATCCTGAGCTATGACGATGCGGCGGCGATACGCCCCGGCAGAGACGTATGAAGATCTTCCTCATCGGTATCAGCGACAGTCGGGAGCAGACGCTCTCGGAGGAGGTGCGGGAGGTGATCCGCTCGCACCGGCACTTCTCCGGCGGGCGACGCCACCATGAGATTATGCGCCCCTTCCTCCCGGCGGAGCACGACTGGATCGACATCATCCCTCCGATAGATGATCAGATCCGCAGCTATGGCAGGTATGAGGATATGGTGGTGGTGGCCTCCTGTGACCCGATATTCAATGGCATCGGTCAGCGGATCATGGAGTTGCACCCCGAGGCGGAGATCACTCTCTTCCCCCACTTCCACTCCCTCCAGATGCTGGCTCATGCAGCGCTGCTTCCCTATCAGGATATGCATGTGGTCTCGCTGACCGGTCGCCCCTGGAGGGCGCTTGACGAGGCTCTGATCTGCGGGGAGCGGATGATCGGCATCCTGACCGACCTGAGGCACCACACGCCTCGCACGATAGCGGAGCGGATGATCGCCTATGGCTATGACAATTACGTCGCATACGTCGGCGAGCATCTCGGCAATCGGGCGGAGCAGAGGGTGACGCGGCTGTCGATAGAGGAGATGATGGAGAGGGACTTCGGCTACCCCAATAACCTGATCCTCCTCCGCACGAGGACTCCGGAGCGTCCCTTTGGGATCCCAGACGAGGCCTTTGTCCCGCTGGAGGGACGCCCCCGGATGATCACCAAGTCACCGATACGGCTGCAGAGCCTGTCGCTCCTCGGGCTGCATCAGGCGCAGACGCTTTGGGATGTGGGCTCCTGCACCGGCTCTGTCTCGATAGAGGCTAAGCTGCAGTTTCCCCACCTCTCTGTGGTCGCCTTTGAGATTCGCCCGGAGGGCGGGGCGCTCCTGGAGACCAATGCCCGGAGGCTCCATGCCCCAGGGATCGACTTCGTCCCGGGAGACTTCCTGGAGGCTGACCTCTCGGCCCTCCCGACCCCGGATGCGGTCTTTATCGGAGGTCACGGCGGACGACTCCCGGAGATGATCCGGCGGATCTATCCGCTGCTGTCTGCGGGCGGGCGGATCGTCTTCAATTCTGTCAGTGACGAGAGCCGACAGCTCTTCCTCAGCAGCCTTGCCGATGTCGGCACCGGGCTGTCGGAGGAGACGCTAATGGCGGTCGACCACTTCAATCCCATCCATGTGATGCAAGCAACGAAATGAAAGAGAAGAATGTAGCCATACTCACCATCTCCCGCGAGGGGAGAGAGATTGCCCTGCTGCTCAGGGACGAGCTCCCGGGTGTCACTCTCTACAGCACGGTGGAGGCGGAGGGTTTCCACACTATGGCGTCCCTGCGGGAGGGGTGCCGGGAGCTGATCGGAGAGTACTCTGCGCTGATTTTCTGCTCCGCCCTCGGGATCTGTGTCCGGACCGTGGGCGATCTCCTGCAGGATAAGCACATCGATCCCGCCATCCTCTGCATCGACACGACGGGTCACTACGTGATCCCCGTCGCCTCGGGGCATGTCGGCGGAGCCAACGATCTCGCCCGTCGCATCGCCCATATCCTCGGTGGTGAGGCTGTCGTCACGACGCAGAGCGACCGGCGGGGACTGTGGGCTCTTGATACGCTGGGCGAGGAGCAGGGCTGGCGGACAGAGCTGCTCGGCACAACGATGAATCATGCCATCGCCCTCTTCGTGGAGCGTCACCGGGTGGCACTTCTCATAGAGACACGCTCGGCGGGGACAGCGCTCCTTGAGCGGACGAGGCCGGAGTGGGTCACTCTTTTCCATAAGGCAGAGGAGATCCGACCCCGGGACTTTGACCTCCTGATCAACGTGGGGTGCCGGTACCACGCAGAGATAGATCTGCCGCAGCTCTGCTACCGCCCGCCCCTCCTTCATCTCGGTGTCGGGTGCCGGCGCATGGCCGACCCGACCGGGGTGACCGACCACATTCTCTCGGAGGTGAGGGTAGGGGGCTTCTCCCCTCTCTCCATAGCGGACCTCTCCAGCATAGAGCTGAAGCGTGGCGAACCGATCCTCGAGGCGCTGGCAGAGCGACTGGGGGTGCCGGTCCGCTACTACGACAGCGAGACGCTCGATGGGGTGAGCGTGCCGCATCCCTCGGAGCGGGTCGATGAGGCGACCGGCTCTGCCAGCGTCTCCGAGGCGGCTGCCCTCACCTCCTCGGGAGGGGGTGAGCTGGTGATCGAGAAGCAGAAGGGGAAGCTCAGAGAGGGGAGTGACTTTACCTTTGCCCTCGCCATAGAGCGCAAGGGAGTGATGAGAGGGCACATCGAATTTGTTGGCGCAGGACCGGGGGACCCGGACTTGATCTCTGTGCGGGGGAGGCACTTCCTTGAGACGGCAGACCTGATCCTCTACGCTGGGAGCCTCGTCCCGGTGGCTCTGACGGAGTGCGCCAAGGAGGGAGCGGTCGTCCGCAGCTCCGCAGGGATGGCACTCGGGGAGCAGATAGCCCTGATGAAGAGCTTCTACGACCGGGGGGCGCTCGTCGTGCGACTCCACACCGGTGACCCCTGCATCTATGGCGCCATCGAGGAGCAGATGGCAATCCTCGACGAGGAGGGCATGGAGTACCACATCACACCGGGGATCTCCTCCTTCCAGGCGGCTGCGGCAGAGCTGCAGAGCGAATTCACCATCCCGGAGCGGGTGCAGACCATTATCCTGACCCGAGGCAGCGGACGCACACCGGTGCCGGAGCGGGAGCAGCTCTCCCGGCTCGCCGCCTCGCAGAGCACGATGTGCATCTACCTCAGTGCCTCGATCGCTGAGGAGGTGGAGCGGGAGCTGCTCACCCACTACCCACCGACCACCCCTGTGGCGGTCTGCTATAAGCTGACCCACCCCGAGCAGCGGATCTACCGCGGGGAGCTCAGGGATCTCGCACGGATCGTCCGCGAGCAGGGACTCAAGCTCACCACCATGATCGTCGTCGGTGAGGCGATAGGCAATCGCGAGGGGCTGTCTCGCCTGTACCACAAGGACTTCAAGCATCTCTTTCGCCCATGACACCGATCACGATCGTCTCCCTCGGCAGCGGGGAGCCGGAGGATATCACCCTCCGTGCATACCGGGCTCTGCAGGATGTGGAGCGCATCTACGCCATAGGTGAGGCGGCAGTAGAGATCATCCGGGCGCTTCCCTCAGGAGCGGTGCTGGAGAAGAAGGTGACCATACTCTCCGTCCCTATGCAGAGTGACCGGAGAGCAGCCGCCTCAGCCTACGAGGCACTCGCCGGTCAGCTCGAGGCGGACTGTCTCGCCGACATCTCCACCGCTCTCGTCACCATCGGCGACGCGGGGACCTACTCCAGTGCGGGCTATGTCTGCCGGCTCCTCAGGGAGAGGGATATGCCCCACTTCATCCTCCCCGGCATCCCCTACTATATGACGCTGCCGGCGTGCCTCAGCAGACCGCTGGTCCTGGGGGAACAGTCGCTCCTCGTGCTCAGTCGGGTTGAGAGTGCGGAGCAGCTCCGGGAGGCGATCGACAGGGACCGGGTGGTGGTCGTGATGAAGCTTTCCCGCTCGGAGGAGGCGGTGCGGGACTTCCTCCGGACCGATCCTCCGGTCTCTATCCTCTATGGTGAGTACATCGGCGACGAGGAGCGGGAGCTGGTCACCGACAGCCTGAGATCCCTCCCCGAGACCCCTTTCCCCTACTTCTCCCTCCTTATCATAAAGCCAAGCACGAGATGAAAATGCAGACCTATCTGAGACCTTTGCATAATACCCCATCTGCGGCGTCACATTCGAGATTCGGGCTTGGTCATGTGCGTAAGCACACTCCCTTCGCCCTCACTCTCAGTCCCTTGCATCTGGAGTATTCTGCAAAGTCCCTGCCGAAAAAGCGGTGCTTTTTCGGCGAAAGACCATTTTGCAAAGGTCTTTATCTATATGGTGCTCTCGCCCTTCTCCTCCTTCTCCTCTCCTCCTGTGGGGGAAAGGAGACGCAGGGCAGGGAGGAGACGATGATCGCCGGCGACTCGCTCATCCGCTATGCCGAGGGGCTGAGGATCACCCGCAGTGAGGGCGTGACACTGGTCGACATCTCCGACCCGACGAAGCCGGAGAGCGAAGTCTATCGCTACGCCTTAGTCCCCCGAGGGACCGATGCCGGTGGGGAGATCCCCGAGGGCTACACGCCGATAGAGGTGCCGGTGAGCCGGGTGATCGTGATGACGACGCTGCAGCTCTCCAATTTCATCAAGCTCGATGCCGTCGACCGGGTCGTCGGTATGCCGAGTACCCACTTCCTCTTCAATCAGAAGATGCTCGACCGCCTGGCGGAGGGCAAGGCGCGGCGGATCGGGATAGAGGGAAACTTTGACTCCGAGCTGATCATGGCACTGGAGCCGGACCTGATCCTCGTCTCCCCCTTCAAGCGCGGAGGGTATGATGCCCTCAAGGAGCTCGACATCCCGCTCCTCACCTTCCTCGGGTACAAGGAGACCTCCCCGCTCGGTCAGGCGGAGTGGATCAAGCTCACCGCCCTCCTCCTCGGGAAGGAGGATCAGGCGGAGCAGACCTTTGACCAGATAGAGCAGCGCTATCACCAGCTCCAGAGTCTCATCACGCCCGACCTGCCCCGTCCGAAGATCCTCAGCGGTGAGCTGCACGGGGGCAACTGGTATGTCGTTGGCGGGGAGAGCTACCTCGCGCACCTCTTCCGCGATGCCGGTGGGGACTATTTCCTGAGGGACAATAAGGAGTCCGGGGGTTTTTACCTCGACTTTGAGACCGTCTACAGCCAGGCGGCGGATGCGGACTTCTGGCGGATCACCAATAACTACAAGGGCGACTACTCCTACGATGTGCTCGCGCGCACAGACGCTCGGTACAGAGACTTCCGGGCGTACAAGGAGCGGAAAGTGCTCTACTGCAATCTCTCGGAGCGCCCCTTCTACGAGGGTTCACCGGTGGAGCCGGAGGTGGTCCTTGCCGACCTGATCCACGCCTTCCACCCCGAGCTGCTCCCCGACCATACGCCCGTCTACTACGACCTCCTGACGAGGGAGAAGTGATATACCATGTCCCGCTCCCGTAACGCCATAGCCTTCGGCATCATTGCGATCCTGATCGTCGTCGCCTTCGTCCTCAATCTCTCTCTCGGGACGATTGCGATACCCTTCCGCGACGTGGTGGATATCCTCCTCGGGCGCGACACCGGAGGGAGTGAGATCTGGCGTAACATCGTCTGGAAGAGCCGCTACCCGCAGACCATCACCGCCCTCGTCGCCGGCGCGGGGCTCTCCATCAGCGGACTGCTCATGCAGACGGTCTTCCGAAATCCCCTCGCCGGCCCCTCGGAGCTCGGCATCAGCTCCGGTGCCAGCCTCGGCGTGGCGACCCTCGTGCTCCTCTCGGGGAGCATCAGCCAGAGGGCGCTGATCCGCATGGGCTTCGTCGGGGAGATGGCGGTCTCCGTGGCGGCACTCCTCGGGGCACTGGCGGTGATGGGGATCATCATGATCATGTCGGAGAAGGTGAAGGGGAATGTCGTCCTCCTCATCATGGGTGTGATGATCGGCTACATTGCCAATGCGATCATCGGTGTGCTGAAGTTCTTTAGCAACGATGAGGATGTCCGCAGCTATGTCGTCTGGGGACTGGGAAGCTTCTCCAAGGTGAGCGGCGACCGCGTCACCACCTTCGTCCTCCTGATGCTGGTGCTGATCCCCCTCTCCTTTCCCCTCATCAAGACGCTTAACCTCCTGCTCCTCGGAGAGAACTATGCCCGCAGCCTTGGGCTCAATTACAAGCGCGCCCGCCACCGGGTGATCTTCTGCTCCTGTCTCCTCACCGCCATCGTCACCGCCTACTGCGGCCCGATCGTCTTCATCGGTCTGGCGGTGCCGCACCTCTGCCGCACCATTTTCGCCACCTCCAACCATCGGATCCTGATGCCGGCGGTGACGCTCGTCGGAGCGTTGCTCGCCCTGATCTGCAGCGTCATCGCGCGGATGCCGGGCTTCGAGGGGGCGCTGCCGATCAATTCGGTCACCGCCCTCATCGGTGCCCCGATCGTCATCTGGGTCCTCTTCAGTCGCCGTCGGGGCGAGAGACTATGAGTAAGGAGATCACCATAGAGCTGCGCGACCTCGCCATCGGCTACCCGCACAGGGTGGTCGCCGAGGGGCTCTCCGCCACCGTCTACTCCGGTGAGCTCACCTGCCTCATCGGATCCAATGGCGTGGGCAAGTCGACCCTCCTCCGCACGATTGCCGCCTTCCAACCCAAGCTCGGCGGCTCCATCCTTGTCCGCGGGGGCGAGATAGACAGCTACAAGAGCCGAGAGCTGGCGCGACTCATCAGCGTCGTGCTGACGGAGCGGATAGAGGTGGGACACATGACCGTGCTCGACCTTGTCTCCCTCGGGCGCAGCCTATACACCGGCTTTTGGGGAAAGGTGGATGCCGCCAATGAGCGGAAAGCCCTCGACGCCCTCCGTCTCGTGGGTATGGAGCGCTTCGCTCCCCGCGACGTCGGGACGCTCAGCGACGGAGAGCGACAGAAGGTGATGATCGCCAAGGCGCTCGCCCAGGAGACCCCGATCATCCTCCTCGATGAGCCCACCTCCTTCCTTGACTTCCCCTCCAAGGTGGACATGATGCAGCTCCTCCACCGGCTCTCCCGAGAGACGCACAAGACCATCTTCCTCTCCATCCACGACCTCGAGATGGCGCTCCAGATCGCCGACAAGATCTGGCTCCTCGATGATGAGAAACGACTACACATCGGCACCCCGGAGGACCTCTCCCTTGATGGGACACTGAGTGACTTCTTTGAGCGGCGAGATATCGTCTTTGACCGACTCAGAGGGCTTTTCCGCATAGAGAACCCCCACACCCGCACCATCCGTATCAGCGCTCCCACACACCGGCTCCTCCCGCTCTACCATATGGTCGTGAAGGCGCTGAGGCGCAATGCCATCCTCGCTACCCCTGAGGCGGAGAGTGCCGATGCGATCGAGCTCTCCGATGAGGGGTTGCTCCTCAGGACCGCTGACGGAAGGAGCCATCACCCCACCACGATCGAGGAACTCCTCGACCTACTAACTAACGACGAGCACCATGGGTAAGATCCTTATCATCGGCGGTACTACCGAAGGCAGGGCTGCGGTGGAGGTGTGCGAGGAGGCGGGCAAGCCCTTCCTCTACTCCACGCTTGGCACCTCTCAGGAGATCGCCCTACATCATGGCACCCGGCTGGAGGGACCCTTGGATGCCGATGCGATGACGTCACTCTGCCGGCGGGAGGAGGTGAGTGTCCTCGTCGATGCGGCTCACCCCTTTGCCACCATCGTCCACCGGAATGTCGCCAAGGCGGCAAGCGAAGTCGCCCTGCCGACGGTTCGGTATGAGCGAGCCTTCCCTCCACTCCCCGAGGGGGCGCTCTCCGTCAGCTCCTTCCCCGAGGCGATGAAGGAGCTGGAGCGGCTCGCTCCCCGCAGACTCCTTGCCCTCACCGGGGTCAAGAGCATCGCTGCCATGGGAGACTACCCGCTGAGGCACGAGGTCTGGCTGAGGGTGATGCCGATACCCGAGACGGAGCGGATCATCAGCGAGAGCGACTTCCCCCGCAACCGCCTCATCTACTACGACCGGGAGCAGGACGACCGGGCGCTTATGGAGCGACTGCGACCCGACCTGCTGCTCCTCAAGGAGAGTGGCGAGAGCAGTGGCTTTGAGGAAAAAGTGAAAGCCGCCACAGCCCTCGGCATCCCGATACTCGTCATCCGCCGACCGACCCTCGGCTACCGACCAACGGAGACCGTCCTTGGTCCCGTGGGACTCCGCAGGGCGCTCGAGCGGCTGGATCCGGACTTCTTCCCCCTCCGCATCGGCTTCACCACCGGCACCACCGCCACCGCTGCTACTACGGCGGCTCTGCTGGCGCTCCTCAATGATGAGACCTACGCCGAGGTGCCGGTACGGCTCCTCACCGGTGAGGAGATCCGCTTCCCGATCAGCGAGACCTGCATAGAGAGCGAGGAGTGCGCCACCGCCACGGCGATCAAGTACTCAGGGGACGATCCCGACGTGACGAGCGGCACCACCATCCTCTCCACTGTCCGCCTTACTGACAGCCACACCGGCGTCACCTTCTATGGGGGCAAAGGGGTGGGGCGGATCACCCTCCCCGGCATCGGACTGCCGATCGGCGACCCGGCCATCAACCCCGGTCCTCGGCAGATGATGACCGAAGCTGTGGGACGACTTGTCGACCTCAGTCGGGTCGGCATCGACATCACCATCACCGTCCCGGAGGGTGAGACGCTGGCACCGCACACCTTCAACCCCCGCCTCGGCGTCGTCGATGGCATCTCGATCCTCGGCACCACCGGAGTGCTTCGCCCCTTCTCCACCGAGGCGTGGGTCGACTCAATCCGCCGAGAGATGGGTGTCTCGCGGTCGGTCTTCGGGGAGCACCTGGTGATCAACTCCGGTGGCAAGAGCGAGAGGTGGCTCCGAGCGCACTTCCCCGACCTCCCGCCCAATGCCTTCGTCCAGTACGGCAACTTCATCGGTCGCTGTCTCGAGATGGCGCGATCGATGGACTTTGCCCACATCACCCTCGGCATCATGATAGGTAAGGCGGTCAAGCTGGCGGAGGGGCAGCTCGACACCCACAGCAAGAAGTCGGTGATGAGCAAGCCCTTCATCCGCAGCCTCGGTCGGGAGAGCGGTCTCGACGAGGCAACGCTCGACCGCATCGACGGCATCACCATGGCGGGCGAGATCTGGGAGATCCTCCCCGACCACGCGCACCCCTTCTACCACATCCTCCTCGACCGCTGCTACGCCGTCTGCAAGCCTCTCGTCCCGGGGATCCGGCTCGACCTGATCCTGATCGACAAGGAGGGCGGACTGATAGAGCGAAATGCAGAGGATAAGAATAAGAGAAACCACGTATGAATAGCTTCCTCATCGGCGCACCCCGCTCAGGCAGCGGAAAGAGCATCGTCACCATGGGACTCCTGCGGGCGCTCGTTCGGCGGGGGCTGCGGGTGCAGTCCTTCAAGTGCGGTCCGGACTACCTCGACCCGAAGCTCCACGCCACAGCGACCGGTCGCCCGTCGATCAATCTCGACACCTTCCTCTATGGCGAGGATGGTGTGGAGGAGATCTACCGCCGATATGCCGCCGGGGCTGAGGTGACGGTGGCAGAGGGCGTGATGGGACTCTTCGACGGCTATGACAGGGATCGCGGTTCGTCCGCCGAGGTGGCGCGCCTGCTTCGCCTGCCGGTGGTTCTGGTGGTGACGCCGGGGGCGATGGCATACAGTCTGGCACCCCTGCTCTACGGCTACCGCCACTTCGATCCACGGGTGTCGATAGCCGGTGTGATCCTCAATAAGGTGAGCTCCCCCCGGCACCGACACTTCCTCACCGAGGCGGTGGAGGCGGCGGGGCTGCCGGTCCTCGGAGTACTTCCCAAGTGCGACGCCCTTGTGATCCCCGAGCGCTACCTCGGCCTGCAGACTGAGGAGCGGGATGTCGCTGAGCAGTATGCCGAGGCGGCAGCGGATCTGGTTGAGGCGAGCATTGACCTCGACTGCCTGCTGGAGCGGACGGCGTGCGAGGGGATCACCGCTCCACGGGAGTCGGCGGAGCGGAGGGCTGACCTCCGTATCGCTGTCGCCCTGGACGAGGCGTGCAGCTTCGTCTACGAGGAGAGCCTGAGGGTGCTCGCCCGCTTTGGCGAGGTCACATTCTTTAGTCCGCTGCGGGATGATCGTCTGCCGGAGTGCGACTTCCTCTACCTTCCGGGTGGGTACCCGGAGCTATACTTGGAGCAACTGGCGCACAATCGGTCGATGCTCCGCAGTCTCCGGGAGTACGCTGACAGCGGCCGCCCGCTCCTCGCCGAGTGTGGCGGGATGATGCTCCTCTGTCGGCAGATCATCGACGAGAGCGGTCGGGCGTACGATCTCGCCGGGGTGCTTGACCAGGTGGCAACGATGGAGGGGAAGCGGCTGACGCTCGGCTACCGGAGCTTCACGCTCGATGGCGTGGCGGTGAGGGGTCACGAGTTTCACTACTCCCATATCATCGATCCCCTTCCCTCCTCCCTGCAGCAGTACGATGCTCGTGGGGAGGCGGTGCCTGCGGCTCTCTGGCGGCGGGGGCGGCTACTGGCGAGCTACACCCACCTTGCACTCACGGACGAGCTGGTGGCTCGCCTGATCGGAATGGAAATCAAGTAACACCTTAGTCTATATGTCACATCACTTTCTTCCTCTCCTCGCTGCGGGGCTACTCCTCGGCACCGTCGCCATGGCGCAGACGCTGCCGGGCGACTCGGTGCGGGACTACAGCCTCGACGAATTTGTCGTCACCGGCACCGGGACACTCCGGCTGATCAAGGATGCCCCGGTACAGACCGAGGTGATCGACCGGAAGGCGCTCCGGAGCTTTGGCCACGCTCCGCTCTCGCAGATCCTCTCCGGGCTGATCCCATCAATAGACTTCAGCCGGAGCGATATGGGCACCTCGATGCAGATGGGTGGCCTCTCGGGTGGGTACGTTCTGATCCTCGTAGACGGCAAGCGGCTGATGGGCGACCTCGGCGGGCAGGTCAATCTCGATGTCATCGACCCGACGCGTATAGAGCGCATCGAGGTGATCCGCGGTGCCTCGTCCGCCCTCTACGGCAGTGATGCCATAGCCGGCGTGATCAATATCATCACCCGCAAGAGCACGCGCGACCTCTCGCTCGTCAATACCACCCGCATCGGCTCCTACGGCTCGGTGATCCAGTCGACCTCCGCACAGGCGACGATCGGCAGGGTCACCTCGCGGACGGACTTCCACCTCAAGCACTCCGCCGGCTGGCAAAACACCACCTACGAGGACCCCAATAGGTACGAGCACCCGGTGACCAACTCCGTCAATAACACCAGCAACCCTTACCTTGACTATACCCTCGGTGAGCGGCTCGACTGGCGCCCCTCCAAGCTCCTCTCCGCCTACCTCGAGGGAAGCGTCTACCGCAAGGACATCCACCGACCCACCGGCATCCCGGACTACAAGACCTACGACTTCCGCTACCGCAACGCCTCCGCTGCCACCGGCATCCGCTGGCAGCTCCCCGAGGGACACCTGCTCACGGCGGACCTCCTCTACGACCGGCACGCCTACTACTACGTCTACACCGGGCTTACCTGGATCAAGGAGTGGGATGATACGGGGAAAGAGAATAGCTACCCCTACTACCCCGATGACGTCGCTCTGCAGAGCGATCAGCAGAGACTGATCGGTCACCTGAAGGGAGTCCTCGAGCTGCCGGTACACCATCGCCTCAGCACCGGACTGGACCTGCAGTACAATTGGCTCATCGCCCCTTACCGGCTTGACCGCGAGCGGGTGCAGGACTATCTCCTCGGGCTCTATCTGCAGGACGAGTGGGACCCCATTGACCGGCTCAACGTCACCGCAGGTGCACGACTTACCTATCATCCTGCCTTTGGGCTAAAACTCTCGCCAAAGCTCTCCCTCAGGTATAAGGTGGGGCCGGTTAATCTCCGCGGGACTTACTCGGAGGGCTTCAAGACACCCTCCAATAAGCAGCTCCACTACCGCTACGTCCGCCAGATGGGGATGCTGGCACTCTACCTCGGCAACGAGGGGCTGGATGCCCAGTCGAGCCGCTACCTGTCGGGAGACGTCGAATATCGGGAGGGACCCCTCTCGCTCCACGTCACGGGGTATGCCAATTGGCTCCGCAATATGATCACCCTCGTCACCGTGCCGCGCTCTGAGGCTCCGTCGGAGCTCCTCCTCACCTACGACCCGGCGCGCGTGCGGATGTATAAGAATATGGACAGCGCCCGCACCCTCGGGGTGGACTTCCAGGGGAAGTGGCAGGTGCTGCCCTCGCTTGCCCTCTCAGCGGGCTACAGCTACCTCGACACCGATGCCCTGCTCTACGACCTCGAGGAGGAGACGATGAAGCGGGTGATCATCGACGGGATGGCACACCACCGCGGTACCATCGGCCTCGACTGGTCGCGCGAGCTGCTCCCCGACCGCTACCACCTCGGCGTGGGGCTCTACGGCAGGATGCAGAGCACGCGCTACTACCAGGACGATGGCAATGGCAAGCCCTACACCCTCTGGCGGATCAATACCCGCCACGACCTTACCCTCAGCAACTCCTGGCGACTCGCCATCGATGCCGGGGTCGACAATATCTTCGATTACTACGAGACCACCTACCATGGGCTCCACTATGGGACCTACACTCCGGGGCGCACCTTCTACCTCTCTTGCACGATCAACTTCGGCAAGGAGCTGAGGTCTGCCTCCGGCAGGTCTCACCGACAGTCTACAGACGATGACTCTGAGGAGTGATCGCAACTATAGTTTTTTACTCACTTTTTAATTATCACTTTACTATGCGTAAGCTAATGAAACTGATGCCCCTCCTACTGATGGGCATGCTCGCTACAGCCCTCAGCGGCTGCGAGGAGAGCAACAAGCCGGACCTAAAGTCCAATTTTGACCGCAAGATGACCGCCGTGACTCAGGAGGTCAAGACGACGAAGAGCACCGACAAGGCACTCCTCCTCGTCTCCTTCGGTAGCACCTGGGATGCTCCACAGCAGTCCTTCAAGGAGCTGGTCAAGAGCTTCAAGGCAAAGTTCCCCGATCGGGACGTCTACTTCTCCTTCACCTCCGAGATCTGCATGACCCGCTGCGCCCAGAAGGGGTGGAACTACTATGCCCCGCAATTCTACATGGAGGCGCTCGGCAATGCCGGCTACAAGGACATCGCCGTGCAGTCCCTCCACGTCATCCCCGGTGAGGAGTATCTCCGGGTGCAGAATTGCCTCAAGGACTTCCACAACCACAGCGTTGAGGGCGGCAAGACCCCCTTTGCCGATGTGACTGTCTACCTCGCCGGACCGCTCCTCTACGAGGGGGTCGACTGTGACAAGGTGGCCGCTGAGCTGCACAAGAATTTCGGTAAGGAGGTCAAGGCCGGTAAGCTCGTATGCTTCATGGGTCATGGTAACCCTGCCAACATGAACTACGGCAATGGTAACAGCCGTTACATCATGATCGAGGAGGCGCTCCAGAAGCTCGACAAGCACTACTTCGTTGCCACGGTCGACATGGAGGGCAACTACATCGGCGAGATGATCGGACGGATGAAGAAAGCCGGCTTTAACTCCGGCGAGGTGATCCTCCACCCGCTGATGTCCATCGCCGGTGACCACGCCAATAACGACCTCAAGGGCGGGATCAATACCCCGGCCGAGGAGGGCAGCTGGCGTGCTGAGATGGTCAAGGCCGGCTACACCTGCCCGCTCGAGAATTGCATCATGAAGGGACTTGCCGACTATCCCGCCATTGCCAACGTCTGGATCAGCCACATGGAGCAGGCCCTGAAGGAGGCACCTATGTATCCTGAGAAGGAGGATTAATCTCCCCCCTCTCACTCTCTCAGCGTCCCCTGTCGTGTATCCCACGGCAGGGGACGCTCCTTGTAAGCCTTTCGGGGTAAAAATGGTATCTTTGCGACACAGTGTAGATGGGTCTATGCTGCCATCATCCAGTCATTGTAGCGCCATGAAAACAAAGGACACCAAGTATATATTCGTCACCGGCGGGGTGGTCTCCTCCCTCGGTAAGGGCATCATCGCCTCCTCTCTCGGTCGACTGCTGATCAGCCGCGGGCTGAAGTGCACGATCCAGAAGTTTGATCCCTACATCAATATCGACCCCGGGACGCTCAATCCCTACGAGCATGGCGAGTGCTTCGTTACCGATGACGGCTACGAGGCTGACCTCGACCTGGGGCACTATGAGCGCTTCCTCGACATCAAGACCTCCCGCAATAGCAACGTCACCACGGGGCGCGTCTATCAAAACGTGATCCAGCGGGAGCGCCGGGGAGACTTCCTCGGCAAGACGGTACAGGTGGTTCCCCACATCACGGACGAGATCAAGCGCTGTGTCAAGCGTCTCTCCAAGGACGACGACTACGACATCATCATCACCGAGATCGGCGGCACGGTGGGCGACATCGAGTCGCTCCCCTTCCTCGAGGCGGTGCGCCAGCTCAAGTGGGAGCTGGGCGATGACAATTGCATGGTGATCCACCTCACCTACGTCCCCTATCTCCATGCGGCTAAGGAGCTGAAGACGAAGCCCACCCAGCACTCCGTCAAGTCGCTCCAGGAGGAGGGCATCCAGCCGGATATGCTGGTGCTGAGGAGCGAGATGAAGCTCGAGGAGGACCTGCTGCGCAAGGTGGCACTCTTCTGCAACGTCCCCAAGGAGGCGGTGATCCAGTCTTACGACTGCCCCTCCATCTACCGTGTGCCGCTACTCCTCGAGGAGCAGAAAATGGATGAGGCGGTGCTGCGGCAGCTCAAGCTCCCCGTCGGCCCCGCTCCGGAGCTGAAAGAGTGGCGCCACTACCTTGAGCTGGCTGAGGAGGCGGAGAAGAAAGAGCCGGTCAAGATCGGTCTTGTCGGCAAGTACGTCTCTCTCCAGGATGCCTACAAGTCGATCGATGAGGCGATCCAGCAGAGCGGTGTCTACAATGGCCGCTTAGTCGATCTCGTCCGCATCTCGAGCGAGAAGATCACGGATGAGAATGTCGCTGAGCTGCTTGCGCCCTGCGATGCAGTGGTGATCGCTCCGGGCTTTGGCTCGCGCGGCATCCCCGGCAAGCTGACCGCGATCCGCTACTGCCGTGAGCACGACCTGCCGACCCTCGGCATCTGCCTCGGCATGCAGTGCATCTGCATCGAGATAGCCCGCGATATGCTCGGGCTGGAGCAGGCAAATAGTACCGAATTTGACACCCAGACCCCCGATCCCGTCATCGACCTGATGGAGGAGCAGAAGGAGGTGACCATGCTGGGAGGCACCATGCGCCTCGGTGGCTACGATTGCGAGCTGACTAAGGGCAGCAAGGTGGCACAGATCTACGGCGCAGAGACCATCCGTGAGCGTCACCGCCATCGGTATGAGTTTAATAGCAAGTACGACCAGGCCTTTGAGGAGGCGGGCGTGCTGATCGCAGGTCGCAACCCCGAGACCGGTCTCGTGGAGGTGGTGGAGCTGCCCGACAAGCAGTGGTTCATCGGTGTGCAGTATCACCCCGAGTACTCCAGCACCCTCCAGCACACCCACCCGCTCTTCATGTCTCTCGTTGAGGCGGCCCTTAGTCACAAGGCTGCCCGTGAGGGAGAGACCAAGTAAAGCAGCTCTACACACTAAGTACAGACGATCATCTCGATGGCTCGCTCTGCCGAGCTGTCCTCAGACAGATAAGTAATGGATAAAAATACGATCATCGGTCTCGTCCTCATGGGCGTAGTCCTCGTGGTATTCTCCCTGCTCGGTCGCCCCTCCAAGGAGGAGCTGGAGCTCCGGCAGCGCTACGCTGACTCCGTGGCGCTCGCCGCTCAGACCGAGGAGCGCGCCATGGCCGACTCCATAGACCGGATCGCGACAGAGGACTCCCTCCGCAGGAGTGCCACCCTCGCACAGTACACCCCCGCCGAGCGCGACTCCATCCTGACGGCTCAGGCAGCGGAGGCATTTGGTCCCTTCGCCACAGCTGCACACGGCAGGGAGCAGACCTTCACGATCGCCAATGACTCCCTCTCTGTCACCCTCTCCACGAAGGGCGGTAAGCCGATCTCCTCGGAGATATTGGGGTATAAGGACTACCAGGGAGCTCCGGTCCGGCTCATCCGACCGGACGACAGCCACTTCAATCTCACCCTCTTCACGAGTGGAAACCGCGTCGTCCGCACCGAGGACCTCTACTTCGTCGGTGAGCAGGTGAGCCCCACGCAGGTCAAGATGTCTGCCATGGCGACCAATGGCTCCAGCCTCACGCTCGTCTACACCCTTCTCCCCAAGTACCTCATCGATGTCACGATAGTCGGCACGGGAGACTTCAAGAGCGTGATGGCACCCAACTCCCCCTTCCTCGATGCGGAGATGTCTCTCTCTATCTATAAGAATGAGAAGAGCGAGCAGGCCGAGCAGCGCTACTCCGGCATGGCGTACGAATTCACCGATGGTGACGTTGACAAGTTCGATACCGGCAAGTCGGTGGATAAAGAGCTGACGAACGAGGTGAAGTGGGTCGCCTTCCGAGACATGTTCTTCTCCACGATCGTCTACTCCCGCAATCGCCTCGGCACGCTGGCGGCAAGCCAGGAGGTGATCAAGGGAGATCCTGAGAAACTCAAGGAGATGGAGGCAAAGTTTGTCCTCCCCTTCGATGGCACACAGCCCATCTCGCTCCAGATCTACAGTGGCCCCAACGACCACACCCTCCTGAAGAGCCTCGACAAGGACCTTGGCGACAAGACTCACCTGACCGAGGTGATCGATATGGGGAAGTGGTTCCGCTTCATCACCGTCTGGGTCGTCCTGCCGGTCTTCAACTTCCTTGAGAAGTACATCTCCAATTACGGGCTCATCATCATCCTCCTGACGCTGATCATCAAGCTGATACTCGCCCCATTTACCTACAAGTCCTTCAAGAGTCAGGCCAAGATGCGGGTCATCAAGCCGCTCGTCGATGAGATCAATGCGAAGTATCCCGGCGAGGACAAGATGATGGAGCGCAATAAGGCGACGATGCAGCTCTACCAGAATGCCGGTGTCAACGTCATGGGTGGCTGCCTGCCGATGCTCCTCCAGATGCCGATCCTCATCGCCATGTACCAGTACTTCCCCACCAGCCTCAACCTCCGCGGTGAGAGCTTCCTCTGGGCGCAGGACCTCAGTACCTACGACGACGTGATCCGCTGGGGTGCCGACATCCCGATGATCGGGGACCACATCTCGCTCTTCTGCCTCCTGATGACCGTGACGCAGATCATCTACATGCGGCTCACGCAGTCCGGTACGGCAGGCGGTGATCAGCAGTCTGCCTGTATGATGAAGGCGATGCCGATCTTCATGTCGGTCTTCCTCTTCTTCTTCCTCAATAACAACGCCTCCGGACTCTCGCTCTACTACTTCGCCTCCCTCCTCATCAGTATCCTGCAGACCAAGGCTTTCCAGTGGGCCATCGATGAGAAAAAGCTCTTCGCCCAGCTGCAGGAGAATGCCAGGAAGCCCAAGAAAAAAAAGCAGTCAGGCTTCATGGAGCGGCTTGAGAGAGCTCAGAAGGAGCAGATGAAGAAGCTCCGCGAGCAGCAGCAGAAAAACGGACGCTAACACGCCAACCCATATAAGAGTTAAGTATATGAACTTCAAGAAAATCCTTATCACCCTTGCGATCATCTTCCTCCTCTGCGTAGGGATCTACTACGCCGTCAAGGGTGCCGTCCACCTCCTCGCCTTCGCCGGGATCTCCCTCCTCGTGCTGGTGATCATCGCTCTGGTGATCTGGCTCCTCGTCAAGAGAAACGCCACGGACGACCCGCAGAGCTAAGGTCTCTCTATGCTGGCGGCACCGAGGACCCTCCTTGATCCGTCGTCCCCCTACCCACATACCCCCCTCTCTCTCTGCCGAGACCTCGGCAGAGAGAGGGGGCTTTTTTTACCCCACTTCCGCGCCCTCTCTACTCCCTCGGTCTATAGCCCGTCTACCTCCTATCCCTCTGGCGAAACTCTAATACCGATATTAGTGATCGCTAATATCGGTATTAGTGATCACTAATATCGGTATTAGATTTAGGGGTGATCCTAAGGTCGATTGAAAGGACAGGGAGGAGGGGTAGGGAGACACAGCCTACCGAGAATCCGAGATACCTGTTGTCCTCGCTTCCCAAGGCTTTCGGGGCCACGCCCCTCAATGCCTCGGTGATGTAGCGTGCACCCAACAGAGGGTGCTGTCCCTCTCGATCCCACTGGAGCGTAAGTATGAACCGACAAATAGAAGGCACAAAGAAGTCCCCTGAGTGGCTGAGTAGCGTCTCTCGCTTCCCGAGAGGTGGTGTGTAGATGACCTTTATACATAAAAAGAAGCGGGGCATGCCGACCGGGTGGTCAACATGCCCCGCTTGATGGGTGGGTGTAAGGGATCAGTTCTTACCGCTGAGGGCGCGATCGATCATGTAGTAGAGATCGGCGTAGTGTCCCGCCTCGGGGTGGTTGCCCATCCGCGATGAGATGACTGAGCGGGCACCGAGGAGGCTCTTGTAGAGAGGTCCACGGACGTTGATCGCCTGAGTCTTGAGCTTCTGCTTGTCGTTGCTCTTCTTCCCGTCGAGCCCGAGCCCGCTGAGCAGCTGAGAGACGTAGGCATACTGCATATTGCGCTCCACAGGGGTGAGTGCTCCGCCGTTTTGCCACACATAGTCGTGCAGGTCGGCGAGGTAGGCCTCGGGGGTGTAGGGGTTTCGCTCCTCGGAGTAGAGAGCCGTATTGGAGAGACGGCTCAGGACGGAGGTGCCGGTCAGCATGCTCATGGTGGAGAAGATCTGGTCGGAGAAGTTATTGGGCTGCTTGCCCAGCTTCGCCGTCACCTCCTTCGTGGACATCCAGCGGGGGAAGTCAATTGACTGGTCGAGGACAAAGCGAAGTGCGCGCTGCTGCTCCTTCCGGGAGGGCACGGAGTACTTGGTCTGCCCGTCACCGTGCACGGGGAGATTTCTCCTAAAGCCTCCGATGACGGAGGTGGCGTGGCCGATGTAGAGGCGGAATTGCCCTGCCAGCGAGCTGAGCAGGCGCTCCTGAGCCTTGTAGGTCTTGCCGTCCTCCTGAGGAGTCCAGTCAAAGAGATGATCCACGGTGCGCTTTAGATTCTCGATGCCATAGTAGCTTGCCAGCACCGGATCATCACCGAGGTCCTCGGTCTGAGCGGTGTAGTCGGCATTGGAGAGGATCTGCTGCGGTCCGTAGGCGAAGCGACGGTCACCCTGCTTATCGGTGATCCAGCGATTGAGGATCGGACGCTCCTCCTCCGGGGTGGCAGCCTCGTAGATCGGCTTGTAGCCCCAGGAGATGGCGTACATATCGTACATGCCGATGAGCGGGGGGAGGAAGTTGGTCACGCCATCACCGGGCTGTGCGACGTAATTGTAGCGTGCGTAGTCCATGATGGACGGGGTGGTGCCGTACTTGGTAGTGAAGTCGGGTGAGCGGAGGTCCTCCACCTTGTAGGAAGAGGAGGCGCCCATATTGTGCCTCAGACCGAGGGTGTGCCCCACCTCGTGTGCCACGATGTAGCGCAGCATCGGACCGAGGACGGAGATCTCGTAGTGGAGCCCGCGGGCGGAGGGGTCGGCAGCCGCTGTCTGGCAGAATCGCCAGTCGTGCACCAGCTCGAGCACGTTGTGGTAGAAGTATACCGAGGCCTGGAGGATCTCACCTGTGCGGGGGTCGGTCCAGGAGGGACCCATCGCATTGGCCTGCTGAGAGGAGGAGTAGATGAGGCAGGTGTAGCGGATGTCGTTGGGGTTAAAGCTCGGGTCATCCTTTGGATAGCGCTTCGCGACGATGGCGTCCTTGAAGCCTATCGCCTCAAATGCCTTCTGCCAGTCCTCGATGCCTTGCTTGAGGTAGGGGTACCACTCTTCGGGGAATGCATCATCGATGTAGTAGACGATCGGCTTGGCGGGGACGACGAGTTCGCCTCGCTTGTGTCGCTCGATATCCTCGGGCTTTGGCTCGAGGCGCCAGCGATTGATGTACTTCACCTTCTCCATCGACAGGGCGTCGGTGGTGATCTTGGTGGTCCCATTGGTGAAGTAGCCTATGCGGTAGTCGTGCAGGCGGGGACGCATCATATCCTTGTAGTCCGGCAGCAGACCAAGGGAGGCGTTGATCACAGCTGTGAAGGGCTCCTTATCCACGGTGTAGACAGCGCGGACGGTCACGTTGAGATTACGCGGGAAGGCGCTGATGTCGGTGATGGAGGAGAGGTCCTTCTTGAAGCTCCCGCTCAGCTTATTGGCTCCGAAGAAGGAGTCAAAGGGGGACTTGGGGAGGAAGGGTGTGATCGGGGCCTTGTCGGTGAGGAAGAGCGACGTGGCGTCGATGACCACAGCGGTGGAGTCGGGGCGCCAGGTGGCGATCTTGAAGGCACTCAGCACCGGCATCAGGTGATTGTCCTGCACCCTCTTGTAGATTGAGGACTCGGGGTCTGCGGTGATGGCGGTATTGAGCTGGTGGAGGTAGAGGCGCTCATCGTCCTTTGACCAAGAGACCATGAGTGGCTCCGCCGGCATCTCACCGGCGATGACGTCGGTATTGTCGCTGATGGCATCAACACGACCGGTGAAGAGCATCGGTCGATCGAGGAGGGCGACCGGGATCTCCATGTAGACCTTCCCCTTCTGGAGGTGCAGGTCGATAAATCCTCGCACGGTCTTGGAGGGATTCTTGATGACGTCGGAGTACTTCTTCCCCTTGTCGTCCTTATCCTCCTTCCCCTTGTCGTCTTTCGGCTCGTCCTCTTTGTCCATGACTGCCCCGATCAGGTCGCCGAAGTCTTGGGCCTGTAGGCGGGTGGCGCCGGTCGGTAGCAGCAGCAGCAGGGTGAGGAGGAGTCTGTAGCAGTGTCTCATGTGTTATGTGGTGATGTCTGAGTGATTAATTGCTCGGGGTCTGGCGCTTCTTGGCGGCAGCGTTGCCGATGGTCTGGAGGTCCATGCCGGTCTTTTCCTTGATGAAGGAGCGGAGGGCGTCGTACTTCTCGTGCATGATCGTGTAGTCGCCCATAGCCTCCTGGATCTCCGCCTCCGACATTGTCGTCATGCGGTAGATATAGTCGGCAATGTCGAGTGAGGGGTCCTTGTGGGCCTTGTAGGTGGCCCAACCACTATTAAACTCATCGTAGTCCCAGAAGCCGTGACTCATCAGGACATCCCTACGATGATCAAGGTCTTCCTTCTTACCAACCTTCTGTCTCTTGCCAATGACTTGGCCGTAGTAGTCCTGAGAGAGTGCCTTGAATGCTGTGGGGGCGCTGATGCGGTGAGCAAAGATGAAGGTCCAGAGCGTAGAGTGCAGTCGGGGGATCATCTCTGTGCGTATCTCCTCACGCGTCTTGTACTTCAGCACTTGCGACCCTTTCTTGATAATGATGACCTCCCCCTCGCGGTACATATTGAAGGCTATGTGGTCACGGAGTGAGGTGGCAAAAACATCATTTTTTCCCTTGTACACATTGAGCGTGTCTGCCATGAAGCAGCGCAGAGGGAAGTACTGCTTGATGAAGTCATCAGAGTATCCGGGGAGGAATTCCTCAGTGAAGAAGCGAAGGTTATCCTCCACCATCTTCATAGCCTCCGTGCTGGCCGGATCAATGGCGGTGTACCGCGGACCGCGAATCTGGGTGCTGCCGAGGTTCCACCTGGCATGCTTGGGGTCAAAGTTGTAGACGATCTCAAGACCGGTCCGCTTGTAGATGTCGTAGATGGTGTGAGATACGTAGTCGGAGCCGTCCTTGATCTCGTACTGTGGCTTGCCCAACTCCGAGACTACGGGAGCCTCCCGATGGCAGGCGACGGTAGTAAGCAGTATCAGTCCCGCGAGAGTGGCGAGTGTCGATGTCGTATGGCGTTTCATATCCTATATTGGTCTCTATAGTGAGGATTACTTCGTCGCTTTCCCTCCGCCGAGTACAGCGTCGGAGATACGGACGGTGTGTGGCACAGGGAGGACGTACTTGGGGGACTTGGCGGGGAGGGTGTACTCCTCGGTCCCTGTCTCCTTATCTGTACCGGTGATGTAGGTGTGGTGCAGCTCCGGCATCCCCTGACGACGGAGGTCAAACCAGCGGAGCTGCTCGAAGCAGAACTCCCTACGGCGCTCCTCGCGGATGAGACGAATCACCTCGTCCTGCGTGGCTGGAGTTGCCAGCGTGGCGTGCTCGGGTGTGATGCGGGCACGGCGGAGGGCGTTCAGATCCTTCATCGCACGGGAGAGGTCGCCCTTCATAGCGTAGGCCTCAGCGCGATTGAGGTACGCCTCGGCGGAGCGGATGGCAAAGCCATAGGTGCCGGTAACCTCGCTCATATCGGTCTTGACGATGTCGGTTGTGATTACCCATTTTGGAGGAGCAAACCATCCAGCCACGTTCTTCTTAGTGGTATTGATGAAGTACCCTTTTTCGCCATTGTATCTTAGGTCTCCCTTGCCAAAGGAAGACATAAGGTCGTCCGAGGGACCAAAGTAGTAGGCGTAGTTGTTAATCAATTCCTCGATGTTGCCGAAGCCATAGGAGTAATTGATCTCCTTATTTTCCTTGCAGATGAATTTTTTCGCCTCGTCACTGCCCGGCGCAGGGAGCGTATTGAGATCCCTGAGTGCGCCATTGAGTGAGAGGGCTAGGTCGGCATACTCTATCACCTTGTCCCACTGCTGCATGTGGAGGTAGACGCGAGAGGCGAGTACGGCGGTGGCAGCGTGGTTCCAGCGGAATATATTTCGCTCGCCACTCGCCTTGGCAAAAGCCTCATGAGCACCCTGTATGTCCTTCTCCATCTCAGCATAGTCCTCCGCTACGGTGGCGCGGGGGAAGCTTACGTCCTCGGCAAAGTGGTGGTAGTTGAGCGGGACACCCATAGCCGTGGAGGCGGTGGCAGGGTCGTACGGCTCGCCATAGATATTGGTCAGCATGAAGTAGGCAAAGAGGCGTATCGCATGAGCCTCACCCTCGAGCTGTGCTTTCTCCTCCACAGTCCCCTTCATGTCATCGAGGGCATCGAGGATGATATTGGCTGTGAGGATATGCTCATAGAGCGTCAGCCAAGTGAGGTCAGTATTAAGCACCTTTGTGGGCGAGAGCTCAGGATTGTCCTGCCAGGTGTAGTATCCGTATCCTGTCTTTCGCTTATCCTCACTTTGTGAGGCTTCCGCATTGATTTTACAAGTGACATCGTCTGTGAGGAGGTCAAGGTACCTGTAGGGGAGGGCAACCTCCTTGAAGTACGCATCTCCGTAGAGGATCTCGGAGTAGTCCTTGGTGGTCGTCGGGACAATGGTGTCCTGCGAGTACTCGTCCAGGAACCCTTTGCATCCCGAGAGGATGAGGGTCGCCAGCAGAGCTGTGGTCGCTACGAGTGAAGTATATCGTTTCATAATATGAAGTGTCCGTTCTGTAGTGAGCGATTAGAATCCCAGGTTGACCGTCACGGCGAAGGAGGGCAACGGAGGGGTCGTACGAGATCCAAGGGTGACCTGAGACGGATCCTGTCCGTGGAGGTCCTTGGAGGCGAAGAGGAGGAGGTTGTAGCCCTCCAGTCTCACATTGGCAGAGCGGAGGAAACCGGTCTTCTCCAGCAGCTCCGGGCGGAAGCGGTAGACGAGCGATGCGGAGCGGAGACGGACGTGGGATCCACTGACGACACGGAGGTCGCTCTTATTGTACATCTGCCAGCGATTGCGGGCAAACTCGTACTTATAGCGGCTCCCCTCGCTTAACAGGGTGCCTGGCTTGATCGCTACATCATCCAATGAATTTGACGAGATGGCGGGGATATTCGTCTTCGTCTCATCGCCCGGCTGACGCCAGCGATCCACCAGCTCGGAGGAGAGGTTCTCCTGAGGCTTCGGTGTGGTCTGACCGCCGTCGTTGTAGAGGTCATTGAGGCGGACCTTATTGCCAACGCTGTAGCTGAAGAAGAGGTTAAGCGTCAGGTCCCTCCACCTCAGTGAGGTGCCCATACCTCCCTGTGCGATCGGGATGCGGGAGCCGGAGTTGACAAAGGCGCGGGCATAGAAGTCCTCCCTCGTCTCACCCTCCTTGGACGGCTCGATGCCGTAAAAGTCAGGCAGACCCTTCTCTGTCAGACCCTTGAAGCGGTAGGAGTAGAAGGTATTGACTGACTCGCCATTCCGGATCACGCTACCATTGAGGAGCTGGAGATAGGTGTAGTCGGTATTGATACCGCCGTCGGTGACGATGTTTTCGTTATGGGAGCCATTGACATTGAGGGTCCAGGTCCAGTCCTTCGTGCGGATCGGGGTCACCGTGGCCATGAAGTCAAGTCCCTTATTGACGAGCGTACCGGCATTGATCTGGATATTGGTACGTCCGAGGGTGTGAGAGACCACCTTATTGATCAGCTGGTCGGTACCGATACGCTGGTAGTAGTCGACGGAGAAGGTCAGACGGTTGTCGAAGAGGGCGGTCTCGAAGCCGGCATTCCACGACGTATTCTTCTCCCAGCGGAGGTTGGGATTGGGGAGCTTGGAGATGTGGCTCTGGAATTGCTCGCTCAGGCTCTCGTACTCTCCGAAGCGCATGATCAGGCTCGGTGTCTGGTCGTCGGAGACATTACCCTGGATACCGTAGGAGCCCTTGAAGCTAAGGAGATTGAGCCAGCTGACGTCCTTCAGGAAGTCCTCCTCGTGGGCGTTCCAGCGTGCGGAGAGCGACCAGATCGGGAGGAAGCGAGCCTTGGGATCTTGACCAAACTTATTGGACCCCTCAGCGCGGACGTTGAAGGTGGCGATGTAGCGCCGGTCGTAGGTGTAGGTGAGGTTGGCAAAGAGGGAGACGAAGTTGGAGAGACTATTCGTTATCCGGTCTCTCGAGTACTCTGCCATATTCTTGTAGGCGAGCCAGACTGTCGGGTCGATGTACATAAAGGTCTGACCGCGCTCCGGCAGGTAGCCGTACTCCTTGGAGGAGATACCGGTGTAGTGTACGGAGCGGAGCTCGGGACCGGTATTGATTGAAAGGACGTGCGGTCCGCGGCGGAGGTTGTAGATCAGCTGCGCACGCCACTGCCAGCTGAGGTTGCGCATGTTATTGGTGCTCATCATACCGCCATAGGGCAGTGTGCACATCTCCTTGCGGAACTTCTCGGTGTCCGGTAGGGGGCTGCCGTAATTGAGCCGGCGCATCTTTGCCGCCTCGTAGGACTGCTCGTCAAACCACGACTCACTCTGCGTATTGCTCATATTGAGACCGAAGGTAGTATTGAGCTTCAGGTCGAGGATGGGGCGGTACTCGAGGAAGGCGATGGCATTGTAGCCATTCCCCTTCACCGTATTGCCGGTATGCTCCATCTCGTGCATCATGTTGAAGCGAAGCTCCTCCATGTAGCCCATAGAGTTGTTGTAGAAGAGTCGCTCCCCGGCGTCGTCATAGGCGGCGATGGCTCGGGAGGTGCGGAGGGCATAGGCGTAGGGAGAGACGCTCATGTAGGTGTAGTTCTTATCACTGCCATTGACGCGGAATTGCACCTGAGCGGTCACCTGCTTCGAGGGACGGAAGTTGATCTTCAGCATCCCATTGTAGTTATTCACCCCTTTCCCCTTCACGAGGTCGGGCTGGAGGGCAACGCTTCCGGAGGCGTAGTAGGTCGCCTTGTCGTTGCCACCGCTGAGACTGAGGTTGTGCCGCTGAGAGGCGGTGTCGCGGAAGAGGAGGTCAAACCAGTCAGTGTTATTCTCCTCCAGCGTCTTCACACCTTGGAGGAACTGGTCCTCCGTCAGCTTCCTGTCGTAGAGGTCCATCAGCAGTCCCTCGTACCCTACGCGGGAGACGCGGAAGAGGAAGGGAAGACCACGCTCCTCGATCTCCTTGGAGACCTCGATGCGCTCCTTGGAGTTCATCAGCGCCATCTGTCCGTAGTTGGGTCGCTGGTTGTAGGTGACGGAGCCGCTGTAATTGACAGCAAAGCGCCCACCGGAGCCTTTCTTCGTCGTGACAACGATGACGCCATTGGCGGCGCGCACACCATAGATCGCGGTGGCGGCGGCGTCCTTCAGCACATCGATCTTCTCGATGTCCATTGGGTTAAGTCCCGAGATGGCGTTACCGATGAGATTGACATTATCTAGCGAGTTGATCTCCTCAGCCGATAGCGGTACCGGGTCGTCGAGGATGATACCATCGACCACCCAGAGCGGGTCGCGACTGCCGGAGAGTGTGGAGACGCCGCGCACGCGGATCTTGGCCGCGGCACCCGGCGTGGAGACATCACCGAGGACGGTCAGTCCCGGGATCTTACCGGAGAGCATCTGATCGACGGAGCCGGCATCAGCCGTCAGCACGTCAGAGGCGTCGATGGTGACAACGGAGGAGGTGGAGAGCCGCTTCTCCGTATCCTGGTATCCTGTACTCTCCACCAGCACCTCACCCAGCAGCTCGGCTGCCTCGCGGAGGGTCATGTTGACGGTAGCACTCTTGGGCTTTACCTCCTCCGTCTTCATGCCGATGAGGGAGAAGACGAGGACGGCGGTCTTGATATTGGGCACATCGAGCTTGTAGGAGCCATCGACATTGGCGGTCGTGCCTCTGTTGCTCCCCTTCAGCCGGATCGTGACACCGGGGAGGGGCTCCCCTGCCTCATCAACCACGGTACCGTGGATGGTGGTCGGACCACTCTTGACCGGTCCGGACTTCGTGATCACCACCTGCTTGCCGCTGATGGTGTAGGTCATCCCGGACCCCTCAAGGAGGCGATCCATGGCTGCCTTGAGAGATACGTTACTCACCTTGAGTGAGACCTTCCGGCTCGCTTCCTTGGAGAGGCTCTGCGGAGAGAAGGTAATAGTCACGCCTGTCTGCTTTTGCACCCGATTCAGAGCTTCCTGCAGAGTCGTCTGACTCAGAACGAGTGTCACAGTCTCCTGAGACTGGGCATAGACCTGCAGGCATAAGCCGATGAATAGGGCGACTATGGCGGTAAAGCGTCGGATAGTTGTGTCCATAATGCTAATGCTACCGATAGTGTTTGTAAATTGTATTCGTATGAAGTCCTTCCACTCCGGGAGTGGGGTTGCCGTGATTGCTAAAGGAGTTGAAGCCGGGTGCCAGCTTGGTATGCGACAAAGGTATTAATTTATTTTACACTTTCCGGTGGTTTTGGTAAATTTTATTCAAGGCTCATCCCTCACCGACGTAATATGAAGTGATAGAGATGGGAGAAGAGGGCGGTCGTAGTCTGCCGGTGGTGCATGGAGGGTCAGCTGATCTGGCCCCAGTCGGGGGCGTCGGTCATCAGCTCGGCGAGGGTGGTGCGGATGGGCGTGTTGATCTCCTTGGAGAGCGTGGGGTCGTCCTTGAGGAGCCAGTCGACCAGCCGGGCGGCAAAGGTGACGGCGGTCACATCTCGGCTGAGATCCGCCACACGGAGGTTCATCGCCGTGCCGCTCTGCTGCGTCCCCTCCAGCTCGCCATAGCCCCGCAGCGCCATATCCTGCTCGGCAATGTAGAAGCCGTCCGTGCTGTCGCACATCACCTGGATCCGCTTCATCGAGGTGGCGCCCGCCTTGGGTCCCACACGGAGGATGCAGTAGCTCTGCTTATCGCCTCGCCCGACACGCCCGCGGAGCTGGTGCAGCTGCGAGAGACCGAAGCGCTCCGCCGCTGTGATCACCATCACTGTGGCATTGGGCACATCCACCCCCACCTCGATCACCGTGGTAGCTACGAGGATCTGCGTCTCGCCGGCGGCAAACTTCCGCATCTCCTCCTCCTTGTCCGCCGCCTTCATCTTCCCGTGCACCATCCCCACTTGATAGGAGGGGAAGATACTCCTTGTCTCGTCGTACCCCTCCTCAAGCGACTTCAGGTCGCTCTTCTCGCTCTCCTCGATGAGCGGATAGACGATGTAGACCTGCCGTCCCTCTCGGAGTTGCATATGGAGGAACTTCCGCACCTCCACCACGTCCTTCTCGAGGGCAAAGCTAGTCTTGATGGGCGTGCGCCCCGGTGGGAGCTCATCGAGGACCGAGACGTCAAGGTCGCCGTACATTGTCATGGCGAGCGTGCGGGGGATCGGGGTGGCGCTCATGATGAGGATGTGGGGGTGGAGGGCGGGGTTTTTCTCCCAGAGCCGGCTCCGCTGGTAGACGCCGAAGCGGTGCTGCTCATCGATCACCGCCATACCGAGGGCGTGGAAGCGGACGTAGTCCTCGATCAAGATGTGGGTGCCGACGAGGATGTCCACCTCGCCCGCCTCCACGCGGGCGGTGATCTGCTCCTTCTCCCGCTTCCGCATCGATCCGGTGAGGAGGGCGACGGATGTTTTCTGTCCTCGGAGCATCCTCGTGAGGGTATTGTAGTGCTGCTGCGCGAGGATCTCCGTCGGTGCCATCATACAGGCCTGCATGCCGCTGTCCACCGCCTGGAGCATCGCGAGGAGCGCCACGACCGTCTTCCCCGAGCCCACATCGCCCTGTAGGAGGCGGTTCATCTGATGTCCCGAGGTGACGTCCTCGCGGATCTCCCTGAGGACGCGCTTCTGCGCCCCGGTGAGCTCAAAGGTGAGCCCCTGCTCATAAAAGGTCATGAAGTGGTCCCCCAGCGGTCCGAGGACGAAGCCGCCACTCTCTGCCTGCCGCTCGGCGTGGATCAGACGCATCCGGAGGCGGAGGTAGAAGAGCTCCTCCAGCTTGAGCCGCCGCTGTGCCGCCTCCAGCTGTGCCGAGTCAGTGGGGAAGTGCATGGCGTAGAGCGCCTGAGCCCTCGGCATCAGCCCATATTGACTCAGGAAGTAGCCGGGGAGGGTCTCGGGGATCTGCCCCTGCACCCGGTCAAATGCCCTACGGACGGCACCCGAGAGTGCCTTGCTATCCATCCCCGAGCGCTTCATCCGCTCTGACGTGTGGTAGAGGGGGAAAAAGCTCCCGACGCTCTCCCCCGCCTTGCTCGCCACCTCGATGTCGGGGTGGGTGATGCTGATCACGCCCTTGAAGGCCTTGGGCTGACCGAAGAGGATGTAGTCCGTGTCCTGACGAAGGGTGCGGGTCCAGTAGGAGATGCTATTAAACCATACCAGCTCCACCATCCCGGTGCCATCACTGAAGTAGCCCCTCAGCCGCTTGCGGTGTCCCTGTCCCTCCTGCTCGAGACTGACGATGCGCCCTCTCAGCTGGACGTATGCCAGTCCGGTGGAGAGCTGGCTGATGGGGTAAATCTGCGTCCTGTCGAGGTACTTGTAGGGGAAGTAGAGGATCAGGTCCTCCAGCGTCCGAAGGGACAGCTCGCTTGCCAGCAGGTGGGCGCGTCGCTCCCCGATCCCACTCAGGTAGGTGAGATCGCTGCCGAGCAAGGTGCCGTCTCCGGGTCGTGCCATGGGGTTATTCTTTGTCAGCGGAAAGGATCAGGGAGGCGAGGGCGAGGTCGCGGGGGGTGGTGATCTTGAGATTGTCCGGGTCGCCCTCGACGAGGAGCGGACTGCGTCCGGTGTGGAGGCTGTAGAGCCCGGCGTCATCCGTCTGGGCCGTGTCGCCCTCCGCCTCGTAGGCGGCGAGGACCGCCTCGCGGGTAAAGAGCTGCGGTGTCTGCACGCAGCGGACGAGGCTTCGGTCGAGGACAGTGCTAGCCCCGTCCGGGGTGATCATCCGGAGGCTGTCCGTGGGGCGAGTCACCGGGACGACCGCCTCGCTGCCCTCCATCGCAGCGAGCAGCCGGTCCCACATCTCCCGCCTGAGGATCGGGCGTACCCCGTCGTGGATCGCCACCAGCTTGATCTCCTCCGACACCTCTCTCAATCCGTGGAGCACGCTCTCCCCACGTGTCGCACCTCCATGCACCAGCGTCAGGGAGACGCCCGGGCAGTACTCCTCCAGCAAGGCGCGGACCCTCTCGTTGTCATCGGGAGGGATTACGAGGATCAGTTGATCGCCCGGAGTGAGGAGGGAGGATGCCGCAAGCACCGTATGGGCGAGGATCGGTCGCCCCTCCAGAGGGAGGTACTGCTTGGGCAGCGGAGCACCCATACGGACCCCCCGACCGGCGGCGACGATGATAAGGGCTGTGCGTCTCATCGGTAGAGCTGTGATATGGTGTAGAGGACGATGCCGGCCGCGACGGAGACATTGAGCGAGTGCTTGGTGCCGTACTGCGGGATCTCGATGCAGTGGTCAGAGGCATCGACTACCGCCTGCTGCACGCCGTGGACCTCATGCCCGAGGATGAGGGCGGTGGGGCGCTCGGTGTCGATCACTTGAGCCACGTCAGGGAGCAGGATGCTGTCGTGCGCCTGCTCCACGGAGAGGATCAGGTAGCCCTCCTCGCGTGCCTGCCGCACCGCATCAAGGGTATCGGAGCAGTAGCTCCAGTCGACCGTCTCCTCTGCACCGAGGGCGCTCTTGTGCAGGTCGGCGTGGCCCGGCTTACCGGTGATGCCGCAGAGGACGATCCCCCGCAGTCTCAGCGCATCGGCGGTCCGGAAGACCGCTCCCACATTGAGCAGACTCCGCACGTTGTCCAGTATCACAAGGATGGGGCACTTAGGCGCTGCGGAGTACTCCTCCGGCGAGAGCCTTCCCATCTCCTCCATAGTTAGTTTCTGTCCCATAGTCAGGACAAAGGTACCCATAGACGATGGATTTTGATTATCTTGTCTCACCATTCCCAATCGTATCATCCATACATAATGAATAGACGATCCCTGACCCTGCCATCCCTGTCGCTCCTCCTGCTACTTCTCCTCTCCTGCGGGAGGGGTGGGGTGAGTGCTGAGACGGTGGCCGATAGCGTGCCGGCTACAGATAGTACTATCGCTGCTCCGGAGCCGGAGGAGCAGCAGCCCCTCACGGCGGCAGACATAAGCCTGCGGGAGGAGCTGCTCTATGAGGAGTACCACCTCGACTCCGTCTACGACTACCGAGATACCTTCCGTGTGGTGCAGTATGACCAGGTGCGCGAGCGACTTGCCTACATCGAGAGTCTCTACGAGGAGGCGAACCGCTGGGCGGTGGTCGCCAATCGGCAGAATAAGAATGGTGAGTCACCGACGATCAAGGACTTCCACCGCAACGAGTACAAGCACGTGACCGACAAGTATGGGGTCGAGCGCTATCAGTCGGCGGCACTCTACGAGCTAAGCGACACGCTCCAGCCGGTCCGCTATACTCAGGACGGCTCACTCGTCCACGTCATTGACTCCGTTGGCTCCTTCTACCACATCTTCCTTGCCCGACACGACGAGGGGGAGTATATGGTGAAGCGGAAGTACCTCGAGCTGCTGCCGGACAGTGTCTTCTTTGACCACGTCATCTTCGTCGACCGAAATAATCAAAACATCCTCACCGTGGAGCGCGAGTCTCGTGGGCAGTGGCTCGTCAGGAGTGTCAACCCCGCCACCACCGGCCGTAAGCGACCGCCCTATGCACGCGCTACGCCGCTCGGGATCTACCTCCTGCAGGAGAAGAAACCCAAGATGTACTACACCGGCGACGGCAGCTCGACGATTGCCGGCTTTGCCCCCTATGCCAGCCGCTTCTGCTGCGGGGCCTATATCCACGGGGTGCCGGTCAATGACCCTCACGGCAAGATCCGCGAGTGGAGCCCCAGCCTTGGCACCACGCCCCGCTCCCATATGTGTGTCCGCAATGCCTCCAGCCACGCCAAGTTTGTCTACGACTGGGCGCCTCTCCGCAATTCGCTCATCGTGGTGATCGAGTGACATAAAAAAAGCTCCCGCCAGAGCGAAAACACTAATACCGATATTAGGCGCGACTAATATCGGTATTAGTGTTTTCTTTTACCGGTATTAGTATTCGCTAATACCGATAGTAGTCCCAGGGAGGGTCGAGGACGATTGTATGGTGGGGAGACTGAGGAAGGTAGCTCCCTATGGCGAGCAGGAGGGCGGTCAGGAGCGCTGATTGCGACTCTCGCCGTAGATGTAGAGCACGCTGCCGCCCTTGATGGTGTCGATGATCGGGCGGTTGAGAGCCGGTGGTAGGGCAGGACAACCCCAGCTGCGCCCCAGTCGCCGACCACCACGGCAGACGGACGGGTCGGCATAGGCGGCGCCGTGGATCACGATCGCACGGGCGAGGGCGTTGTCATTGACCCCCTTCTCCAGACCATTGAGCCGAAGTGAGTAGCCATTCTTGCCGGTGTAGGTCCCCTCGGTGAGGTAGAGCCCCAGCGAGCTCTGATGGCTCTCGGGGCGATTGGAAAATCGGGTGGCATAGAGGTCGCCGCTATTGCGCCCATGGGCGACGAGGGAGTGGAAGAGGAGCTTCCCCTCCGCCATGTCCAGCACAAGGAGACGCTCCTCATTGGACGGCTTCGTGAAGTCGATCAGCGTGAGCACCTCTTTCTTCCGATTCTTGATCCTGAAGTAGCCGTCGTAGGCCTTGCGAAATGCCTCCTCCTCCACCCAGGCACTCAGCCCCAGCCGGTCATAGATCACCCGACAGCTGTCTGTGTGCGCTACAAGTATGGTATCGGCTGCCGAGGTCTGAGCCTCCTCGCTATCGTGAGGCGAACCTGCCATGAGGAGCAACAGCGCTCCGCATAGCAGGGTCATAGTCAGTACCGATATAGTTTTCTCTCCCTTCTTCATCACGGGGACAAAGGTACCACAATCTTCTCTCGGGATCTATCTTAACTCCCGCTTATGGCATCACCTGACGCTGCAGCGACAGCATATCGCTGAGGTACTCGTCCAGGATCTTACGGACAAAGCCGGGGGAGCCCTCCACCATCTGCTCCACCCGTGGGGGCATCGAGAGGGTGAGCAGCTGTCCGCTGATCTGCACCTGAGTCTTGTAGTCGGGGTCATCGGGGTGGTCGACGTCGGAGATGATGTAACGTCGCCCATCATCGGTGCTGTAGGTGAAGTCTCCCCGACCCTTGTAGTCCTTAAAGATCGACTTCACGCTGTACTCGTAGTATCCGGCCTGTGCCGAGGTGAAGTGGTAGGAGATGTACCCCTTGGCCCCGGTGTGGTCAAAGGTGGACCTCCACGTGGATCCGCTCAGATCCTGCGCCTGCAGGACGACCGGTGCAGCCCCTATAATAAGGAGCAGAAGTAGGATATGGACTCTGAGGTAGGTGATAATCTGTTTCATAATGCTGATTCTCTTATACTACTATGATGGGATGTAAGGACATAGGTTTGATCGGTCTCCCCGGTGAAGTGTTATCATTTGTTGCCGGTTGCTATGCCTTCTCGGAGGGGGTTGGGACCCTTTAGCCCCCTTTAGGACCCTTTCGTGCGATGCTCAAAAGGCTGATCCAGACAGAGATTGCGAGGTTTTCTCGGAGGAGAGTTTGCTCAATTAAAAATAAGATGTAACTTTGCCCCCGAGTATAGGCAATATTTTACACACTTAAAAGATAGATTTAGAGTTATGAAGAAGATTATCGCTATCAGCGCTGCTGCTGTATGTATGATGATGGGTCTTGCTTCTTGCAACAAGACTGAGAACCAGCAGAACGCTGACCAGGCTAAGGAGCAGATCGACCAGAAGGCTGACGCCCTCAAGGAGCAGATCGACGAGAAGGCTGACCAGGCTAAGGAGGTTGTCGATGAGGCAGCTGACAAGGCTGACAGCCTCGCTGCAGCTAAGACCGCTGAGCAGGCAGAGCAGGCTGTTAAGTAATTAACACCCCCCTGTTGTCGGTAGATAGCCGACCATAATACAAGGAGAGCCCCGCACGGACCGAGTGTCAGTGCGGGGCTCTCTCTATCGGTATATGCGTGGGGGCTATCTCTTGAGCAGGTGCAGGTAGTCGCCGTAGCCCTCGCGCTCCATCTCCTCCTTGGGGACAAAGCGGAGGGCAGCGCCATTGATGCAGTAGCGGAGACCGCCACGCTCGCGAGGACCGTCGTCAAAGACGTGTCCCAGGTGTGCCTCGCCCAGCTTGCTCCTCACCTCAGTCCGGAGCATACCGAAGCGGCGGTCGGTCCGTTCCACGAGGAGGCTGTCGCTGATCGGTCGGCTGAAGGCGGGCCATCCGCAGCCGCTGTCGTACTTGTCTGAGGAGAGGAATAGCGGCTCCCCCGTAGTGACATCGACGTAGATCCCCTCCCTAAACTCTCGGTCGTATGGGTGGCTGAAGGCTCGCTCCGTGCCGCCCTCCTGAGTTACCTCGTACTGCAGGTCGGTGAGACTCTGACGCAGCTCCTCCTTGCTCTTACGGCTAAAGCGGGGCTGATTCGCCTCGCGCGCCTTCCGGAAGAGCGCAGGGGAGATGTGGCAGTAGCCGGAGGGGTTTTTCTCCAAGTAATCTTGGTGATACTCCTCCGCACGATAGAAATTCCGGAGTGGCATCCCCTCCACCGCTATCGGCTTGCTGTACTGCGTGCGGAGCTGGTCCAGTGCAGCGGCCACCACCGGCTCATCGGCGGGGTCGCTGTAGTAGATGCCGGTGCGGTACTGTGTGCCGCGGTCGTTGCCCTGACGATTGACTGTCGTAGGGTCTATGGCGAGGAAGAAGGTCTCCAGCAACTTTGCCGTCGACAGCACCTCCGGGTCGTAGACCACCCTGACGGTCTCGGCGTAGCCCGACTTGTCGCCACAGACGATCTCATACGTGGGGTCGGGGGTATTTCCATTGGCATACCCCACCTCTGTCTCCACCACGCCACGGATCTGGCGGAGGAAGTGCTCCGTCCCCCAGAAGCATCCACCGGCGAGGTAGATCTCTCTTACGCTATCGTTCATCGCTTGCTCAGTCATAGCCCCCTCCTCCCCGCTCCCTCGGGCTGATAGACAGCTGCCGGTCAGCAGGGAGAGTAGGAGAAATGGGACAGTGAGGAGCCTTGACGTCCTCACTGACCGGAGGGGGAGTAGTCTCTCAGTCGTCCGTCTCCTCATCCTCCTCGTCCTCGAGATCCTCGTCTGTCTCCGGCTCCACGGGACGCTCTCGGGTGCCCTGCTCGACCCAGACGAGGCGGTCGGTGTCGTAGCCGAGTGCCTTGGCCTTGGAGACGAAGAGCTCCTTCACCTCCTCCGGCATCTCCATCGTGCGGGAGAGGAACCATACGTAGTCGGTATTGCGGCCGACGACGAGCGCATAGCGATACTCCGGGTCGAGCTCCACGATGTTGTAGGAGCTGTAGAAGGGGCCGAAGAAGGAGACCATCAGCCGCCCCACCTCGGGGTCCTCGATCGGCTTTGCCCTGCCGATGGAGTCGCTCCAGCGCTCCCTCTTGCAGTCGTAGCCGCTATTGACTACCCGGATGGTGCCGTCGTCATTGAGGGAGTACTCGGCTGTGGTGTTGTCGAGATCTTTCTCAAAGCGGGAGTCGAGGCGGGCGATCTCGTACCACTTGCCGAGATAGCGCTCCAGGTCAAAGCCTCTCACCGGCCAGGCTCCCCGGGGCAGCCCCATCTTTTTCCAGATGTAGTAGTAAGCAGCAGCGCCGGCTGCGGCAGCGGTGCCCGTAAGGGCTATAAGTAGATTCTTTGCTTTCATTGTCCTATTGGTGATGTAGTTATCTTATCCTTGTCACCCAAAGGTACCAAGAATGCAGAAGAATACGAGGACTCGCACCTACCCCTAACTTACCAGCAGGACCATCCACTGGGCCGCCATGACGCGGACGAAGAGGGTGAGGGGGTAGATGGTGGCGTAGCCGACGGAGGGGATGTTATTCTTCGTCGCGTCAGGGGTGAGTGAGAGCGCCGGAGCAAAGGTCATGCTCCCCGCCACGTAGCCGAGGAGGGAGAAGTAGTCCAGCCGGAGGCAGAGCCGCCCGATGATCAGCGTGACCCAGAGCGGGATCATCATCATCAGCGCCGCATAGCCCATCCAGACCAGTCCGCCGCTTGCGATTTTCTCCACAAAGCTCTCGCCCACGCTCAGTCCGACGCAAGCAAGGAAGAGTGCAATGCCCAGCTCGCGCAGCATATGATTGGCGCTCTCGGTATTGTGGGTGTTGAGGCGGAAGTGGGTGCCGAAGTTGCTCAGCAGGATCGCCGTCACGAGAGTCCCGCCGGCAAAGCCGAGCTTGACCGGCATCGACATCGAGGGCAGGTGGATCCGTAGGCTCCCGATCAGCACTCCGATGAGGATCGTGAGGGCGACGACGAGGAGATTGGGCTGGCGGAGGGTCTTACGTGAGTTGCCCAGCACCTGCTCCACGTGCTTCACATCCTCCTCGTGCCCAACGACGATCACCGTATCACCCACCTGGAGCAGCAGCTCCGGTCGCGCCATCAGGTAGACGCCGGCGCGGTAGACGCGCGTGATCGAGGCATTGTAGAGGGAGCGGAGCTTCAGGCTCCCGATGCTCTTTCCATTGATCCTGTCGCGGGTGACGAGGCAGCGGTGTGAGACCACGTCGGTCGCCCCTCGTGTGATCCACTCCGGCTCCACGAGCGGCACTTCCCTGCCGAGGAAGGCGCAGATCGTCTCCTTGTCGCTCTCGTCGGAGATCACCATCAGGCGGTCACCGAGGCGGATGATCGACTTCGGTCCCGCCATCTCCACCTCCCCCGAGTCGTGGTGCATGATGCGGGAGATCACGACGTCATACTTCTCCAGCACCGACTTTGACTCGTAGACGCTCTTGCTGTCCATCCAGGGGTTGCTCACCTCGAGGGTGTAGACCACCGCATCCTTGTGGGCGGCACGCTCCCGCTCTTCTATCTCCTTCTCCTCACGCGGGACATCGATCCGGAAGACCCACTTCAGCAGAGACATCGTCAGGATCATCCCGAGGATCGCCACCGGATAGCCGAGGGCGTACCCGATGCCGACATCCCCGAGGGCGGCGCTGCCGACAGCGCGGGCGCTCTCCTGCGTCGCTGCGAGAGCGGGCGTATTGGTCACCGCACCGGAGAGGATGCCCATCAGTGTCGCCATAGGCGTCTGCGTCACTCGGTAGAGGACGTAGGAGACGATGAGGGAGAGGAGGATCGAGAGGAGAGAGAGGAGGTTCAGTCGCACCCCTCCCTGACGGAAGGTGGCAAAGAATCCCGGTCCCACGGTCATACCGATGCCGAAGATGAAGAGGATCATCCCCGTCTCGCGGACAAAGGAGAGCACCTGAGGATCGAGCCGAAGCCCCAGGTGCCCGAGGAAGATACCGGTGAAGAGGACCCAGGAGACGCCGAGGGAGAAGCCTCCGAGGCGGATCTTGCTGAGTAAGACGCCGATGGTGAGCACCAGGGCGAGGATAAAGATGGAGGAGGCAATGTCCCCCGTCCAGAGTAGGTTGCGTATTATCTCGACCATAAGCGTATGATGCTGAGGGTTGATCGAGTAACGCCTGATTGTCTGTTCATAACTTTAACTCCCGAAAGAAATTGTGTGAGACTACTAAGGGCTTATCTTCGGGGGCGCATCCCGGGTCG
>NZ_KV793775.1:0-29317 GCF_001808555.1 Porphyromonas sp. HMSC065F10
GGTATTAGTCGCGCCTAATATCGGTAAAAGAATTTCCCCTGAGGAAGAGGGGGCAGTCACGCGGGGTCCCTCCGCTGGCGCCCATGGCGGTACTGGTAGTAGTAGCCGATGGAGGCGATCGTGAAGTAAAGTGCGGTCAGCACCCACATAGCCCTACACTGTATCAGGATGTCATAGAGGGATGCACCGGTACCCAGCAGGGCAATATACCCCTGCACCGCATGCGTGCTTGGGATCAAGTAGGCAAGAGTCTTCCAGAGGGCGGGGATATTCTGCCACGGCCACACCACACCGGTGAGGAAAAAGAAGACCAGCGACAGCGGGACGATGTAGATCAGCACCACCTCACGTCTCTTGAAGAGGAAGGAGAGACTGATCGACATAAAGACCACCGACAGCAGGTAGGGGATGATGAAGATCAGCATCCTCAGCGGGTCCGTCAGGATGGGGATCCGCAGGCAGTACGGCACGATGCAGAGCACCCAGATACTGAGGAGCAGGTAGAGGGCAAAGTAGATGATGCTCTTATTGATCACCATCCGCATGGGCCCATGGATCGTTGACGGGACGAGGTAGTGCGTGTCGTTGCTCTCCCTTGCTGTAGCCGCCAGCATACAGATCCCCATGATCAGCGTCTGCTGGAGGATCAGGATCAGGATCGGTGGCATCAGGAAGGTACCGATCCCGCCCACGGGATTGTAGTACCCCTTCCCGTCCTGATAGACCGGTCGCACCTCTATGTCGGTCAGCGCCTTGGTCGACTTCCCGGCACGCTCCGCATGGATCTCCCCACCCATCTGGAGCGCATTATTATTCAGCGCCACCATATAGTTCTTGTAGTACAGCAGCACATTCCCGAGGCTCATCAGCTCCACATGAACCTGGTCATCGCCCCTATAGAGATCGGCCTGGAAGTCTCTCGGGATCCGCGCATAGCCATAGGCATCCCGATCCATAATCATCTCCTCTGCCATCTCGATCGTCGGGACGACAGCCACCACATCCACCTCCTGCGAGGCATCCACCCGCCGTATATACTCGCGGGAGAGGGCGCTATTGTCCTCATCGACCATGACCAGCTTTGCCTCCTCGACCACCTCGGTATTGTAGAAGGCTGCGTAGAGGAAGGGGTAGACGATCGGGACGAAAAAGAAGAAGAGCAGCACACCGGCATCCCCCTTGATCGCATTGATCTCCGTTCGCCAGATCGCCTTGGTATCGGCATGGAGGAGGGAGAGGCTCCGCCGCCACTTATTATCGGACATAAGACACTTCTAAGAGCTCACGCTTGAGGTTGCGACTGCAGAGCAGCGGCAGCAGGACAAAGGCTGCCAGTCCCAGGTAGTAGGGGATGCTCAGCGCGAGGGGAAAACCATTGAGTGACTGATCAGTGTAGATCATATAGTAATACCTCATCGGGAAGAGGTAAGAGAGGGTGACGAAGGGAGAGTACATCGCGTCGAGAGGGAAGGAGTAGCCAACGATGGAGAAGGTAAGCACACCGAAGAGGCTCGCGAGACTCACCCCGAGCCTCAGGATCGGTACGAGGGTGATGAAGAAAACACCCAGCGCCTCGGCCGCAAGGATCAGCAGCAAGAGCGCAAGCAGCATAGGCCCCCAGCCATTGGCGAGGGGGAAGCCACAGACAGTGTAGAGCATCCCGAGACAGGCCGACCCGATCACCAGCCAGATGAGCGTATGGACAGCCAGCTTCCCGGCAAGGGCGACATGCATACTGCCCCCGGCGGTCTCCAGCCACTCGTCGGCTGACTTCGCCTTGATCTCCACACCGATCGCATAGGCGGTCACCTGCATGATCAGCAGCTGTATAATCCCGAGGATGAGGATATTACTGAGGTAGACGGAGTAATTGAGCCACTTATTCCCCTTGATCTGATCCTTGACGACGATCGGCATCACATTGGCCATGATCTCCGTCTCCGTCTTGCCCATCAGGGTCCCCATCTGGAGCCCTACGGCCCCATTAGCCATCTCGCTGATCATGCGGAGGTTCTTATAGCTCAGGTTTCCGCCGATGATGGAGTGATAATTGAGGTAATAATTGATGGTGGGCTGCTTGCCGGAGGAGACTTTCTCAGTAAATCCTCGGGGGATGACGAGGATGCCGAAAGCCTCATTTTGCTGCATCAGCTCACGTGCCTCGGTGAAGCTTGCCGTCCTCAGCACCACATGGCTCTCAGAGAAGCTGTCGAGATTGTCCACCAGCCTCCGCGTATTGGACGTATTATCCAGATCCACGACGGCGATCGGCAGATCGCCCGGCAGCCCCTCACCCATAAGGGTAAGGAGGAAGACGGCAAAGAACATCGGCACCACGATCATCCCTGCAAAGTAGATCGAGTGGGTGGAGACCAGCCTCCACTCACGCTGCATCACTCTGAGGAAAGGAGAGGATGTACTCACGAGACGACGCTTCACTGCAGGTGAGACCTATCGATGACGACACTCATCCCCGGCTCCAGATCCTCTATCTCATCGATAAGCTCCGCCTTCACCTCAAAGGTGCGGAAGTCGATCTGCCCCGTAGGCTTCTTCGCCTTGCGGACAGAGTAGATCCCCATATCCTTGAGATGAATCACCCTGAGGGTGCACTCCTTACCCCCAAGTGCGGGGATCGTCCCCCGGAGCGTAGTGCCTCTGTGGATACCCGGCAGACGATCCTCGCTGAGAGCAAAGACCACATAGCACGAGGTGGGGTCTGCCACATTCATCACTGGAGACCCGGTGCCGACCAGCTCACCCACATGGGGGACAATGTCGGTGACGCGACCATCGAGCGGTGACGTGAGTGCCCCCTCCTGTACGTAGAGATCCACCTCCTTGAGCATCGCGTCCATATTGTCTACCAGTCCCCGGGTGGCACCGGTGCGATCAGAGAGGACCCCCTTTCGGGAGAGCTCGTAGCGATTCTTGGCAGCAGCCTCCGCAGCCTCAGCAGACTTTACGAGAGCCCGCGCCTGATCGTACTTCTGTGCCGACACGACGCCCTCCTTATAGAGATTTTCCACGCGACGGAAGCTGGACTGAGCCACGTCAAGGGTCACCTTGGCACTCTGCCACATCTGGTGGGCGGCCTCCTGCATCTCAGCGGGGCTGCCGCCGGAGAGGGAGCGATTGAGCGCCAGGGCCGAGGCACGCATGGCCTCCGCCTGCTCCCGCTTGGCGTAGACCTCAGGCGAGTAGATCCGCACTAAGGTATCTCCCTTATGGACCATCTGCCCCTCCTCCACGAGATACTCCGAGATGCGCCCCGGCACCTTACCGGAGATGCGGATCTCATCCACCTCCACATGCCCGATCACCTCCGACTCCCGGGGGGAGAAGAAGACAAATCCGGCAAGTGCCACGAGAGCAATAACGATGAGGGTGGTGACGATGGTGACCACCATTTTATGTCTCAGCTCCTTCGAGAGGGAGCTCTTCTCTTCTGTCTGTACCATTATCCTAAATACTATTATTTGACAAAGCGTGCCGAGGGGACGTAGTGCCTGATCTTGCTCTCACTGGACTTCAGTGCGATGGCGGCGTCGATGTATTGGTCGTAAGCAGCGGACCAGGAGGTCTGAGCCTCCGTCAGTCCGAGGAGTGGGATCACCCCCTCCTTGTACCCCAGCTGAGCCCGCCGGAGGGTCTCATCGGCACTGCTGAGGTTGAGCCGGGCAGCGGAGAGCTGCTTGTACGCCTCCTGATTGGTCAGGAGGAGCTGATGGATCTGGAGATTGATCTTCTCCCTCGCATCCGTCAGCTGTCTCTGCTTGATCTCCCGCTCAGCGGCAGCACCCTTCCGCTTCGTGATCCCCGTATAGATATCCGTGAGGGGGATCTGCAGACCGAGCGCCACATGCCAGCTGCCACCATACTCATCCTGCATCCCGGCAAAGAGATTGGGGTTAATGGTGGTATAGCCACCGAGGAGGACCAGCTTGGGGAGGGCGTCCGCCATCTCCACCCGCTCCTTGGCCGCAAAGATCTTATCCGCCGTCTCAAGCGCTCGTACCTCAGGTCGTGCCGCAATGCCGGAGGCGATCTCCTGATCAGAGAGGAGGATAGGCGTCTGTGAGACCTCATCACGGGCCCCATTGATCGTCACCTCGTCCGCCAGACGGTAGTGGCTCTGCAGCTCGAGACCGCACTTCTGAGCGAGCAGCATCTTGGAGAGGGAGAGACCATTCTCCACCCTGAGCCGCAGCTGATTGGCATCGCTCTGCTTGACCCGTATGGAGAGCGCATCTGCCTCGGTGGCGACGCCTTCCTTGACCGCCAGGTCCACATTCTCCACCGCTTCGTCAAGGAGAGCGGTGAGCTTCGTCGCCAGCTCCAGCTTACCCGAGAGGGAGACCACCTGCCAGTAGGTGTCTTCCACGCTCAGCTCCAGCTCACGCTCCTTCGTCTCCACCATGATACCGGCAAGGTCGACCGCCGAGGAGGCCATCTTATAGCCATTAAAGATCTTACCCCCCATAAAGATTGGCTGCACAAAGGAGACCGTACCCACCCTCGTATTACCGAGGTCGATGGCGGTCTTATCCTTGATCCTCTCCGGCAGGTACTGCCCCAGCCCGAGGAGCGCATGGTCCCAGTCGATCGGCTGGAGAGGCTCCTCTATGTGGGAGTAGACTGCGCCGAGGGAGACCTTTGGGAAAAAATTGACCCCCACCTCACCCTTCTTCGCCTTGGCCACATCGACCTTCAGCTCCTCAGCCTTCAGCAATTCGTTACTCTCCGTCGCCATACGGATACAGTCCTCCAGCGAGTAGACCGTCTCCTGTGCAAGAAGGGCAGGGGTCGCCAGAAGGGTCGCCAGCAGCGTCAGGGTCAGGCTATTGAGGACACTCTTCAGATTTCTCATATCAATTCTCATCATCTCTGGTAAATCATCCTCCCCGCCAATAGTCAGAAAACCGGGGAACGGATACGGAACTCAGATGCACATATGTGCAAAAGGTTAAAAGAAGACCTTTGCAAAATGGTCTTTCACCGAAAAAGCAGCGCTTTTTCGGCAGGAAGTTTGCAGAATACCTCAGATGCAAGGAACTGAGAGTGAGGGCGAGGGGAGTGTGCTTACGCACATAACCAGGCCCGAATCTCAAAAGTGACACCGCAGATGGGGTATTATGCAAAGGTCTCTAAAAGAAGGTCCTAAACTTCCCCCTCGCTCCCGGTGTTGCGCAATAGGGGCTACCGTACACAAGACACCATACAATAGTCGGGGAGCCTGCGACCGATATCGGCCACAGGCTCCCCGCTATTGGGACTTAGTTAGTTATCGATCAGGCGCCGTGAAACTCGTAGGTCTCGCCGATGTGGAGGGCGAGGAGCGTGAAGAGGCGCTCCGTCAGCTCATCCGTCACCTCGAGGGCACGGGTCAGCATATCGTCAGAGAACCTCTGCAGCAGATCCTGTGCAGCCAGAGGGCGATCCTTGTAGATGGCGAGGTACTCCTGCTCCATCTCCCTCTGTCGCTGTGCGATCTCCTCCTCGAGCTGAGCGTAGGTCTCCTGGATCACCGGGGCATAGCGATTGTAGTCGGTCATGCCGAGGATCTGGACGTGGCGGAACTTCCAGTACGCCGACTTATTGCACGACTCACCGCCGCCGATGCGGTACGCCTCGGGGTAAGACTTGATCCCCTCGTAGAGCGGGAGGAAGATGCCGAGCGCTGCCATGCCCTCACACATATAGTCGATCTGACCGATCTCCTTGGGGAGACCGGGGCGGCGCTGCAGGATGTGGGTCTGTGTGGTGCGGAAGATCGAGATCGGGCGCCACGGCTCCTTGGGATTGCAGTGGAGGTAGGGATCGTGCTCCGTATCGTTGTAGTGCGAGCGGAAGCCCTTCTTGATATCGCAGAGGGTGAGCTTCTTATCCGACTTAAGGAAGACGGGGAAGTCATTCTTCGTCACGTCCTGCTCCTTGGAGGGAGTGTACATCTGCTGCAGGTACCAGACGCGCGGGTAGCTGTAGGTGGTGTCGAGCTTCTCATCCCGGGCATAGGCCTCGTGGAAGTCAAAGTCGCCCTCATAGAGATGGTGCTCCTTGGCGAAGTCGATCAGATCCTCGGAAGCGAGGTAATTGGCCTTATCCTTGGGGTCGTAGTCGCGGAAGCGGCTCTGGTTGCCGGAGACGAAGTACTTATCCTCAGGGATGCGAGTGGCGAGCCAGCGGTGACCGGAGGCGGTCTCGAGGTACCACATCTCGTGCTCATCGATGAAGCTGATGCCGAAGCCCTCAGCGATGCCGTGCTTCTCGATCAGTGAGCCAAGACGCTCCACGCCCTCACGCGCAGTGGTGATGTAGGGAAGGACGATATTGAAGACCGAATTCTCCGCCAGACCATCCTCCACGAGCGGGTCATACTGCAACACCTTTGCGCTACTGAAGATACTCTCCGTGGCGCTCATGCCGACTCCCTCGCGATTGAAGCCGGCACTACCCCACTCGCCGTGCAGGTGGTAGGGTGAGAGGGCGGAGTAGCCGATGCGGCGCTTGGGGAGCTTGCAGCGGAAGGGGGTCTCCTTGGCGATAAACTCCTCCGGACCATTCTCCGTGGTCTCAAAGATCTCTAAGTTCTTCGCCACCATGGCGTCCCAGTCCTCGGAGCGGGCAGCGATCATTGATCCGTCCTCCATCAGCTCCTTGCCGACGATGATGGTGGTGCACTCGGAGGGGTAGCGGTTGGTTTGTTTTTTCATGAGATAAGTATATGGTTTTTGTATAAAATGATTGATGTCACTTGGTGCGAAGACCGCCCTGCGATCTCGCTCCCCGACAAATGTAGGGAAAAAGGCGTGTCTCGCCCACCTTTTTCCCTTAATCTTTCTGAAAGCCTCTCCCCTCAGAAGGGCATGTAGGGTGCGAGGCGGAGGGAGTCGTCGCGGGTGAAGTCTCCGGTGGACATCAGGTGCGACCAGTCGAGGGGCTGCTCCTCCTCTAAGAGCCTGCGGAGGGTGCGCTTGTGGCGCCACGAGAGATAGGGGTGGTAGCTGATGCTGTCTATGGTGAGGGTGAGGGGCCTGACCGCTGTCCCTACCGTGAAGTAGGGGTGGATGGCATCGTAACGCTCCCGGTCCATGCCGTAGACCTCCTGGAGCTGCTCCACCACGTAGTACCCGCCGAGGAGGTCGCGGTACTTGACGATACGGCGGGCAAAGGAGCTACCGATGCCGGGGACGCGCTTGAGGAGCGTCGTGTCGGCGCTATTGAGGTCAATGGTGGCGCCGGGCTTGAGCTTGGGGAGGTACGCCTCTGCCCGCTTGGCCTCGGGCGGAGGACCGGGATAGCGGTCGGTGCGAATGGGGGCGGGGGTATTCTTCTCCTTCTCTACAGGAGCCTGAGGCACCGTGTCGAGCTTCGCCACGACCGGCGGGATGGTGTCCGGCACCTCGGTCATGCCGGGGAGTCCCTTCGCCGTGACACCGGAGTAGAGCACGTAGGAGAGGATCAGGACGACGAGGAGGATGAGGACCACCCGGTCGCTCTTATTAAATCGGAGCCTCATCGCCACCCTGCTCGCTTACGATCCGACCATCACTCAGGAGTAGCGACCGATCGGCGATCTCCGCCGTCTCCCGGTCGTGCGTCACGACGATGAAGGAGAGCCCCTCCTCCTCGCGTAGCCGGAGGAAGAGCTCAAGGAGCTCACGCTTACGGACGCTGTCAAGGGCGCCGGTAGGCTCATCCGCCAGCACGATCTCGGGATGATTGATGATCGCTCGCGCCACGGCGACCCGCTGCTTCTCCCCGCCCGACAGCTCTGCCGGACGGTGATCCAGCCGATCACCGAGGGAGAGACGGCGAAGGAGTTCGCCCGCCTCAGCCATCGCCTCACGGCGGCTCTTACCGCTGATCATCGCCGGGATGGCGACATTCTCCACAGCGGTAAACTCGGGCATCAGCTGGTGAGACTGGAAGACGAAGCCGAGGTGACGATTGCGGAAGGCGGCACGTCGATTCCCCGAGAGGGCGGACAGCCGCTCGCCCCCGATGATCACCTCCCCCCGATCGGGGGCATCGAGTGTGCCGATCACCTGCAGGAGCGTCGTCTTGCCCGCTCCGCTGGCACCGACTATAGCGAGGATCTCTCCCCGGTGGAGCTGCAGGCTGATGCCCCGCAGGATCTCCAGCCGACCAAAGCTCTTGTAAATATCCCGCACCTCCATCAGGGGTGCATCAGTGGGTGTGCTGCTCATGACTCAGGGTGTAATAGGTGATCAAGTGCCACGTAGGCGCAGTAGCCCCCCACCATCGGTGGCATATAGGAGATGGTGCCGGGGGTGGACTTCTTATTCTGCTCCCCCTCCGTTAGGACGATAGCCTCCTCCACCGGTAGCTCGGTCGAGAAGACGACGGGGAAGTCAAGCTTGACCCCGAGGTGGCGCAGTCTCTTGCGGATCATCTTGGCGAGCGGGTCATTGAAGCTCTTATCCATGCGTGCCACCCGGATCTTCGTCGGGTCGGTCTTGGCACCCGCCCCCATAGCACTGACGAAGGGGATCCCGTGCTGCTGCATATAGGCGATGGCGAAGACCTTGGGCGCCAGCGTGTCGATGGCATCGATGACGAAGTCGTAGGGGGCTGCCGAGAGCACCTCCTCCATACGCTCATCCCGCAGATACTCAGCGATCACCTCCAGCCGAAGAGCGGGATTGATCGAGAGAAGGCGGTCGTGCCAGAGGGCGGCCTTGGGCTGGCCGATCACCGACTGTGTAGCGATGATCTGGCGATTGATATTAGACGGGGTCACCACGTCGGCATCGACGATCGTCATCTGCCCCACTCCACCCCGGGCGACCATCTCGGCAGCAAAGCCCCCGACGCCCCCGAGGCCAAGCACCAGCACATGCGCTCTCGAGAGTCGCTCGCAGCCCTCCGCCCCGACCAGCAACCGCAGCCGGTCAAATGTATGATCCTCTTCTTTCATAGGTCTCAAAGGTAGCGATTTTTCACCGCTTCATAGGGCGCAGGTCTGCTTTTATGCGGAAGTATGGGAGTAGAGGGGAAAAGAGATTACCTTTGTCAAGGAGACAATGGATAATAGATGAGGAAGTTGTCAAGAGGCTATGGAAACAGCAGAGATAAGGGAGCTGATATCGGCATTTGTCCCGGAGGAGATCCTTCGGGACTTTGAGCTGAGGGAGGTGGAAAAGGAGGTGGTCCGATGTGGCTACATGAATCCCTGCGAGATCCGGACTTTTCCCACAGCCTTCCCTTGCATCAGCACTGGTGTATATCGTTTCCCCGAAAGTGGAAGCAGCTCGAATCGCGTTACACTCCATTTTCGCATTTATTCGGGATAACACAGAAAGCACAAAGATTGGCTGTGCCTACGAAATCACGACAGTCTGCTTCCGTGAAGAGGACGCGCAGTTTTACCGCGACTGTTTCTGGTGTCCAATGCTGCATTTTGGCATAAGTATATACGTAATTTTGCGACGAGCTTTTATAATATGAGACTGATAGAGATAACAACAAAAGAAGCCTTCGCAGCATTCTGCGCAAAGGAATTTCCTAACCAACCCTACAGTTGGGACGGTGATTGGTGTTTTGTCCAAGCAGGAACTCATTTGGGTGATTGCCTTCATTATGAATTTAATGGAGGCATGGTCAGCTTGCATATAGAGAGTGAACCGGGAACCTGGAGAGGGATTCGCAACTATCTTAATGCACATGCTCCTTATGCTAACATAACTCCAAAAGACTGGTGGGGACGCCAAAATGGGGCATGGACATTAAAGACAGAGATTACCTGTGAGTCGGATTTTTATCAAGCATTCAAAGATATTCGTGATGCTTTGGAATATCATATTATACAGTATGAGAGGGGACTTCAGATTGAACGTAGCATGAAAGAGGCAGAAGAAAGTAAGAAGTTACGCTCTTCAATACAAACTGTCGGCGAGACACTGACTGATCAATTGCGAATACCACATTACCAACGCCCATATCGTTGGACAAAGAACAACGTACTGCAATTATTAAAAGATATCCGCGACAGCTGGAAAACTGAAAAGCAGACATATAGGATAGGCAGTGTAATTCTCCACGCAGAGAAAGAATATAACGACATTGTGGATGGGCAGCAGCGCATCACCACGATTGCGTTGCTATTACATGAATGTGCGGTGCCCACACCGGTAATGAAGAACCTTAGATACACCCATGCCGACTCGCTAAAATCCATTCGTGACAATCGCCAGGTTATAGCTGACTGGCTTAGAGAAAATGTTGAAACCGGAAAAGACCGAGAGGACTTTGCGGATTATGTAATGGATAACTGTGAGTTTGTACAGATTATCGTTTCTGAGCAATCGGAGGCCTTCCAGATGTTTGATTCTCAAAACGGACGAGGCAAGGAACTGGAAGCATATAATTTACTCAAAGCTTTCCATATTAGAGCTATGGAACAAAATAGTCAGGAGGAACGCATCGCATGTGACGTAAGATGGGAAGCCGCCACGCAATATGACGCAACCCCGTTGATTCCAGACTATGGTAATATCGACATTCTACGCCAAATATTTAATGAGCAACTTTATCGTTCTCGTCGGTGGACACGCACGACAGAAGCCAAGAAGTTCTCCAAAGCGAAAATCGGCGAATTTAAGGGATGTACTATAGATAAAAACCATCTGGCTGAATTCCCCTTCCAAAATCCACAGTTGCTCTTGTACCTTACAGCAAAATTCTACGAAAGCACGCTGAAGGGCACAATCGCCACGGCCAATCGCTTTTTGCATGGCGATCCTGAAAACGTTGACCCGTTTGCAAACATAAACCAAACTATTGTGAACGGAAAGTCGTTTTTTGAATATGTGGAAACGTATGTTGAACTATACAAACGACTGTTCATCCAGTTAGGTACGCACCAACTTGCAGGCTTCAAGCGATTCTACTATCAGCATTGCCTTGATTACAGATGTTCAGATCCAGAAGCGATGCGCAAGAAACCGTATGCGCATCAGCCCAAAGGAGAAGCGGCTCGTAATGGAGACGGATATTTGAGAGAGGTGTATAAATCGCTGATAATATGCCTTTTCGACAAATTTGGAGAGAAGGCCTTGGTTCGTCACTACAAGACCCTTTATCGTCTCGTATATGCTGAGCGAATAACGCATGAGCAGGTAAGAGACAAGACCGCTGACAGACTGCCTCATCCGTATTTCGAACTGATATACCGTGCCAAAGATATGGCATCCCTCTCGCGATTGGACGACATGCTGGCAGACAAGCTGAAGGAAATAAGAAGCACTTGCGATAAAGTGCCACCAAACATAAAAGACCTCATTCTGAAAGGATAATATGAAAACAGAGAATCTCAACAAGAGCATCACCGAAATCTTCGGTGCTCGCTACATTATACCTTTGTACCAACGTAATTTCGCATGGCGGGAAGAACAGATTCTACGGCTGCTTCAGGATATATACGAAGCATATACGACTAATCCCGAAGGTAATTACTTTATTGGCAGCCTTGTTGTCCGGAAACGCCACGATGATGACTTTGAGGTGATAGATGGCCAGCAACGTTTGACAGTTCTGAGTCTTATTACACGCATTCTCGGCATTAATAGTAACAACTGCCTTTATTACGATTCGCGGCCAAATGTGGAGGAATATCTTAAAGCTTTTTACGCGAACCCTCTAACGGCCAGCGTAAACCACCCATCTGTAACATATCTCAAGGAGGCTGTGAATACTATTGCCTCAGCAAATCTCGCAGAAGGTATGCCAGGCAATAAGGTCGTAAAATTAGGTGAAGACGAGAATTTTGCTCAGTATTTTGCCAACCACGTCATACTGGTCAGAGTTGAAATCCCTGAAGACACCGATGTGACCACATATTTCGAGATTATGAATAACCGTGGAGAACAGTTGCAAGAGCACGAGATTCTCAAAGCGTTGTTGATTGGTAAAATTGACGATATCGGCAAGCAACAAGAATTTGCACTTATCTGGGACGCATGTTCCCAGATAGATGTGCCAATACAGAAGGCTATTCCTCCTTCACGGCGCAGGTGTTATTTCGGTGACGGCTTCTGCGATTACAAATTTCATGGTTTGACTGAGAGTGGCGAGAAATCCGGGGAACCACCTGTTGGTTATACCATTGAGGAAATTCTAAACGGGAACGATTGTGGAACGGCGTCTTATGATGTAAAGCCCGAAGATGATGATATCGAATTTCCAACGGAAACTGATTATTCATCCATCATCGACTTTCCCAACTTCATCATGCACCTGTTTAAAGCTTTTTATGAAGCAAATTACGAGAAACAAACAGGCAGTCTTGTTCCGTTGGATTCCAAATATATGCTGCACGTCTTTGGTGAGCTTAAGGATGCCATAGACCCAGAAGAATTTATCGGGAATATGCTTCGTACAAAGACGTTTTTTGACCGTTACGTAGTAAGAACAGTAGAGGTGGAAGAGTCAGAGAAGGGCGATGACGACGAGGCAGTGAATTGGATACTTATACGTCCTGAGCAAAGTGGCAATAAAATGTATTTCAGAAATACGTTTGAAGGAGATATACAAAAGCGCATAGTTAAAGCACTATCCATGCTTCAGGTAACGTTTCGCACGCGCAAATACAAGAATTGGCTACAAGAAGCAATACGATGGTTCGCAAAAGCTGACAATATATCTGTAAGCGCAGACGAATACATTACCTTCCTGGACGAATACATTTTGCAACGGGCCGACTCACCAGACATGCACTTAAATAAATATAAACCCATCGCTCCTGATCAGGTCCTTTGTCGCAACAACAGCATGTCCGATGGTGTGCGCACACCCCATTTCCTTTTCAATCTGATAGATTATCTCTATTGGGTGGAAAGGTTTATACATAAGTCCTGCCACCAGATACCACATACAGACAAGCTGAAAGATTTTTCTTTCCGATATTGGAACTCGGTAGAACACCACCTTGCCCGTAAAAAAGCAGAGAATATAGATGGTGCAGACGAATATATTGACAATCTGGGGAACCTTTGCTTAATCAGCAAAGGTGCCAACTCACGTCTTAATGACCGAGACGTTAAGGAGAAAGTGCAAACGTATAAGAACAAGAATATGGGCGCAAACCGTCAAATTATGTACATTATTACGGAAGCCCAACTTTTTGAATGGGATGAGAAAGACATTAGAATCCATTACAACGATTTGTTAAGTCTATTAGCCAAACGGGCGACTATACTCTGCACTACAGAATGAAATTAGGTGGCAATGCTTCGATTTGGCATAAGCGCCTACTACCTTTGCCCCATCAAACGCAGACAGGTATATGCCAATGACACGAAAAGAGAGCACAATCAATATTGAGCGCATTGAAGCGGCCAAGGATGTCGCAACCTTGCGCGAGTTGTTGCAGTCGGTGGAAGGAAACATAAAGGGTATCATCGGGAACGATCCATTGAGTTTCTTTCTCGAACGTCCCTCACAAAACATCATAGAAGAAATAGACAACTACATCGGTCTGCGAACTGTGATATTGGACAAGATGTTTACCTATGCTCCCGATGAGATTGAACGCATAGAGCAGGTGAACACGCTCCTTACGGACTTGCGCAGGAATATGTGCCGGCGTATCTGTGCATTGTACCGCACTTTACTGGCCCATGGCGTTGACGAAAGTTTCGATGACGACTATGAGGTGGAGGGCAAACTGACTGTAGGAATTGAATACGATAGCAATGAGGGCGATTATGGGACCGTCCTGCATTTGGAAAACGATGCTTACTATGGTTCAGACTTTGCTTATATGCTGTATGTCATCATGAACAACGAAGAAGAGAGACGTTGCGCTCTTAGCTACATTGACAACTGCTGTGTGCGACACGAAGAAGGAAACACGCCAGACATGACGGACAAGGATTTGCTTGTCGTTGACTTCGCATATTTGGACGATGGCACCAGTTGGGACGAGTGCCTGCATCGCGATGATCTCAAGCATATCTGCTTTGGGTACGCATTCCATTCCCTCTATACCCATAACCCTTATGCGCTGGCCGACATCGTGCGCATCAACAGTTTTGATGTGAATGTTCAATTGGTATGTCAACGGCTAACAGACCAGGCCGGTCAGCGATACAAAGACATAACCAAGGACAATGAGTGATTTTGACAAGAAACGCCAGGAGGACAACATAAGAGTGTTGCACCTGCTGGAGGGATGTGATGTTTGTTGAAGCAACCGCTTCAGGAGCAGAACGAATGCAAAAAGCCATAAGCATAATAGAGAAAAAGGCTGGCGCTCTTGCTCCCCTTTGCGCCCTTTCTTCGGGCACCGCTTATATCATTCAGTTCGTTGATTTTCCCACCGACCAAATGCGTGTGGAAGAAATGGCATCAACAATATAGCCCTATGCGCTTAGAGATTCTTAAGTTGCGGAAGCTACGCGATATACAGAAGCGTTCTGTCAAAGCTTTTGTTGAAGCAGAACTGCGCAAGACATCTGCCAGACGATACAGCATAGAGCACAAGGCTGACTCATTTGAAGTAATCGTAACTCCAAGTGCAAAGGTGATACGTTTCTCTGCGCGTTATGATGACTTCCAGATAACCCTGTCAGGACTGGCTGACGCAATCAACAGCCTTGACAAGATGTGGAAAGAAGTGACTGACCTTGCAAAAAGCAAAGGCATCAGCAGTGTCGGACAAATCGTGCACTTCTCTGACTATAAATGGACCAAGCTATACGACTGACATGAACATATCTATTAACACCAACGAGCTGCAACAACTGCTCCAGACAACCCCGGCTGCACAGAACGTAATGTTGGTTGGCAAGCACGGTATAGGCAAGTCGGAGATACTGACCGCCTTCTTCGCCTCCAAGGGACAACGGGTGGTGACGCTGTTCCTCGGCCAGATGAGCGACCCTGGCGATCTGATAGGATTGCCAACGAAGAATGAAGCCACAGGCAAGACTGATTTCATGCCGCCCTACTGGTTCCCGACAGATGGGAAACCGATAGTGCTGTTCCTCGACGAGTTGAACCGCGCCCGTCCGGAGGTGCTGCAAACGGTGATGGACCTGACGCTTAACCGTCGTCTTGCTGGCCGAGCTTTGCCACAAGGTAGCCGTGTTATCGCCGCCGTGAACGATGGCGAGGAATACCAGCTCACAGACCTTGACCCTGCCTTGGTGTCCCGCTTCAACATATACCAATTCCGGCCAACCGCAGAGGAATGGTTGCTGTGGGCATCAAAAAACAACGTGGACGAGCGTGTGGTCCGCTTTATCGGAGAGAACCAGATATACCTTGAAAGTCAGGACGACACCAAAGATACAGGGCTTGACAAGACACCTGACCGCCGTGCCTGGAAACACGTGTCCGACATGATTGCCGGGACGGACGAACTGTGCATATTCCACAAGAAACTCATTGCCGGTATCGTCGGCGTGAAGGCTGCGACAATGTTTTTCAACAGCGTGGTGGCCGACAACAGCATATCAGGGAAGGAGGCAATGCTGAACTATGCCAAGCACCGCGTCAGAATCTCCAAGATGCAGCTACATGAGTTGTCCCTGCTCAACGAGTCCATCTTCCGCTTCATCGAAGCGGAAGACATTCAAGACTGCAAAACGACCGTGGCCGAATCCTTGTCCGCCTACATCAAGATGCTGCTCTCCACTAAGAAAAGCGAGGCATTTGCCCACTGGATTTCAACATACAGCAGTGGCAACTATCCCAAGACAACGGTGTTCATCCTCACCGACATCCCCGACCTGTACGCCAAGATTCAGAAATTCATTGCAGAGTTATGATGGCATCTCCTTCAGATCGCTTCAAACAGTTGGCAGAGCACTGGTTTCTGACTGAACCTGCCTTTTTCGCCATTTATTGCAGCCATGCGTTGACGATGAATCCACGCATCAACTGCTATATGCGTATCGGTAAAGGGCGGCTGGAGTATAATCCGGGATGGCTGCGCGAGTTGTCAGACGCGGCGTTTGAAGAAGTAGTGAGGATAGAGATGTTGCGTGCCTTCCTGAAACACCCCTATGAGCGTCAACCGACAGGGGCAACCCGCAAGAACATGTATTCTGCCAGCGACATGGTTCTCACCTCACATTATAAGTTCAGAATCATCCAGTTGAAGAAGCCTTCGTTATACCATCTTCCCTCAAAGATGCACTACGAATGGTATTTGGCACATATTCCTCCAAAACATCTGGGTGGCAACAGTGACCCGTCTGACATACCAGGCGACACCCCTGACCAAGATTCAGAACAGGCGCAAGGCCAAGCATCTCCAGATGATGCGAGTGATGGAATGCAAGTTCAGGAAGACCAGGAGATGAGCAACGAGGACAACACATCGCCTAATCTCGACGATGAAGTACAAAATACGGAGAGCCCCTCACAGGGTCTTGACGGAGCCGATGAAGATGACTCAAGGCAGCCAGATTATGGTGAAGCCGCAGAGCTTTGGGAAGAGGATGAAAGCCGCCAGTTGGAAATCAACGAACTCATAATGCAGATCAAGGATTGGGGCAGTATTAGCGGTGGCATGGTCGAACAGATTATGGCATCCACACAGGCCAAGATCGATTACCGCAAGGCTTTGGCTGGATTCCGTGCTTCTGTAATTTCCAGCAAACGCACTCTGACACGGATGCGTCCAAGCCGTAGGTGGGGATTTGAGCAGATGGGCAGCAAATATGCCTTCTCCACCAGCCTGTTGATTGCCGTCGATACCAGTGGCTCCATATCGACTGAAATGCTCAAGCACTTCTTCTCCGTGATAGTCAAGTTCTTCAAATACGGCATTGAGCAAATAGACGTAATCCAATTCGATTGTGTCATACAAGGCGAGTGCAAATCCCTGAAAAAGGCGAAGAAGCAGAACCGTTTTGCCGTACACGGACGCGGTGGCACTTCCTTTCAGCCGGTGTTTGACTACTTGCATGAGCACAACCGCTATGATGGACTTATCATCCTCACAGATGGATATGCGGAGGTTCCACATAAAGATTTCTCAACAAGGGCACGCATCCTATGGGTCTGCGAGAGTGAAGATTGTTATAACCAACACAAGCAATGGATGAGCCAACTGGGTCGCTGTTGCTATATGAACCTTAAATAGAGTTAGGATGGACGAGGCAACAGTTATCAAGTATTTGAAGCGAGGCGAACATATAAGCACCATACGAAAGGCAGTGCTCAAAGAGTACTGCCCTGGATGGAACTACAAACATCGCTTGCCCTCAGACGCACAGCCTGAGTTTTGGCTGTCTGAATTGAAAAGCTTGGGCTTCAACAAAGCCAATGTAACCACAACTGACAACAAGTGGTGCAGCTATGTCAAAACCACCTGGCTCTTGACAAAAGGGGAGTTCAAGGTAGAGTTTAATTGGGAAGTGTCAGGAAAGAAGGAGAAAGAACTCTGGTACCACATCCGATTCTTGACTCCTTTGGAAGACTACATTACGATAGGCAATCCGAATAAGACACTTGCGGAAGAGATAGCGACCATCATAAGCCGATGGCCCAGGTTTGCAGCCGAATGGAAAGGCATCGAAGAGCGCATTCCCAAACTGATGAAGCGTCTTGATGTGGGCGAGTCCACGATAGATGCTGTCATCAAGGCTCTTCTGCAAGGTCGCGACTGGACGTATAATGTGTTCAAAATGAACCGTGACACATATCTGCGTATCAAGATGACTCACCATCGTTGCATCGAGATCAAACTGTTGCCGACGATGAATATGGCGAAACTGGCAACCCTCGCCACTATGATTGATTCCGTAACAGAGGCGCTGGCCACTGTTGGCAGCGTGAATCTAATCGTAAGGAACTACGGCAACGATATTGATTGGCAAAACACTGAAAATTCAAATCGCGGGTAAACTCCTTCAATGCCATGCTTAGATTTGGCATAAGCGTGGAAGTACCTTTGCGACATGTATCAAATGACTATGGTGAAAAAAGATTATCTCCTTCCCAAGTATTGGGATAATGCCTCTGGCGACGAAGAGTATCTACGAGACCTCGTTGTCGAGGGTGCGTGTGAACGCTATGGAGAGGACTGGTCAGACGAACTGGCCAACCGCATAGCTTATGAACTGAGATATATTGAGGATTCTGGATATGCTGATTACTTCCTCATTGTGGCTGACTATGTGCAGCACGCACGAGAAATCGGGCGTGTCAGTCCTGGAAGAGGCAGTGCCGCAGGATCTATCGTAAACTATTGTCTTGGCATCACGTCCATCGACCCTTTGAAGTTTGGGCTACTGTTCGAGCGCTTCTGCAATCCAGACAAGAGGTTATTGCCTGACATCGATATTGATGTGGACATGGCTACGCACGGCAAGATGTTCGATTATCTGAGTGAGCATTATGACCATGTGGCATACGGACGTGAAGAAACACGCCCTATCTTTATCAGTCCCCAAAGCATCGCAGGCATTGTTCCCGTTGAGAAAAGAGGTTTTAGAGATAAACCGACTATTGCTGTATCAAGTTGGGAGGCAGAAGACGCAGGGCTGATACCATTTCATCTGCTACGAACTGAAGCACTATCTGTTATAGACTTGTGCTTGACGATGGTTGATGGCAAATTCAATTTGGATAATCTCCCATTGAATGACAAAGCCACAATGAATCTATTTCGCCAAGGAGATACCTGTGGCATCTATGACTTTGACAGCTCGACCATGCAAGAACTCCTTCGGCAAGCTGCACCACAGACATTCGAGGAACTGGTTGCACTCTACACCATGTGCCGTCCTGGCCCACTGGATTGGACAACAGAATATATTGCCCGCAAGAACGGGGATAAGCCCATAGAATATGTCATCCCGGAACTGAGGGAAATACTTGGTTACACCTACGGTATGACCATCTATCAAGAGCAAATAATGCTCATAGCCCAAAGGTTGGCATCGTTCACACCTGGAGAGAGCGACCAACTACGCAAAGTCCTGGGAAAGAAAAGGTGTGATAGCGTTGGTGTGCTCAAGGACAAGTTCATTGCCCAAGGAACGCGGAATGGTTTTCCGACTGATGCTCTACGGGGCATATTCGAGGAATGGGAGGATACGACCTGCTATACATTCATTCGCAGCCATGCTGTGTGCTACACATTCCTTGCGTATCAGATTGGCTATCTTAAAGTCCACTTCCCAAAGGAGTTTGCCACGGCATATAAGACGATGGAACTGGCATCAGCAATGTCTAACTACAGCAATTACAACGATGAGTGATTATATATCGGAAAGATTTGACGAGATGAGCAAGGCATTGCATCTTGACTGCAAGGTGAGGGGGCTGGCAACGTATGAGGATTTTCGTGAGGTGGCCATCGAGCGTGTGATAAAGCCACAGAATGTGGTGAGTCTTGACCTTCAGGATGTCAAGGCTATCTGCCAATCGGGAGATGTCTTTGACGCATTGTCTTTTGACATAACTAAGGATAAAGCAGATTGCTTCCAGTCTGCTATCCGACAGTTGCAGCAGGCGCATCCAAGAATGGCTCTATCCGCTCTGTTGTGTAATTTACCCATGCGCGACCGCGTAGAAGTTCACACTTGGGCTGCATCTCTTCAAGACGTCTTTGAAGAGATGGAAAGCCGCAATATAGAGATGAAGTTCGGTTTATTCTATTCGAATGAAACGCCTCCCGAAGGGGTGATTATTGCCGCTTTCACCTCTCAGAATGCAGAAAAATCCTCAAAACGAGGGCAGTAAATGCGGAAAACATTCTGCTATGCCGCAAGTTTTCATAGACTATTGGTAACTTTGCAGTTGTAAGATCAAAGCATTCGATATGGGAGCACGAAACGCAGACCTGTTTGGCCGCTATGTATGGCTTATAGACACCATACGGAGCCACGGACGCATAACATTCCAGGAAATCAACGAATGCTGGAAGCGCAGTCACCTCGGCTATGGCGATGACCTGCCGTGGCGGACATTCATGAACCACAAGAAAGCCATTGCGGACGTATTCAATGTCTATATTGAGTGCGATGCCAAGGACGGCTATAAGTATTACATCGACCATCCTGAAGACCTGGAGGGCGATGGCTTACGCTCATGGTTGGTGGACAGCTATGCCACCCTTAACCAGCTACAGGCCGATCGCTCACTGGAACATCGCATTCAGTTTGAGGAAATGCCGTCGGGTAGCCGTTTCCTTACACGTATTCTGGAGGCCATGCGCTTTGATAGGGTTCTGAAGATAACCCACCAAGGCTTTGGCAAGGACTATGCTTCAACCTTTGAGGTTGAGCCTTACGCGATGAAAGTCTATAATCGCCGGTGGTATCTCGTTGGTCGCTCTCCTTATTACGACGATGTACGCACATACGGCCTTGACCGCATACAGGAGATAGAGGTACTGGAGAAGACGTTTAAGATGCCGGACGACTTTGACATCAATGCCTTCTTTGAAGGTTGCGTTGGTGTCATTGCGGATAAAAAAATCGGCATTGAGCATGTAGTTATCAAAGCGTATGACTATGCCCGTAAATACCTGGCCACATTGCCTATCCACCCTTCCCAGAAAGAAATTGCCCGAGATGATGAGTCAACGACTTTTTCATACGATGTACGGCCCAACTACGAGTTTCTACAAGCCCTACTTATGCAGGTGGACCAGATTGAGGTCGTAGAACCGGAATCTGTAAGGAAGCAAATGCGGAACATCTCAAAAAACCTAATGCATATCTATAAGTAACAGCTATGGCAAGTGACATCCAGAAGAACATCAATGCATTGTGCGACATCGCAAATAACCCCCCGCAAGCGTCTAAGGCCATCAATGTGTATAAGGAGGCCCTTGATTTTTACGAGTCCTTTGTCCCCAATAATGACAACGACGAAAAGGATCAGAAACGCTTAAAGGACCTGTTGAGAGATATACGTATCGAACTTGGCATCTACGAGGGTGGCGTGACAACACACCCACAATTGGAGAGCTATATCCATCGCCTTCAAGAACTGGTGGATAATCATCCAGACGTTGACGATATTGATGCCCTACAGGAAGAAGTTGCTGAGATGAAAGAAGAAATGTCTTTCCTTTCTGAAACGGCTCTCACTAATCGAGAAGGGTACATCCCGTATTATACAGAAGAACGTATTAACCTCTTCGAGAAACTGGTGAAGCAAGTGTCGGCAGAATACGACTTCTACGACCCCGAAGCTGTATTGGATATGATGTTTCCGAATCGTCATGACGACGATTATTACGATGATGAGTTTAGTCTTGACGATTTCTTTGGAGAGGACTGACTATGAAGAAAGGACTGAATTTCATCGCAATAGACTTTGAAACCGCCACAGGCAAACGCGCATCGGTTTGTGAAGTTGGAATTTGTGTGGTAAAGGATGGCACTATTCAAGAAACTAAATCCTGGCTTGTGCGTCCAGAGGACAACTTGTATAGCTACTGGAACATGCAATGTCATGGCATACAGCCAGAGGACACTGAAAATGCGCCCGACTTTCCACGAGTATGGGAGGAGATAGAACGCCTCTATCTTAATGAGTTCGACACCTTTGTGGCCCATAATGCAGGTTTTGACCGCAGTTGCTTAGATCATTCTGCAGAGTTTTATCATTTGCATTTACCCGAACTAAAATGGGAATGTTCATTGCAAACGGCTCGTCGTATCTATGACTTCGGCTGCAACTCCCTCGAATACCTCTGCAAGCAACTTGATATTCCCGAAGGCACTCACCATCGTGCCGGTGACGATGCAGAGATGTGTGCAAGATTGTATTTGCGAGAAATCGCAGACACTGATGGGAAGTGATACCACAAGAGAGTCAAGAAAGGCATTGCGTGTCTGTCCGCCAAGAGATCCTTCCCAAAAAGCCCTGAAGTCGTAATCGGTCGGGCAAAGGTATGGCGGTTGCCTTGATTGCTTGCAAGGTCAAGTCCTGTGGATGGAGCTAGAAATCTCCACCACAGGGCTTTTCTCTGTACAGGGGTGACGCATTTGAGCTTTACAGCAGAGAAGGAGGCACCCCGGCAGGGGTGCTCGCTCTATAGGCATCGGTCATCCAAGACCTTTGCAAAATGGTCTTTCGCCGAAAAAGCAGCGCTTTTTCGGCAGGAAGTTTGCAGAATACCTCAGATGCAAGGAACTGAGAGTGAGGGCGAGGGGAGTGTGCTTACGCACATAACCAAGCCCGAATCTCGAATGTGACGCCACAGATGGGGTATTATGCAAAGGTCTCCCTCCGCGAAGCGGTGACCGATGTACAGCATCCCACCCCTACCCCTTCGACCCCTTGTGGGTCGCCGAGCACACAACCCCTCTCTCGGCGACCCGCAAGGCGTCGTGGCATTATGCGTACGCCTATACATCGGTCTTCGGCACTTCGTGCCTCGACCGATGCCTATGGAGCGGGCATCCTTCGGATGCCGGCATGCTGTGAAAGCCGGTAAGTTTGTGCTGAGCGTCCGACTTGCCCGACTTGCCCGACAAGATAGACACTCGGCTGGTGCCTGCACAGCGACAGGGATGATCACTTCTTCGCAGTAAAGCTCAAATGCGTCAGCCCTATTTTTTTGCGCGGTCTGTTGTTTAGTTGATTCTGAATTTATCTGATTTCATCGTCAGAGATTTCGGCCAATGATTTTCCTTTAAGGATGTATTGTCAAATCAATCCATTGATATTTTCAATGTGACGTTTGTCAGAAGAGCAATAAGGTTTAGCAAAGAATACAGGGATCTTGAGTGCCCGCTCAATAGACTTGAAGTGGGTGATCTCAGTCCCGTTATCAGTTGTAATGGAGAATATCTGTCCTCTGCGCTTTAAGAAGGGTGCTACCAATCGTTGCTTCCTACGTCTTAACATATGACAACAAGAACGGATAGTCGCCAGCTGTACAATCTAGTTCTTTAGTCATATCTAAGGTGGTAAGGGGGAGGGTGAAAAAGCTCTTCCCTTCATTTGGGGGTGCAAGTTAATCAATTCACTTCAGTTAGTTTTTTGTGGGTGGCTTTCTCCCCCAGCACCTCAAAATAGGAATTAGCCAATCAACCAGTAATTTTCAATGAAGGATTTTACACTCTCGTCATCTCTTAGGTTGTAATCACCAAAATTACAAAACTCCACAGACTGTATTTTGTTGTTTTTTGTAGTGCAAATTATCATAGAAAAGGATGGGTTAGAGTTAAGGTGGTTATGACAATATTCTGTACTGTCCTTCCAATGTGTGTTTACACTTGCAGGATGGATAAAATAAAATCTATTACACTTCGAGATCAATTTTTGGACGATTTCAATGTCGAAGCCTAGTCTAAGGAGCAACTCCGAAATAGGTGAACCTACTGAAAGCCATGATAGATCTAAAAGGTTTGAGTGTAAAACTCCTAAGCACAACTCATAATTTGACATTCTTGGTACAGGTTGCATATATATAAGTGAGTCCGAATGAGAAATAGCACCAGCCATTATTGGAAGATCATCATCAAACTCAACTCTCCAACCGTTAAAAATATTACTAAAATCATCTTTTGACTTAATCGAGTAGAGTCTGTTATAGAATAAAACAGATGCTGATGAAACAATGATCGCTTTTTCTTCTTTTATTAAGCAGAGAGCGACTGTGTTTTCGAGATTACAAGACCTACATGATTTATGAGAAGATCTTGGCCAAAGTCGAATTCCGTAATATGTCGTTCTATGTTGAGCAGTCCATATTGAATCAATTGCGTTCTGTTCCATAATGCCCTTGTTTCTATCAGTAAAATTGCCAAAAATCAAATTGTTGCACATCAATATCGCACAGCAAAACAGAATGATAGCCATTCCCCCAAAAACACATCTTGGAATACGACACATGTCTTTATGCATTCTTTTGTTAGAGTTCATATGCTTTGGACTTTAATATGAGTTTGTGTTTTATTGAGTTCGGAAATCTTGAGCCTTCACGTGTTTTCTTATCTGTCTTATAACTAAAGTGTTCACTGGCACCTAATGCTGTGTCGAAAGCTCTTGATGCCTCCATTGAATTCGCTCTGTTATAACTAATGTTTCCATGCTCATTGATTACATACTCTGATGATAAAACGAAACAACCTTCAGTCCAATTTCGAGGATTGCCACTCCCATAGTGAACCTAGGACGTTAGGTAGTGGTCATTGAGACATTGCAGAATAAAGAAAGGGAAAGAAACTCACTCGTTTCCAAATCGTTCACCTTTATTCTATATCATGTGTCCCTTGTGCAATCAGCCGATCACATTCGCTCCTATTACTTTTATTCGGAACTTTGCGACAGATGACTATTACACCAAGTGGAATAGATATGGACGCAAAGACAAGAGAAAGAGTAGAGCGGATCCGGGCCATGGAGGAGTGTCTCGTACGCTGCGTGGAGGCGACAGCCCAGCTCTCCGCTGCCTGTAAGCAGTGGAGGGAAGCCCTCGAGGACTCACGCATCCTCGAGGAGTACTACCATGGTGGCGACTGGATGGAGGACTACGAGGCGGACGAGAGGGGCGAGCTCCCCGATGATCTCCTCCGCGGCGTACTCTCCGAGGATGCGGTGTACGACTACATCAGCGACCGACAGGAGCTGGCTAAGGAGCTCCTCCGCACCGCACTCGCTGCGTTGGAGTCATAGCCTCCCCTCGGACCCGGATCAGAAGTAGTGCTCCTCCCGCACCATCTCCACCGCGCGGCGGATGGAGCGGAGACCAAAGTCAGCCGGCACGATCTCGCGTATCGGGACGATGAGCAGCCTTGCGACATCGTCTCCCGCCTGATCCACATAGGGGACGAGGGACTCCACCTTGAGGTGGTAAAAGAGGTCCAGCGTGTGGATCGTCATCCCGGAGTAGAGGTAGAGATTGGGGAGAGAGAAGAGGTACTTCGGTGGCCTGTGGATCCCTCCACGGAGGCCGCCAAAGGCATCGATGCCGGTCTCCTCACGCAGCTCACGCGCCATCGCCTCCTCACCGGTCTCGTCCATGTCAACGAAGCCCCCCGGCAGGTCGTAGGTACCGATGGCAGGCTCCTTGCCACGCACAGCGACCAGCATATTCTCCATCAGGTCGGTGATAAAGCAGGCACAGGCGGCTTGCGCATTGGCGTAGTACTCAAAGCCGCAGTCCTCGCACTTCTTCGCCTTGGCATTAACGACCCCGAAGTGAGGGCTGCCACACTTGGGACAGTGGGCAAAGAGCTCCAGAGGATGCTCAGCGGCAGCCCCTGCGGGAGTGGTGGTTACATTTTTCTTCTCCATAAATATCTTGTATGACTCGCTTGGTAGGTTTGTATCAATTGAGGATCAGCAGCACGAGGTCTATCAGTATCTCATCGGGATCGCCCTGGTCGCTGTACATCCCCTTGCTCCTCGCGTCTGAGTGGCGCAGGGCATGAATGATCTCGACGACCCGCTGAGGCTTGTAGCTCTTGATCCCGAGCATGATGTCCTTGACAAAAAAGGAGGAGCTGATACCGAGGTAGCTCATCACACTCTGCTCGGTGTAGGGCCGTGGGGCGTAGAAGGCGGTGAGCAGGTCGGCAAAGTAGCCGAAGAGCGTCGGGATGATCATCTGCACCGGCACCCGCTTGCTATCCTCCGAGAGTGATCGGGCGATGATGAGCGACTGCCGCCGGTCCTTACGGGCGAGGGCACGCTTGAGGTCAAAGGCGGTGTACTCCTTATTGAGCCCCGTGTAGGTGAGTACCTGCTCGGGAGTGACCTGAGCCCGCACCTCTGAGGGAAGAGCGAGTGCCAGCTTCCCGAGCTCGCTATCCAGTCGGGTGACGTCGGTCCCGATATGCTCCGCCACCACCTGCACCGCCTCCGGTGTGAGGGTCAGCCCGTGCTCGAGGGCGAGGGGACGGATGTAGCCACTGATCTGGTAGTCCCGGATCTCGGGCGACTCCACGTAGAGCCCCACCTTCTTCGTCAGGCTCTTGATCACGCTGAGGGTGCGGGCGGGCTTTTTCCCGCCCTTGAAGCAGAGCACCACGATGGACGAGGGGACCGGGTGATCGACGAGATTGCCCAGCACCTCCATCAGCGCTCCTCCCCCACCCTGCATCATCGCCTGCGCCTCCCGGACCACGGTGAGGGTGTACTTCGCCATCATCGGGGCGCGCCGTGCCGCAGTGAGAAGCTGTGAGGGTGTCGCCGTGGTGCCGTAGAGGAGGGTGTAATTGAAGTCCCTCGCCTCCTCCGGCATATAGGCGGCCTCGATTTTTTTCTCTATCTTGTCGGTGAAGTACTCCTCCTCTCCGGTAAGCAGATAGATGCGGTACGGCTCCTTGGCGGAGTCGATCGCGGTGAGGACACTCTGTGGCTCTTTAGTGTAGGGCATGGCGGTAGTGATGACTTCTGAGACAAATATACCCTTTATGACGGAAAGTAGAGCGAGCGAGCGACCAATGGTCTACGACCCCCTCCGGAGGAAGGAGGTGGCGCTGACCCCCGAGGAGGGAGTCAGGCAGGGGATCGTGCGCCACCTGATCGACAAGCTGGGCTATCCGCCCGAGCTGATGGGCAATGAGGTGGCGCTCCGCGTCGGGAAGCTCTCCCGTCGCTGCGACACCCTCGTCATCGCCCCCGACCGCTCGCCGCTGATGATCATCGAGTACAAGGCGCCTTCCATCCGTCTCTCAGATGCGGTGCTGGAGCAGATCTACCGGTACAACTCAGTCCTCCGGGTCCCCGTGCTGGTGATCACCAATGGGCGTGAGATCTACGCCTACCTCGTCGGCTACGACGGCGAGGAGACCCGCCTCCTCTCCCGCCTCCCCTCCTACCCCGAGCTCCTCACCCTCACGAGGAGAGACTGCCCCTGACATGGGGCTTTGATATATTAACTCGTGGGACAACTCCGAGGGGGACTACTGGAGAGGCTCCCTGCCGAGTAAGGGACTTGACCTGACGCTCAAGTGGCACGACCCGCTGCGGAAGCACATCAGCAGATACGCCACGAGGATCGGAGACATAGGGTTTGCACAGGTGGAGGATCAAGACCTATCGTACATCAGTGCGACGATCACCTGGCGCTTTAGCTCCAAGGAAAATAAGCAGCACCGGTCGACCGTCAAGTCCTCCGAGCGCAATCGGCTCTGAGACAGTCTGCCTGAAGCACGGAGTCTAATATCGGTATTAGCGTTTTCTTTTACCGATATTAGAGTTTACTAATACCGATATTAGTCAATTCTTTTATCGGTATTAGTCAAGGGGGTCTTCTTTCTTGTGTCGCCCCTGAGTCTACGCTCGACAGGGTGACCAACAAAGGGGAAGAGTACCACGGGGGTGACTCTATGGTTTTAAGCTCCATATAGTCTTCAATGACAGGAGAGAGATCATCAAATATCAGATTAACCCAGACTACACTGACGACAAGGCTCCTCTTAAAGATCACTCCTTCGCAAAGAAGCTATCCGGAAAGCATATAGGAGACCTTTGAAAACCAGGAAGACTACGGAATATTACCGGAATACTGAACGCCAAGAAGCTTGTCTGTAAGCCACTTCTGGCATTGCGTGCTATAAATATTGGGCGAAAGTTTGTTTATCTACGAAATTGTCGTAGATTTGCTACGAACAAATCGTAGTAAGTACATCAATCGTAGATAACAAGAAGATGAGTGAGCCAAACTTTCTAAACGGACTATCCCCTCTCGAGGAGGACTTTATGCGTGCACTATGGTCTATCGGAGAAGGTGAGATAAGCGATGCCATCCCCCTGATGGAGCATTCGGAGACCCCCTACACTACAGTGGCTTCGGTGGTCAGTAAGCTGGAGAACAAAGGATATGTTACTCGCACGGGGAAGCGACGGGGTCACATCTATGCCCCTCTGGTGAGCCGGGAGGAGTACACCGATAAGACCATTAAATATATAGTCTCTAACTTCTTCAAAGGCTCGTACAAAAGTCTGGTACAGCACTTTGCACAGGAGGAGAAGGTAAGCAAGGACGAGATCTCGGAGATCCTGAAACTAATTGAAGAGGAGTAGTCGGTATGATGACTTGGCTGAAATATCTAGGTCTGTCGGGAGTAGGGATTGCTCTCTTTTACCTCCTCGGAGTGGTATTGCTCCGCAAAAGCACCCTACTCCGAGCCAAGCGGTGGTATTACCTTATCGCCATCGTCTCTAGCCTTCTGCTCCCTCTGCTCTCTATAGCAGTACCGGAAAGGGATGTAAAAGAGGCAGAAGATAGGCTGCTCCCCAGCTTTACTATTGTGATAGAGGAGGAGCCAATCATCACTGCTCCTGCGACAAGGGGAAACACAATAGACTGGACCAGAGTGCTGATGGCAACTTGGGCTATCGGTGCAGCGAGCACGCTCATCTGGCTCACCTCGGGCGGGTACAGACTCTATAGACTATGCCGCACCTCCACGAAGCGAGAGCTCAGTCATAATGCCACACTTTACGAGATGGATGAAGAGCTAGCCCCCTTCACGATTGGGAAGGCGATCTTTATCCCCAAGTCATTATCCAATAGCGATATCACACCCACTATTCTGTCGCATGAGCTGGAGCACATTAGGCAGAAGCACTATTGGGATATCATCATTAGTATGGTGCTGCAGCCCTTACAGTGGTGGAATCCATGTGCGTGGGGATTGCTCCACCAACTGCGTACAAACCTTGAGTACCTAGCAGACCAAGGGGTGTTGCGAGAGGGAAGCGACCGAAAGACCTACCAGTACCGGTTACTGGAGTGTACACTGGGCCGAAAGGTAGAGCTGCCCTCGCTCTCTTTTTCTATGCATAACCTAAAGAAACGAATCGTAATGATGAACAGCAAGAACAAAACGAACAAGAAACTAGCTATAGTTTACGCACTGTCGGCCCTCCCGGTACTTGCCTTCCTGGCACTCGGTACTCAGATGGTAACCATCGAGCAGGCTGAAGCTAGCACCACCACAGAAGTGGCTCCGCCACCAACTGTAGATAAAGCATCAAGGCAGGTAGATGTACTACCCGAGTTTCCCGGTGGACAAAAAGCTATGATGCAGTGGATCGCCCAAAACATCCAATACCCTAAGGAGGCGATAGATGCCAAGATTGAGGGGAGTGTGATAGTCTCCTTCTTTGTTGAAAAGGATGGCTCTATCTCCAATGCCGAGGTAATAAAAAGTGTCCACGAGTTACTAGACAAAGAGGCTCTAAGAGTGGTCAATGCCATGCCTAAGTGGAAACCGGGCATAGAGAATGGGCAACCTGTGAGGACCCGCTTCTTTGTTCCAATCAGCTTCAAATCCCAGCAATCTGCAGAGGCTAAGGGAGAGGTCGTTGAGTTCTTAGATGATATGCCTGAGTTTCCCGGTGGACAAAAAGCTATGATGCA
>NZ_KV793775.1:29417-52799 GCF_001808555.1 Porphyromonas sp. HMSC065F10
ATGCAGTGGATCGCCCAAAACATCCAATACCCAAAGGAGGCTGTCAAGGCCAATATCGAGGGGCGCGTGATGGTCTCTTTCATCGTCGAAAAGGATGGCTCTATCTCCACTGTCGAGGTAAAACGAAGCGTCCACGAGTTACTTGACAAAGAGGCCATAAGAGTGGTTAGTGCGATGCCAAAGTGGAAACCAGGTAAGCAAGATGGCCAGCCTGTAAGAGCCCGCTTTAACATCCCGGTCAGCTTCAAGATCCCTAAGCCTGACAAGGCGCCAACCGAATAACCTTGCCTCCTCCAAGTGAGGACCAAGTGTCTATCGCACTGTCCGGACTCGTCCGATGAGATAGTGCGAAAGGCAGAGGAAATAGGGGATGATGGCGATGGCGCCTCTCAAACACAAAGGTCGTGATGCCCTATGTGGCGTCACGACCTTTGCACATATATGGTGGTACGGATCAGTCCTCAGCCATATAGGCAGCCTCGTGGAAGATCTCGGCAACCGTCGGGTGGGGGAAGATCTGATGGCGGAGCTCATCGAGCGTCATGCCCTCAGTGATCGCCAGACCGCCGATGGCGATGATCTCAGATGCGGGGTCACCATAGATCTGTACCCCGAGGACCTTCTTCGTCTCGGCGTGGTAGAGGATCTTGAAGAGTCCGGTGGCGCGCTCATTCTCTACAATGAAGCGTCCGGCAAAGGTCATCGGGATCTTGAGCGCCTTGTAGTCGGTGCCGGCCTTCTGCAGCTCATCCTCACTGGCCCCCACGCTTGCAAACTCGGGGCTGGTGTAGATGACTGAGGGGATGGAGTCGTAGCGAGCCTCCTCATCGGCACCATCGACGATATTGCGGATGGCCACCTCGCCCTCGTAGTAACCGACATGGGCGAGCATGATCCCTCCGACGCAGTCACCTGCAGCGTAGACGTGCTTGTGAGAGGTGCGCATGTGGCTGTCGACCTTGATGGCACGGCGGTTCATCTCGATGTCGAGCGTCTCCAGCCCCAGCCCCTCGGTGATGGGTCGGCGGCCGGTGGAGAGGAGAATGCGCTCAGCCTCGAGGACCTCTCGCTGCCCCTCGTAGGTCTCTATGGTAACGGCTCCGGTATGGAGGGAGACCACCTTGGCCTGGAGGAAAAACTTTACCCCCGCCTTCTCGTACTCCTGCTGGAGGAGCGAGGAGACCTCAGAGTCCATCGGGCCGAGAATCTTGGGGATCATCTCCACGACCGTCACATCGACGCCCATGGCGGAGTAGAAGCCTGCAAACTCCATCCCAATCACTCCTCCGCCGATGATGAGGATCGACTTGGGTAGCTCGGGGGCGCTGAGGGCCTCGGTGGAGGTCCAGTACTCGGTCTCTCCGATGCCATCGATGGGCGGGATGCTCACCTCACTCCCGGTGGCGAGGAGGACATCGGTGGCGGTGTACTCGGTGTCGTTGCAGCGGATGCGGATCATGCCGTCATCGGTCTCTCCATCGAGGGCGGCGAGGCCGTCGACCATCTCGACTCCGGCCTTGAGGAGCTTCTGCTTGACACCGGCGACCAGCTTGCGGACGATCTTCTTCTTGCGGGTCATGATCTTGCCGTAGTCGGCAGTGACATTGCCGTCGACGGTGATGCCGTACTTATCGGCATTGCTGATCTTCTCAAGGAGGTGGGCGGAGTGGAGCATTGCCTTGGTGGGGATGCAGCCCTCATTGAGGCAGACGCCGCCGAGGTGATTGCCTTTCTCGAAGAGGATCACCTTCTTCCCCTTACCGGCAGCATACTCTGCTGCATTGTATCCGGCGGGACCACCGCCGATGACTGCGATATCGTAGGTCATGGTATTTTTTAGAAATAGTTGGATATGGTCTTATCATTACAAACATCGGCAAGTTACCCATTTTCTGCGTAATGGGGTACAAAAAAAGGAGACGTACCCCACTCGTGGGGTACGTCTCCCTTGCCTGTATCTGTGGAAGTGACCTTACTTGGTCTCCTCCTCTGCGGGGGTCTCGGCCTTGGCCTCCTCTACGGGAGCAGTCTCAGCGGTCTCATCGCTCTTCTTGCGACGAGAGCGACGGGTCTTCTTCTTAGCCGCCTTCTCCTCCGTAGCCTTGGTCTTGCCCTCCTGAGTGTAGACCTCATTGAAGTCCACCAGCTCGATGAAGCAGGTCATGGTGTCATCACCGCGACGACGACCCAGCTTGATGATGCGGGTGTAGCCACCGGGACGGTCAGCCACCTTGGGTGCAATCACCGTGAAGAGCTCAGTGACAGCCTCCTTATTCTGGAGGTCACGGAATGCCATACGGCGATTATTGAGATTGTCCTCCTTGCTACGGGTGATCATCGGCTCTACGTGCATACGAAGTGCCTTGGCCTTAGCGAGGGTGGTGACAATCCTCTTCTCCATGATCAGCGAGGCAGCCATATTGGAGAGCAAAGCCTTGCGGTGACTGCTGGTGCGGGAGAGATGATTGAATTTCTTATTATGTCTCATTATGCTACTTAGTCTCTATCTAGTTTGTATTGGGCGACATCCATATCGAAGGTGAGCTTGAGATCATCGAGGAGTGCGTAGACCTCATTGAGAGACTTCTTGCCGAAGTTTCGGATCTTAAGCAGCTCGCCTTCCGAGAAGGCGACCAAGTCCCCAAGCGTATCGATGCCGGCAGCACGAAGACAATTGAGTGCTCTGACGGACAGCATATCCTCAGAGAGTTTTGTCTTCAGGAGCTGACGGAGACGCATGGTGGCCTCGTCGAAGGTATCGCTACCCTCCTCGGTCTCCAGGTCGTACTCGATCGTCTCATCGTGGAAAAGTCGGAGATGAGAGATCAGGACATCAGCCGCATCCACGAGCGCCTGCTTGGGCGACACCGAGCCATCGGTGTCGATGTCAAGGATCAGGCGGTCGTAGTCAGTCTTCTGCCCCACACGGGTATTCTCGACGCTCATCTTGACATTGAGGATCGGGGTGTAGATCGCATCGATGGCGATACGCTCCGGGTCATCAAAGGACTCGGCGATATCGTCAGAGGAGACCCATCCGCGACCCTTGTCGATGAAGAGCGTGAGGTCAAAGGAGGCTGACTTGTCGAGGTGGCAGATGACCTGCGACTTATTGATCACCTCGAAATTGGATAGCGGGGCGATGTCGCCTGCTGTCAATTGCTTCTTATCCTTTCCACTGACCTTGATCGTCACCTGCTCATCGTCCTCACCCTGGATGGTCTGCTTGAAGCGGACCTTCTTGAGATTAAGAATGATATTTGTCACATCCTCAACAACTCCGGGCACGGTGGCAAACTCATGAGCCACACCGGAGATCTTGATGGAATTGATGGCAAAGCCCACGGGCGAGGAGAGGAGAATACGACGCAGAGCATTACCAATGGTAAGACCGTATCCGGGCTCCAATGGCTTGAAGTCTGCTCTCCCATGTGTGGGTGTCGACTCCGTGAAGACCAGCTTGTCTGGTTTTTGGAATACTAGTAAAGCCATATCACTGCTATTAAATGACTCGAAAGTCGGAAAGGATCAATTATTACTTAGAGTACAGCTCGATGATAGACTGCTCTACGATATTCTCAGGAATATCAGCACGCTCGGGCACGTGGAGGAAGGTACCTGCCTGTGCCGCACCATCCCAAGCGAGCCAGGAGTACTGGTTGTGACCCAGACTCTGTACAGCCTCGCGGATGATCTCAAGATTCTTGTCTCTCTCACGTATGCCGACGACCTGGCCGGGCTGTACGGAGTAGGAGGGGATGTCGACCACCTTGCCGTCTACGACGATGTGACGGTGGTTGACGAGCTGACGAGCTGCAGCACGAGACTTAGCGAGACCTAGACGGAATACTACATTGTCGAGACGCTGCTCCAGCAACTGGAGGAGGATCTCGCCACGTACACCGGGCATACTGGACGCCTTCTTGTAGTAGTTGCGGAACTGACGCTCCAGCACTCCATAGGTGTACTTTGCCTTCTGTTTCTCGCGCAGCTGATTACCATACTCGGATGCCCTACGGCGACGGGAGTTTCCGTGCTCTCCGGGAGGTGTTGTCTTCTTGCTCTTGACATTGCCAAAGACAGGCTCGCCAAACTTGCGATTGACCTTAGCTTTAGGACCTGTATATCTTGCCATGACTTATCTATTACTATTGTGTGTGGATTATATGAGATCGATCGGTGGGATCCTCCAAGGGACCGGCACAGTGCTGCGCGTCGTCCCTGTATCTATCACTCCGCCAGAGTGGCAGAGGCACCGGCTAACCGGAGGGTAAGGTGCGCGACTCCTACAGGGGCATTTCTCTTATCTACACTATGCCATCACTTATCTATGAGGGACACCTGAGACGATGACACGGGGTCATCGATCGCTCTCAGATCTCATCATCAGGGTTTACGACGCTTGGGAGGACGGCAGCCGTTGTGAGGCATAGGCGTCACGTCGATGATCTCCATCACCTCGATACCGGCGTTATTGATCGTGCGGATGGCACTCTCGCGACCGTTACCGGGGCCCTGTACGTAGACCGTCACCTTGCGGAGACCGGCATCGTGAGCCTTCTTGGAAGCATCCTCGGCAGCCATCTGAGCGGCGTAGGGGGTGTTCTTCTTAGAGCTCCGGAAGCCCATCTTACCGGCAGAGGACTGGCTGATAGCCTGACCCTGGTTGTTGGTGAGGGTGATAATGATGTTGTTGAAAGAAGAGTGGATGTGAGCCTGACCGATGGCATCGACCTGGACCTTCCTCTTCTTGGCTGTTTGATTCTTTGCCATAAACTATAGATGACCGTGTTACTTGGTCGCCTTCTTCTTATTAGCGACCGTCTTCCTGCGTCCCTTGCGGGTACGAGCATTGTTCTTGGTCTTCTGTCCACGTACGGGAAGACCATTACGGTGTCTGATACCGCGGTATGACCCGATATCCATGAGGCGCTTGATGTCCATCTGCTGCATACTGCGGAGGTCTCCCTCGACCTTGTAATTGGCAGTGATGTACTCACGGATAGCGGCAGCCTGATCGTCTGTCCAGTCCTGGACCTTGGTCTCGCGCGGCACCTCCGTCTTGTCGAGGATGGTGCGAGCTGCGCTGCGGCCAATGCCATAGATGTAGGTCAGTGCGATCTGTCCCTGCTTGTCTTGCGGTAAGTCTACACCTACTATTCTTATAGCCATATATTATAAAAACGTAAATGATTGGATGTGTCTTAGTAGACTAAGATACCATCTGCTCAAGATTCTCGTCCTCATAATCCACCGAGACCACACTCTCTCGAGTGCGTCTCCAGGGGGATTACTTCTGACGCATCTTAAACTTAGGGTTCTTCTTGTTGATGACGTAGAGGCGTCCCTTGCGACGTACAAACTTGCAGTCGTCGTCACGCTTCTTGATAGAAACTTTGACTTTCATCTCTTTCTCTGCTATAGTCTCGAGGCGGCAACCCTTGTCCCCGCCAATGTTTAGTGTTGGAATTAGTTCGATGCCCGGACTGACCCGCTCGGGGTCCGCTCCAAGCCTCCGGAGCTACATATAGGTCAAAATCGCCTACTCACAATTAGAGACTTACTTGTACCGGTAGACGATACGACCCTTGGTGAGATCATAGGGAGACATCTCCACCTTCACACGATCGCCCGGGAGGATGCGGATGTAGTGCAGCCGCATCTTGCCGGAAATGTGTGCAGTGAGCTCGTGCCCATTGTCCAGCTCTACCTTAAACATAGCGTTGGACAGAGCCTCTACGATGACACCATCTTGCTCTATTGCTGGTTCTTTTGCCATTATGCTTTCTCCTTGATGTATTATAAAATGTATCTCTCAATGATAAGAAATCCTCCAGACAGCTGCAAGCCCTCTGCTCAGAAAGTCTCCCTACCGATCACCTCGTAGATGTAGTCAAAGGTACTCATCAGCTTGGCTCGTCCGTCGACCACCGCCATGCAGTGCTCAAAGTGTGCGGCCGGCTTGCGATCCTTGGTGCGGACCGTCCAGCCATCGTTGCTGATGAAGACATTCTTACTACCGAGGGTGATCATGGGCTCAATGCAGATGCAGAGACCCTCTTCGATCATCGGTCCGGTCCCACGGTGGCCATAGTTGGGCACATTGGGATCCTCATGCATGCCGCGACCGATGCCGTGGCCGACAAACTCCCGGACCACACCGTAAAACTTCGCCTCGCAGTGCTTCTGCACCGCCTCGCCGATGTCTCCGATGTGCTTGCCCACCTCTACTTGGTCAATGCCGAGGTAGAGCGCCTCCTTGGTCGTATTGAGCAGATCAGCCACCTTGGGGTCAATCTCTCCGACGGGGAAGGTGAAGGCACTATCGCCGATGAAGCCGCCAAGCTCCGTACAGAGGTCCACCGTGATGATGTCGCCCTCCTTGAGGATGATGTCGGGACTGGGGATGCCGTGCACGACGATCTCATTGACCGAGGCACAGATGCTTCCCGGGAAGCCCTCATATCCGAGACAAGCCGGGTAGCCACCGTGACTGATGATGAAGTCGTGCGCCACCTTATCCAGATCCGCCGTGCTGACGCCCGGACGGATGTGCTTAGCCACCTCCGCGAGGGTGCGGCTATTGAGCTGATTGGCGAGATAGAGCTTATCGATCTCCTCGCGCGTCTTGAGGATAATGTGATTGCGTCGAATCATCAGTGTCAGTCGTTAGTGGATTCTATCTATCTTGAGATCAGTGGTACATATTACCGTTACGGCCCTTGATATGAGTGCCCTCAAGGAGTCCGTCGTAGTGGTGCTGCAGGAGCATACCCTCCACCTGCTGCAGTGTGTCGAGGACCACACCGACCATAATGATCAGAGAGGTGCCGCCGAAGAACTGCGAGAATTGTGCGTCGATACCCATCAGGCGGGCAAAGGCGGGGAGGATGGCCACGATGGCGAGGAAGATGGCACCCGGGAGGGTGATCTTACTCATCACATCATCGATGTACTCCTTGGTCGCCTTACCGGGCTTGATACCGGGGATAAACCCATTGGACCGCTTGAGGTCGTCAGAGATCTGACCGGGATTGATCGTCACTGCGGTATAGAAGTAGGTAAAGACGATGATCAGAAGGGCAAAGATGAAATTGTACCAGAAGCCTGAGCCCTGCATAAACTGCTGCCAGAAGGGCGAGATGTTACTCCCGTAGCCGATGAAGGTAAGCGGGATAAACATGATCGCCTGAGCGAAGATGATCGGCATCACGTTGGCGGCATTGATCTTCAGCGGGATATACTGACGAGCGCCACCATACATACGATTGCCGACGGTCCTCTTGGCATACTGCACCGGGATACGGCGTGTCCCCTGCACCAGCAGGATGGCACCGATGATCACGATCAGGAGGAGTAGGAGCTCGAGGATAAAGACGAAGAGACCTCCGCTGACATTGAAGCGAAGTACAAACTCGCTCACAATGGCAGAGGGGAATCGTGCGAGGATACCCACGAGGATGATAAAGGAGACACCATTACCTACACCACGCTCAGTGATGCGCTCACCGAGCCAGAGGGTCATCATCGAGCCGGCAGCCATGTAGACCGTACTCCGGAAGTAAAACCAGAAGGTCGACGGCATAGCCACACCGACGGTGGCGAGCTGATTACGCAGGTTGATCAGGTAGACCGGGCCCTGGATCAGCAGGATGATGATGGTAAGGTATCGTGTCCACTGTCCCAGCTTACGCCGACCACTCTCACCCTCGCGCTGCATCTTCTGGATGCTGGGCACTACCATCGCCATAAGCTGCACGACGATAGAGGCAGAGATGTACGGCATGATACCGAGTCCGAAGACAGATGCATTGCTAAACGCACCACCTGAGAACATGTCCAACAGCGCCATCAGTCCACCGCGTGTCTGATCGTGCAGCGCCGAAAGCGTCGACGGATCAATACCGGGGAGGACGATGGTGGTGCCAAGACGATAGAGGACGATGAGCCACAGTGTCGTCAGGATACGCTGACGCAGGTCATCAATCTTCCAGATGTTTCTTATCGTCTCTACAAACTTCATGGGATAAGTGTCTTAGGGTGAAATGTGAGGAGCAAAAGATCAGGACAGCACCTCAGCCACACCGCCGGCCTTCTTGATGGCCTCCTTGGCAGTAGCTGAGAATGCATGTGCACGGACGGTAAGCTTCTGGCTCAGCTCACCATTGGCAAGGATCTTAACGGGGGCGGTGGCGGACTTCTTGATGAGACCGGCAGCCTTGAGCTCCTCCGGGGTGATCTCTGTGAGACCCTTCTGCTCAGCGAGCTGAGCGAGGTCGCTCAGACTAATGATGGTATACTCGCGACGGTTGGGAGAGTTGAAGCCCACCTTCGGCAGACGGCGCTGCAGAGGATTCTGACCACCCTCGAAGCCAAACTTCTTAGAGTAGCCTGAGCGGCTCTTGGCACCCTTCGTACCACGGGTAGAGGTATTTCCAAGACCGGATCCGGTACCACGGCCTACGCGCTTGCGAGCCTTAGTGGCTCCGGCAGCCGGTTTTAGGGATGATAAATCCATGACTTATGTTGTAATACTTATATATCGATTAAAAGACGTGTCGCTATCGTGGAGAGCTCCGCCCTACTCCTTATGACCCCTCTGGCGTCCCGCTGCGGGGAGCACGTGTGAGTAAGAGAGTAATGGGATCCTCTCCGCGTAAAGCTACCGGATCACTCCTCCACCACCTCGATGAGGTGACGGACGATGCGAAGATTGCCCCTATTAACGGGCGTATCCTCGATGTCGATGATGCGATTGAGCTTACGGAGGCCCAGAGCATTAAGAGCGTCCTTCTGCGCCTTGGTAGTGCGGATGCGACTACGTGTTTGCTTGATTTTCATCGTCTTATTATTCCTTTGTAATAATCGTACTCGAGAGACATCTCGCTCTCAGATCAGCCCTTGAATACCTTCTCGACGGAGATACCACGGGTACGGGCGATGTCCAGGGGGCTGCTCAGCTTGGAGAGGGCGAGGATGGTGGCCTTGACGACGTTGTGGGCGTTGGATGAGCCGGTACTCTTGCAGAGGACGTCGGTCACTCCGACCATATCGAGTACGGCACGCATAGCACCACCGGCAACTACTCCGGTACCCTCAGATGCGGGGCGGAGGAGCACCTCAGCACCGGCAAAGCGGGCACTCACCTCGTGAGGGATGGTCCCCTTGAAGACCGGCACCTGGATGAGGTTTTTCTTAGCAGCGTCGGTACCCTTGGTGATAGCTGTAGAGGTGTCGTTGGAGCGACCGAGGCCGTAGCCGATGACACCCTTACCATCACCTACCACGACGATGGCAGCGAGGGAGAACGTCCGTCCACCCTTGGTGACCTTGGAGACCCTATTGATGGCTACGAGACGATTCTCGAGCTCTATATTATTAGTAGAGGTTACTCTCTTCATATCTTTATGCAATAGTTCGTGTGATCGATATCTCAAAAGACAAGCCCTGCCTCGCGAGCGGCATCAGCCAGCTCCTTGACACGACCATGGTAGAGGTAACCATTACGGTCGAAGACGACAGTCTTGACACCGGCATCCATAGCCTTCTTGGCGACGTCGCTACCGACCTGCTTAGCGATCTCTCCCTTAGGTGCCTTCTCAGCGATCTTGAGGGAGCTGCTGGCAGCAAGAGTCTTACCGGTAGTATCGTCGATCACCTGAGCATATATCTGGCGATTACTGCGGAATACCGACAGGCGCGGTCTCTCGGTCGTGCCGGAGATGTGCTTGCGGACGCGCTTCTTGATCTTGAGTCTTCTTTCTCTTTTAGTAATCATACTTCTCTCTCTTCACTTGATGTTTTGACTTAGGCGCATGCATTACTTAGAAGCAGCGGCTGCCTTACCCGACTTACGACGGATGGTCTCACCGACAAACTTGATACCCTTACCCTTGTAAGGCTCCGGCTTACGGAAGGAGCGGATCTTGGCGCACACCTGACCGAGCAGCTGCTTGTCGCAGCTGGAGAGGATGACCAGAGGAGCCTTATTGCGCTCCATCTTAGCCTCCACCTGGATCTCAGGGGCGAGCATCAGATAGATGGGGTGAGAGTAGCCGAGAGAGAGCGTGAGGAGCTGACCCTGTGCCTCAGCACGGAAGCCGACTCCGATGAGCTCCATAGTCCTGGTGTAGCCCTCGGATACACCGACGACCATATTGTGGATCAGCGAGCGTACGAGTCCGTGCTGAGCACGCTCCTCGATGCTGTCCGTAGCGCGGGTGACATGCACCTCACCATCCTTCACCTCTACGGTGAGACGGGAGTCATAGTCCTGGGTCAGGGTGCCCTTGGGGCCCTTTACGGTGACGACGTTGTCCTTGATAGATACCTCTACTCCGGCCGGGATGGCTATGGGAAGCTTTCCGATTCTTGACATGATGTATATCTTCTTCTTAGAGTTAGGTATTAGTAGACGTAGCAGATCACCTCACCTCCGATGTGGAGATCAGCTGCATCCTTATTGGTCATCACCCCCTTGGAGGTGGATAGTATGGCGATGCCGAGACCATTGAGGACTCGGGGGAGGTCATCAGCACCGACATAGCGGCGGAGACCCGGGCGAGAGACGCGACGCAGCGACTTGATGGCCGGAGCCTTGGTCGCCATGTCGTACTTAAGGGCGATCTTGATCGTGCCCTGATGCTTTGGATCCTCGTCATCAAACATGTAATTAAGGATATAACCCTTCTCAAAGAGGATCTTGGTCATCTCCTTCTTCATGTTGCTGGCAGGGATTTCCACCACGCGGTGGCGTGCAGAGATTGCGTTGCGCAATCTTGTCAGATAGTCTGCAATTGGATCTGTCATAAGTAACTCATTAAATTGATCCACTCGTGTCCTGAGTTAGTGGGGATCACAAGCGGACAATATTTAACAATAGAGCACCGGATATGCCCGTCAACAGCTGTCCCACAGGGGATAGATGGAGTAGGCGTTACCCGACCTCGTATAGCCTTTTCACTCTGAAAAGTAGGCAAAGATACACAAAATCACCGACATAGTACAATCCCCACCCTCCTCCGTCAGGAAGAAATCACGTGGAAAGCATACGTTGCTCCTCCGGGCAAGTCCCCCTTAGGCACTCCTGAGACTGCTCCGGACGCCCTCGCTAAGGGCGAAATCTAATACCGATATTAGAGATCACTAATACCGATATTAGTTGCGCCTAATATCGGTATTAGTGAAACTCCTGATCAACCCGCCTGGCCTGCCCCCATCCCTGACCGGCCCCGGGAGCCCCTCCTGACCTGCCTGACCCGGCTTGATCGACCCGGTCCACCTGCCCCACCTGATACACCTGACCTGCCACTCGCCCCACCCGACTTGTCCGACCTGTCCAACGCACAAAAAAGGGTCCCCACAGTCGTAGTGACTGAGGGGCCCTCTGGGTCTTTATGGTGCAGACCGGATCTTCCCTACAGGGAGGGGATCACCAGCTGGACTTCTTGACGCCGGGGATGAGTCCCTTGGAGGCCATCTGCAAAATACACCAAATCAGGATTTAGTGCTGCATAGACATAAACTTTTTTGAGTAGATTTGGAGGAGAGCGCCATTGTAGACTAAAGTAGCCATCGAAATGAATACATACCACCCATCGGTGGATAATTTCGCTATCTGGATCACCATTATCATACTCCTCCTGTGCGCCTATCTGATGTATGACGGTCTTGCGCATCAGAGTGGGGTCACAAAGTGGGTAGCCATCAGCATAGCCGCCTTGACAATCGTCATTCCACTATTCTTCTACCCCTTTAGAGAGTCTTTTGATTGCAAAACCAAGGAAATAAAGATACACTTCCTGGGCTACTCTCGGACAATCTCTCGGGAAAACTATCCCATACTCCTAACCGGTCAAGACCTAATAAATAATGGGGCCATTCGCCTCTGTGCATCCGGGGGTCTATTTGGGTACTGGGGCAAGTGGAAGAGCGGAGACGGGCGCAGCTTCACCTCTTACATCACCCATCGCAATGAAGACGTCTACTACCTCTCTGACGGCACTCATATCATAGCCATCAACGCTCCCAAGGAGTGGATAGATCAGATGTACCAGTCTACTGTACAAGGAGAAGAAGGTAGCAGCGATCACTAAGATAACCTCCCGACCATAAACGCCAAGGGGTCCCCTCAGCACTTCAGGCTGAGGGGACCCCTTTAGTCTTGGTTACCTACCTGCCGGTGATTGCTGTATCAGGAAAGATAAAGCAAATCACTCTGTAGCAGGGAGGGGATCACCAGCTGGACTTCTTGACCCCGGGGATGAGTCCCTTGGAGGCCATCTCACGGAACTGAATACGTGAGAGACCGAAGAAACGCATATATCCGCGGGGACGTCCGGTGATGCTGCAGCGATTGTGCAGGCGGATGGGGGAGGCGTTGCGCGGGAGCTTTTGCAGTCCCTCGTAGTCACCGGCCTCCTTGAGCGCCTGACGCTTTGCAGCGTACTTATCGACGAGCTTCTGGCGCTTTACTTCGCGCGCCACCATGGATTTCTTGGCCATAATTACTTGGTTGCTTTCTTGCTCTTGGTATTTTTCTTAAAGGGGAGACCAAACTCGCGGAGGAGTGCGAAGCCCTCCTCGTCAGTCTCGGCTGAGGTGACGATGGTGATATTCATACCGAGGATCTTCGGGACGGTGTCCAGAACGATCTCCGGGAAGATGATCTGCTCATCAACACCGAAGGTGTAGTTGCCACGACCATCCATGCGGGTCTCGAGGCCCTTGAAGTCACGGATACGCGGCAGGGCGATATTGATCAGGCGGTCGAGGAAGTCGTACATCTGTCCGCGACGGAGGGTCACCATAGCACCGACGGGCATGCCCTTACGGAGCTTAAAGTTGGAGATATCCTTCTTGGATCGGGTGATGACAGCCTTCTGGCCGGTGATCATCGCCAGCTCATTGGCTGCGATCTCGATGAGCTTCTTATCCTCGTGCTCGTCTCCGAGTCCGCGGTTGATGACGATCTTGACGAGATGGGGCACCTGCATGGTGGAGGTGTACCCAAATTCCTTCATCATCGCGGGGATGATCCGCTCCTTGTAGTCTTCCTTGATATTCTTAGCGATCGACATAGTAATCTCTATCTATATTAGTCCAGGACCTTGCCCGACTTAGCGACGCGCTGAGAGCGTCCATTGTCGTCCTTCTGACGATGGATACGGGTAGGCTTCTGAGTGTCGGGGTCGACAGGATTGAGCTTAGAGATGTGCACCGGAGCCTCTCTCTTGACCATACCCCCCTGGGGATTTTTGGCATTAGGCTTGGTGCGGCGTGTGATGAAATTAACGCCCTCGACGATGGCCGTCTCCTTGGAGGGATTGACCTCCAGGACGCGACCCTTCTTGCCCTTGTCCTCGCCGGAGTTGACGAAGACGTTGTCGCCCTTCTTTATGTGTAACTTTCTCATGATATTCTCTTATTTCTCTATAGGATGCTTGGTCTCACCGGGGAGTACCCCGGTCGCGCAAGGTGCTTAGAGCACCTCAGGCGCTAGAGAAACGATCTTCATATTGACGGCACGTATCTCACGAGCCACGGGGCCAAAGATACGGGTCCCTCTCAGCTCACCTGAGGGAGAGAGGAGTACGCAGGCGTTGTCGTCGAAGCGGATGTAGGAGCCGTCCTCACGGCGGATCTCCTTCTTGGTACGTACGATGACGGCCTTGCTGACGGTTCCCTTCTTCATATCGGAGGAGGGGATCACGCTCTTGACGGTGACCACGATGGTGTCGCCTACAGAGGCGTACCGACGGTGGGTACCACCGAGCACACGGATACAGAGGGCCTCGCGGGCACCGCTGTTATCGGTAACTGTCAGTCTGGATTCTTGCTGTATCATAACTCTGTCCTAAAATTGTCTTGTGGTGGTTAGTCGGTCGATTACTTCGCTCTCTCGACGATGTCGATGACTCTCCAGCGCTTGCTCTTAGACAGAGGGCGGGTCTCCATGATGCGTACGGTATCACCCTCGTGGCACTCATTGGCCTCATCATGTGCGTGGTACTTCTTCGTCTTGGCGATGAACTTACCATACAGAGGGTGCTTCTCCTTCCATCGTACGGCGACGACGATGGTCTTATCCATCTTGTCGCTGACGACGACACCCTGTCTAACCTTGCGCAGGTTTCTGCTTGTCTCTTTTACTTCTTCCATGACCGCACTTAATTCTTAAGGGATTCATTGATTTCCTTCTCGTGGAGGATCGTCTGGAGACGAGCGACGAGTCGGCGCTGATTGGTGATCTCTGTGGGACGATCGAGAGGAGTTACGCTGTGCTGCATACGCAGCTGGTCGAGCTTCATAGACTCCTGCTTGACGTGCTCTCTCAGATCCTGGATAGTGAGCTCTCTAATCTCTTGATTTTTCATACTACTATTCTATGCTCTGAGTGATTACTTCTCAAAGTCCCTGCGGACGATGAACTTGGTGTCGATGGGGAGCTTCTGCGCTGCGAGGCGAAGGGCCTCCTTGGCGATATCGTAGCTGACGCCATCGATCTCAAAGATGATGCGGCCGGGCGTGATGGGAGCGACGAAGCCGACGGGATCTCCCATACCCTTACCCATACGTACGTCCAGAGGCTTCTTGGTGATGGGCTTGTCGGGGAATATCCTGAGCCATACCTGTCCCTTACGCTCCATATAGCGGGTGAGGGCGATACGAGCGGCCTCGATCTGACGACCGGTGAGCCAAGTGGTCCCCATGGCTTTCAATCCGAAACTTCCGAAGGCGAGCTGGGTACCTCGATGGGCGTTGCCCTTCATCTTACCCTTATGGACTCTCCGGAACTTGGTCTTCTTGGGTTGTAACATTATGCTGTATTATCTAGCCAATTCTTGATAAAATAACTTGGGGTGCAGCGTCTGACTTATACGCTCTCTGCCTGCTTGTGGCAACCGTCGAGGGTCAGTCTTCTCCACTGCATAGGAGCCACTCTTATTCCTGTGCTCCGCCCTCGGTCCTGCCGCCGTTATTGCGACGACCACCGCGTCCACCGCGACGACCGCCACGGGCACCGCCGCGACGTCCTCCGCGATCATTACGTCCTCCGCGATCGTTACGTCCGCCGCGACCGGCCTCATTGCGGGGCTGGCTGAAGTCGAGCGTCAGATCCTTCTTGCCATAGACCTCGCCACGGCAGATCCATACCTTGACACCGATGGCACCCACCTTGGTGTGAGCGGTCTCCATCGCATAGTCGATATCGGCACGGAAGGTGTGGAGCGGGATGCGACCCTCCTTGAAGGTCTCGCTACGTGCCATCTCAGCATTATTGAGACGGCCGTTGAGGAGCACCTTGACACCCTCTGCACCGGCACGCATAGCGTTACCGATGGCGTTGCGGGCGGCACGGCGGTAATTGACGCGACCCTCGATCTGGCGAGCGATGCTGTCGGCGACGATAGCAGCCTCCATGTCGGGGCGACGTACCTCGAAGATATTGATCTGTACCTCCTTGTCGGTGATCTTCTTGAGCTCTTCCTTGAGCTTATCCACCTCGCTGCCGCCAGGGCCGATGATACGTCCGGGACGTGCGGTGCAGATGGTGATGGTGATCAGCTTGAGGGTACGCTCGATGACGATGCGGGCTACGCCGCTGTCGGTCAGTCGGGTATTGAGGTAGGTGCGGAGCTTATGATCCTCGTAGATTGTCTCAGCGACGTTAGCCTTCTTGCCAAACCACGAGCTGTCCCAGCCACGGATGATACCGAGGCGATTGCTTATTGGATTAGTCTTTTGTCCCATGGAAGTTTACTCGTTAATAGCGTTATCACGTGCATCGACATAGATCGTCAGATTGCTTCTTCTCTTGCGGACGCGATTGCCACGGCCCTGAGCGCGGGCGCGCATCCTCTTGAGCGTAGGAGCCTCATCGACATAGATCTTGCTGATGTAGAGCTGCCCCTCGTCGGCGTGCTGCTCATTCTTCTGCTCCCAGTTGGCGACAGCACTCTTGAGGGTGCGGCCGACGACCTCGGAGGCGCGCTTATTAGAGTATCTGAGGACAGCCAGTGCCCTATTGACCTCCATGCCACGGACCATGTCGATCACGAGGCGCATCTTACGGGGAGAGGAGGCGATATTGGTCAGGCTGGCAAAGTATAGTGACTGCTGAGCTTCCTTGCGGACCTTAGCAGATTCTTTCTTTCTTTTACCCATAGTATTGTTCTATATGAATTCGATTACCGGCCTTAGGATTTGCGGTTACCGGTGTGACCCTTGAAGGTACGGGTAGGTGCAAATTCGCCCAACTTGTGACCCACCATATTCTCAGTGACGAATACGGGGATAAACTTATGTCCGTTATGTACAGCGATCGTATGACCGACGAAGTCGGGAGAGATCATCGAAGCACGACTCCACGTCTTGATGACATTCTTCTCGTTCTTCTCATTCATCTCCAAGATACGCTTCTCGAGCTTCACGCTGATATACGGTCCTTTCTTAAGTGAACGGCTCATATTCTGTATTCTCTATTTTTGTCTTGGTAAAAAGAGGCTTACTTCGTACCCTTGCTGTTACGCTTAGAGTGACGACGCTCGATAATGTACTTGGAGGACTGCTTCTTAGGACGACGAGTCTTAAGACCCTTAGAGTAGAGGCCCTTGCGGCTTCTCGGGTGACCACCGGAGGCGCGACCTTCACCACCACCCATCGGGTGGTCTACAGGGTTCATCACGACGCCTCGGTTGTGGGGACGGCGACCGAGCCAGCGGCTGCGACCGGCCTTACCGCTCTCCTCGAGGGAGTGCTCACCGTTGCTGACGCTACCGATGGTGGCGCGGCAGGCGGAGAGGATGCGGCGGGTCTCACCGCTTGGCAGTGAGATCACCACGTAGGTATCCTCGCGAGAGGTGAGCTGTGCGAAGTTGCCCGCACTGCGGACCATCTTGGCTCCCTGACCGGGACGAAGCTCGATATTGTGGATCACCGTACCGACGGGGATTTTGCCCAGAGGCAGAGTGTTGCCTACCTCAGGCACCGCGTTCTCGCCGCTCATAACGGTCTGGCCGACCTTGAGGCCGGTGGGTGCGATGATGTAGGACTTGACACCGTCCGCATAGTAGATCAGGGCGATGTGAGCCGACCGATTAGGATCGTACTCGATGCTCTTGACCGTAGCGGGGATATCGTCTCTGCGACGCTTGAAGTCGATGATACGGAGCTTGCGCTTGTGACCACCACCGCGATAGCGGATGGTCATCTTACCGGTGTTGTTGCGACCGCCGGTGCTCTTCTTACCGACTACAAGGGACTTCTCTGGTACGTTGGTAGTAACTTCCTCGTGCGTACCAATAATTTTCTTTCTCTGGCCCGGAGTGGTGGGCTTCAGTTTACGTACTCCCATGTCGTGTATTAAATGTTACCGAAGAAGTCGATCGTCTCGCCTTCGGCAATCGTTACTATAGCCTTCTTATACGCGGGCTTGCGTCCCTCGACGAAGCCGTGCTTGGTATAGCGCGACTCCTTCTTACCGGAGTAGCGCATGGTATTGACCTTGAGTACGGTGACGCCATAGGTCTCCTCGACAGCCTTGCGGATGTCGCTCTTATCGGCGCTGTACTGCACCTTGAAGCCATAGCGGGTAGGCATGGCCTCGGTGATGTCGGTCTGTTTCTCAGTGATGAGAGGTGCGATCAGTATTCCCATGATATTCTTCTCTTACTACTCTTATGATTACTTCTCCTCACGGCTGAGCTGAGCTGTGAGTGCCTCGAGTCCGCTCTCAGAGAAGATGAGGCAGTCAGCGTCGAGTACCTTGTAGGTATTGACGGCGACAGGCTCGGCAAAGGTGACGTTAGAGATATTGGCACCGGACTTGCGCACCTGCTCGCTTGCCTCGTGGAGGAGGAAGAGATCCTTCTTGTCCTCGATCTTGAGGGCCTTGAGGATGGCGGCGAAGTCCTTGGTCTTGTAGCTGTCCATCGTGAAGTCCTCGACGACGACGATGGCGTTGTCCTTAGCCTTGTAAGTAAGTGCTGAGAGGCGAGCAAGGCGCTTGGTCTTGCGATTCACCTTCTGCTCATAATCACGGGGACGGGGGCCGAAGATCGTACCACCGCCGATCAGGATCGGGCTCTTCGTGTCACCACGACGAGCGCCACCGGTACCCTTCTGACGGAAGAGCTTGCGGGTGCTGTGGGCATTCTCACTACGCTCCTTGGTCTTAGCGGTCCCGCTGCGACGGTTGGCCATATGGCTCTTGACGTCGAGGTAGATCGCGTGATCATTGGGCTCGATGCCAAAGATGGCATCATCGAGGGTCACCTTGCGTCCGGTCTCTTCACCTTTAATATTTAGTACGTTCAGTTCCATATCTTCTGTCTTACTTCTCGATTAAAAGGATAGATCCCTTAGCGCCGGGGACACTGCCCTTGACGACGAGGACGTTCTGCTCGGGCATCACCTTGATGATGCGGAGGTTCTGGACGGTGATGCGGACGTTACCATCCTGTCCTGCCATACGCATACCGGGGAGGACGCGAGACGGGGTAGAGCTCTCACCGATAGATCCGGGGGCGCGGAGGCGGTTCTTCTGACCGTGAGTGGTCTGACCGACGCCACCGAAGTTGTGACGCTTCACGACGCCCTGGAAGCCCTTACCCTTGGAGATACCACAGACGTCGACGAAGGGGGTATCCTTGAAGATCTCCACCGTCAGCTCGTCGCCCTCCTTGAGCTCCTTAGCATAATCCTTGAACTCGGCCAAGTGTCTCTTGGGCGTTGCTCCGGCCTTCTTGAAGTGACCCTGGAGGGGCTTCGTGACGTGCTTCTCAGCAATGTCCTCGTAGCCTACCTGGACGGCGCTGTAGCCATCCTTCTCCACAGTCTTGACCTGAGTAACGACGCAAGGACCGGCTTCGATAACAGTGCATGGGATATTCTTCCCCTCGGCACTGAAGACGGATGTCATTCCGATTTTCTTTCCTAACAATCCTGGCATTTCAGTCTTGATTTAGTGAGTTAGTAATTGATTGTAATACTTATCTCGTAGAGCTTAGAGATCGGTCTTGATCTCGATATCCACACCGCTGGGCAGCTCGAGGCGAGCCAGAGCGTCGACGGTGGAGGTATTGGCATTGACGAGATCGATCAGTCGCTTGTAGGTGCAGAGCTCAAATTGCTCCCGGCTCTTCTTATTGACGAAGGTCGACCTATTGACCGTAAAGATGCGCTTATGCGTCGGCAGTGGGATAGGACCGCGTACGGTCACTCCGGTCGTGTCGACAGCCTTCACGATCTTCTCGGCAGACTTGTCTGCCAGAGTATGGTCGTAGGACTTGATCTTGATCCTGATTACCTGATTCATGTGATTGACTATCGTAATATGGTGATGATTGTCTATTACTTCAAGAGGTCGGCACGACCGTGCTTCTCCTCGAGCACCTGCTTGGCGATGTTGGTGCTCATGGGCTCAAAGTGATCAAACTCCATCGTGCTGCTGGCACGACCACTGGAGATGGTGCGGAGATCGGTCACGTAGCCAAACATCTCGGCGAGCGGCACGTGAGCCTTGACGACGCGGTCGTTATTGGATCCGGCGTCCATACCCTGGACCATACCGCGACGCTTATTCAGGTCACCGATGATGTCACCCATGTAGTCCTCGGGGGTAACCACCTCGAGCTTCATTACGGGCTCCAGCAGGATCGGGGAGGCCTCCTCGCATGCCTTCTTGAAGGCCTGCATCGCTGCTACCTCAAAGGAGAGCTGATCAGAGTCCACCGGGTGGAAGCTACCATCGAGGAGGGTCACCTTGAGGTGATCGAGAGGATATCCGGCGAGGACACCACTCTGCATAGCCTTCTCGAAGCCCTTCTGTACGGAGGGGATGTACTCCTTCGGCACGTTACCACCCTTTACGCTGTCCTCAAACTGCAGCGGAGTCTCAGACTCGGGATCGCCGGGGCCTACCTCTACGAGGATGTCGGCAAACTTACCACGACCACCGGTCTGCTTCTTGTAGACCTGACGAACCTGGACGGTATTGGCGATCGCCTCCTTGTAGCTTACCTGGGGACGACCCTCATTGGCCTCCACCTTAAACTCACGCTTCAGGCGCTCCACGATGATGTCGAGGTGGAGCTCACCCATACCAGAGATGATCGTCTGACCGGTCTCCTCGTCGGTGCGTACCTGGAAGGTCGGGTCCTCCTCAGCAAGCTTCTGGAGACCGCTATCGAGCTTCTCGGTATCGGCCTGAGTCTTGGGCTCTACGGAGATACTGATCACCGGATCGGGGAAGGTGATCGACTCGAGAAGGATCGGCTCAGCATCCGGGTCGCAGATGGTGTCGCCGGTGCGGATGTCCTTGAAGCCCACGCCTGCACCGATATCACCGGTGTCGATGGACTCCATAGGATTCTGCTTATTGGAGAACATCTCGTAGAGACGGCTGATGCGCTCCTTCTTCTCGGTACGGCTGTTGTAGACGTAAGAGCCTGCATCGAGGTGACCGGTGTATACTCTGAAGTAGCAGAGACGGCCGACGTAGGGATCGGATGCCACCTTGAAGGCGAGAGCCGTCAGCGGGGAGTCGTGCTCCACGGTACGGGTGATCTTCACGCTCTCATCGAGAGGATCGGTACCGGTGATGGTATCCTGGTCGATCGGGCTGGGGAGGAAAGCGCAGATCGCATCAAGGAGCGGCTGCACGCCCTTATTCTTGAAAGAAGAGCCACAGATGACGGGATTGACCGTCAGGTCGAGGGTCCCCTTACGGAGAGCGGCGAGTATCTCATCCTCGGTGATGGTGGAGGGATCCTCCAGCATCTTCTCCATAATGGTGTCGTCGACATCAGCCAGAGCCTCGAGCATCGACTCACGCCAGTGCTCAGCCTCCTCCATCAGCTCGGCGGGGATCTCGTCTACCTCGTAGTCAGCGCCCATGGTCTCATCGTGCCAGTAGATGGCGCGCATGCGGATCAGGTCGATGACGCCCTTGAAATTCTCCTCCGCACCGATAGGCAGCTGGATTGGCACTGCGTTAGCACCGAGCATATCACGCATAGACTTCACGGCCTTGAGGAAGTTGGCACCGCTGCGGTCCATCTTATTGACGTAGCAGAGACGGGGCACACCGTACTTCTCAGCCTGACGCCATACGGTCTCGCTCTGCGGCTGTACGCCGGCAACGGAGTCGAAGGTCTCGATGGCACCGTCGAGGACGCGGAGCGAGCGCTCCACCTCAGCGGTAAAGTCGACGTGTCCGGGAGTGTCGATCAGGTTGAGCTTATACTTCTTATCCCTATAGGGCCAGAAGGCGGTGGTGCAGGCAGAGGTGATGGTGATACCACGCTCCTGCTCCTCCTCCATCCAGTCCATCGTAGCGGCACCCTCGTGCACCTCACCGATCTTGTGGATCAGTCCGGTGTAGTAGAGGATACGCTCCGAGGTGGTAGTCTTACCGGCATCGATGTGAGCCATGATACCGATATTGCGTGTGAGTTCCAGGTGATTTTTAGCAGCCATTGTGACTTCTTTCTTACTTATATGGGTTGGGGATTACAGACGGAAGTGAGCGAAGGCACGGTTAGCCTCAGCCATACGGTGGATGTCCTCCTTACGCTTGAAGGCACCGCCCTGCTGATTGTATGCGTCCATGATCTCAGCGGCGAGCTTCTCAGCCATGGTCTTGCCACCTCTCTTGCGTGCGTAGCCGATGAGGTTCTTCATAGAGATGGACTCCTTGCGCTCCGGGGTGACCTGAGTAGGCACCTGGAAGTTGGCACCACCGATACGGCGGCTCTTCACCTCCACCTGGGGAGTGACGTTCTCGAGAGCCTGCTTCCAGATCTCGATGGGGGTCTTCTCCTCCTTGGCCATCTTATCCTTGACGATGTCTAAGGCGTTGTAGAAGATCTTGAAGGAAAGATTCTTCTTTCCGTCAAGCATCATATGGTTGACGAACTTCGTCACCTTCCGATCTCCGTAGACGGGATCAGGAAGGATAGCCCTTTGTTTCTTGGAAAATTTTCTCATTTCTCTTAGTTATGACTTACGCTCTCTTGCTCTGCTACCGGGCCTCCCGCGAGGGAGTGACCACGGAGCGAAAGCTCCAGAGCTGTGGGAGAGGTGCGACACCGATGATCCTGAGGATCGTCTGGCAAGTGGGGTCCCGGGCGGCATCCCATTCCGATGCCCGTCATTACTATACCCATGGTCACCTGCGCAGCGCCACCTCGGCGGTGAGCGCGCTGCTCCCGATATGTTCTCTTCTTAGTATGGGATGAGGCTCCTTATCATAAGGTCGGGTCCCCATCGGGATCCGTCCCGGACTTCATCCGCCTACCGACCGGACATAAGCTTCTCTTCGCCCACGCTAACCTCCACCTGCGGGACTCTTCCCGCCGCTTCACAGGTCCGCTCTGTCTCCGCAATACCTTGCTACCTACCGACAGCATCCTCGTACGCGAGGATGGGGCTCCGATACTATAGCGGCGCTATGTCTCACATAGGAGACCTCAGCCGACATAGGGTATGCGGTCCGTCTCAGATATAAGACCGGCACACCGCCGCTATTTCATTAAGTCAGAGAGTGTGATGGAGATATCTCAGACACTTCCTCGATCTTACTCACCGGGGTCCTTCGGCTTAGCATGCCTACTCCCGGTAGGGCCTGTGATGGCCACTCTCGATCGCAGTGCTCTCACTCTGCTCTCCTTTGCTACATTATACGCTCTGCCCTACTGCCGCGATCCACTGACCGGGCACCGCACGAGGCGGACGAGGGGAGATGATAAACTTCGGAAGTCGAAGTCGCCGCTTGGCTTACTTCTTCTCCTTAGGTCTCTTCACGCCGTACTTACTGCGACGCTGCTTGCGATCCGCTACGCCGCCGGTATCGAGAGTACCGCGGACGATGTGGTAGCGCACACCGGGGAGATCCTTCACACGACCACCACGGACGAGCACGATAGAGTGCTCCTGGAGGTTGTGACCCTCACCGGGGATATAGCAATTGACCTCCCTGCCATTCGTCAGACGGACACGTGCCACCTTCCTCATCGCTGAGTTAGGCTTCTTAGGGGTCGTGGTATAGACCCTGACACAGACGCCGCGACGCTGGGGGCATCCCTGGAGAGCCGGGCTCTTGCCCTTCTCCTGGAGGCTCTTGCGACCACTACGGACTAGCTGTTGAATTGTTGGCATCTTGCTTTGATAATAAAACCTATAATCGATTCATCGCCCGCCATCACGCACCTTACCGGCGTGATTGCCAGGCTATTTCTCGCTTGCGACAGGGTACACCCCACCGCTTCGGAGTGCAAAGGTACGAAATACTTCCCTCTACTGCAAGTCATTCAAGCTCTTACGCATCGCCCCACCCCGCCCTTGATCAGGTTAATTCGCATTTTGATGTGCTGGGAGGGG
>NZ_KV793776.1:0-33033 GCF_001808555.1 Porphyromonas sp. HMSC065F10
CCTCCCTGTTGCACTTCGTCCTTGAATCTACGGAGTAAAAATATTTAGTTTCCCCGCTTGCACATAACGAGAAAAATAGTATCTTTGCAGGCGAAAAGAAAGAAGGAGGATGGCTCTTTGGGAAAAGCGTCCCTCCTGCGAGTAGCAAATAGACTTGGGGGAGCCACGGACAATAAGCGGCTGTGGCGTAATTGGTAGCCGCGCCAGACTTAGGATCTGGTGGAGAAATCCGTAAGGGTTCGAGTCCCTTCAGCCGCACTCGTTTAGGTAAGATTGATGATTAGTTTTCATAGATTGTAAGTTTTGGTTTTTGACGCTCTAAGCTTTTTTGCTTAGGGCGTATTTTTTGTACCTGCGGAGAGAGGGCTATTTCTAATACCGATATTAGCCGCGACTAATACCGATATTAGGATTCTCTTTTACCGGTAATAGATTTCTCTAAACCCGATATTAGGAAACAGCCGATTTATACAGGCTCTTGATGCGTTTGCTGACCCCACTATGCCCATCTCCTGCGGTAAATGTGGTAACTTTGCGTCAAAAGAGCAGAGCGCCATGACAGAGAGACGTATCAAATACCATAGACGACCCACCACGGCGGTGCACGTAGGCGACCACCTCATCATCGGAGGGGGGCAGCCGATCGTGATCCAGTCGATGGCCAATGTGGACACTAACGATATCGAGGCGAGCGTAGCGCAGGCGAAGCGCATCGCCGAGGCGGGAGGACGGTTGGTCCGCTTCACGACACAGGGCGTGAGGGAGGCGAGGGCGATAGGTCAGATACACGACCAGCTCCGGGAGTCCGGCAGCCGGATCCCGCTGGTCGCCGATGTGCACTTCAATCCCAAGGCCGCCTACGAGGCTGCCAAGCATGTGGAGAAGGTGAGGATCAATCCGGGCAACTTCTACGACCCGGCCCGCGTCTTTGAGCGGGTGGAGTACACCGATGCCGAGTATGCGCACGAGCTGGAGGAGCTGCAGAGCAAGTTTGCCGACTTCCTCGACCACTGCCGATCGTACGGCACGGCGATCCGGATCGGGGTCAATCACGGTTCACTCTCCGACCGGATCATGTCTCGCTACGGGGACACCGCGCCGGGGATGGTGGAGAGCTGCATGGAGTTCCTCGAGATGTGCCGGCGGAAGGACTTTGGTGACGTCGTGATCTCGCTCAAGTCCTCCAATACCGTGCTGATGACGGAGGCGGTACGCCTGCTCGTGAGCGAGATGGAGAGGAGGGACATGCACTACCCGCTCCACCTCGGTGTGACCGAGGCGGGGGATGCCGAGGACGGTCGCGTGAAAAGTGCCGTCGGTATCGGTGCCCTGCTGAGTGAGGGGCTGGGCGACACCATCCGCGTGTCGCTGAGCGAAGCACCGGAGCAAGAGATCAAGCCGGCAAGGATCTTGGTCGAGTGCGTGGAGCAGTCCGCCGAGGCAGAGGCCATTTCACTTGACTCGTCATCCGTCACCCCCCACCCCGTGAGACCATCGAGTACCCCCTTAGTCATCGGGGAGGTCGACACCTATGAGAGGGACTGCTGTCCCGACCTGGTACGCTCCGATCCCCGCTTAATGACGATCACCGACAGGGAGGCACTCCGAGGAGAGATCCCCGACCTACCGGAGGGGGGACACCTGATCGTGAGGCTCACGCACTCCGACGCCCCGGCGATGCTGAGAGCGCTGGATGAGGTGATGACCACACCATATATAATAGGGATCTCTGCCGAGGGCCGAGCGGACGAGGCGGCGGTAAGGCTCGGCTATGCTGTGGGAGCGGCCCTTCTGCGAGGTCAGGGAGAGGGGCTCTACGTCTCAGGCTCGCAGCTGAGCCGCAGAGAGGCTGTTCGGCTCGCCTTTGGACTGCTACAGGCAAGCCGAAGGAGGATCTCAAGGACCGAATTCATCTCCTGCCCCGGCTGTGGGCGGACACTCTTTGACCTCCAGGAGACGGTCGCAAGGGTAAAGGCTGCCACCTCGCACCTCAAGGGACTCAAGATAGGGGTGATGGGCTGTATCGTCAATGGCCCCGGGGAGATGGCGGACGCCGACTATGGCTACGTGGGGTCGACACCCGGACGGGTCGACCTCTACCACGGCAAGGAGCGAGTGCGCCGCGGGATCCCGCAGGACGAGGCGGTGGATCACTTGGTCGATCTCATCAGGGAGTGCGGCGACTGGAAAGAAAAAGAAGCGTGATGGACGAGGAGGAGCTGGACGAGCGGATGCACGAGGGTCTCTACGAGCGACCCAATAACGGCTTCCCCGCCCGGGGAAGCATCGAGGTGATCGTGGGGTCGATGTTTTCTGGTAAGACGGAGGAGCTGATGCGCCGTCTCCGGAGGGCGGTGATTGCACGCCAGCGGGTACAGGTATTCAAGCCCCTGATCGACACCCGCTACTCACAGGGGGACGTGGTCAGCCACGATCGCAATACGCTCGAGGCTACCGCCGTGGCGCGCCCGGAGACGATCCTTCTCCTGAGCTCGGATGCCCAGGTGGTGGGGATTGATGAGGGGCAGTTCTTTGACACTTCCTTAGTAGACATCTGCCTGCAGATGGCCGATAGCGGCATCAGGGTGGTAGTCTCGGGACTAGATATGGACTACGAGCGGAAGCCCTTTGGCTGCATGCCGCGACTGATGGCGGTCGCTGACCGGGTCCTCAAGGTACATGCCATCTGTGTCTCCTGCGGCGCCCCGGCCCTCTACTCCTACCGCCTGGCCGCTGACCGGGAGCAGGTGCTCGTGGGGGCAAAAGCGGAGTACGAGCCCCTCTGTCGCAATTGTTATCTCAAGCGTCTCAATCGCCTATGAATACATCCACAAAGACTGACCAAGAGAGAGCAGACCAGCTCACCCCTGACCCGTCGGGAAAGATCACGCTGGTGCCGATCGGCGGGCTGGGAGAGCGGCTTCGTGCCGTGGCCTCGACCATTGCCCTGGCGCGGAAGTACTGCCGACCATTAGAGATCATCTGGTTTGAGACCGATGATTTCATGGCTCCGTCCAATCGGCTTTTTACCCTTGACCCTCAGATGAGAAGGGAGGAGATCACGATCAGGGAGGCGAAGTGGGTCGACTGGATCAGCAACCGCTACCCCGACAAGGGGAATGTCTGGCTCTCGGCACCCTATCTGATGGTCTCCTTCGACAGCGTGCTGACAGACGACAAGATCAAGGAGCTGCAGGCGCATGCGCCGGAGCAGCTGGAGCTGATGTTCCGCCGGAGACACCACCGGCTATTCATCGAGACTGGGATGGAGCTGACTCGCGCACGAGATATGTACAGCCCGCTTCTTCCCAATATCGAGGTGATCAACGTGCGCAACTCTCGCCTCTCCTCGTGGCACAACAACATCGTCGGGATCCACATAGACCGCGACTCCGCCGTATCGATGCAGGACAGCCCGATCGAGCTCTTCATCAAGCGGATGCACGAGATCGTAGTCGCCGATCCCGGCACCTCCTTCTTCGTCACCACCACCTCTCACAACGAGCGGGAGCGGCTCCAGACGCTCTACAGCTCGAGGATCATCGCCCCCTCCTCTATGTCGGACGGAACGTCAGTAGACGGACTGATCGAGATCTATGGGGACCTGCTCGCGCTCTCCCAGACAACTAAGATCCTCACCACGCCGAATAGCGCCTACAGCGCCGTAGCCGCCACGATGGGACACATACGATCAGAGGCGCTGAGCATCTACTCGTCTCCCACGATCATCACCACCTAACATCACACCATGCTCACGCTTAGTCACGTCGGCGTCTCCTTTGGCGCCACCGTACTCTTCTCAGACATCAATCTACAGGTCAATGCCGGGGAGCGGATAGCGCTCGCCGGGCGCAACGGTGCCGGCAAGACCACCCTTCTCAATATCATCGCCGGGCTTAACGCTCCGACGGAGGGGTCTGTCGCCTTGGCGAAGGGGGCAGAGATCGGGTACCTGCCGCAGTACATGATGCTCAATGATGAGCGAACCGTCCGCGAGGAGGCCCGCAAGGCTTTCTCCAAGGAGCTGGAGCTAAAGGCGACGGTGGACCGGCTGACTGAGGAGGTGGCTACCCGCACCGACTACGACACGGAGGAGTATATGGAGCTGATCCAGCAGCTCGCCAATGCGACGGAGTTGCTCTCTATCTACGACACGTCGCGGATGGAGGCGGAGATCGAGAAGACGCTTAAGGGACTGGGCTTTGAGCAGAAGGACTTCGATCGGCCGACGCGAGAGTTTTCCGGAGGGTGGCGCATGAGGATAGAGCTGGCGAAGATCCTGCTCGGTAGGCCCGACCTGCTCTTGCTCGACGAGCCGACGAACCACCTCGACATGGAGTCGATCGTCTGGCTGGAGGACTTTCTGACCACCTCACCCGCCGCCGTGATCATGGTCTCACACGACCGACGATTTCTCGACAATGCCACCACCCGCACCGTGGAGATCTCGATGGGGAAGGCGTATGACTTTAAGGTCAATTACTCTCACTACGAGGAGCTGCGGGAGGAGCGCTTCGAGCAGCAGAAGAGAGCCTACGAGAATCAGCAGAAGATGATCAAGGAGACTGAGGACTTCATCGAGCGCTTTAGGTACAAGCCGACGAAGTCGACCCAGGTACAGTCCCGGATCAAGGCGCTGGAGAAGATCGACCCGATAGAGATCGACGAGATCGACCGTAAGACGATCCACTTCCGCTTCCCCATGAGCATTCCGTCCGGCGCCTACCCGCTTATCACCAAGGATATGAGGGTCACCTACGACGGCAAGAGGTACGTCCTCGACGGCGTCGACCTGACTATCGAGCGGGGCGACAAGATTGCTCTCGTTGGGCGAAATGGTTCGGGCAAGACTACCTTCGTGAGGGCTGTGCTGGGAGAGATCCCGAGCGAGGGATCGATCAAGATCGGTCATCAGGTGATCACCTCCTACTTTGCCCAAAACGAATCCTCTATGCTTGACCCGGAGAAGACGATCCACGACACCATTGACGATGTGGCCGTGGGGGATATCCGCTCACGGATCAACGACATACTGGGAGCCTTTATGTTTGGAGGCGAGACCGCCGACAAGAAGGTGAAAGTGCTGAGTGGTGGTGAGAAGGGGCGTCTCGCGATGATCAAGCTCCTTCTCTCCCCCTCCAACTTCCTCATCCTTGATGAGCCGACCAACCACCTCGACATAGCCTCCAAGGGTGTGCTGAAGGAGGCGATAGCCAATTACGACGGCACGGTGCTGATCGTCAGCCACGACCGCGACTTCCTGGAGGGGCTGGTGGACAAGGTGATCGAATTTGAGGACGGGAAGGTCCTCAACCATCTCGGCGGCATGGAGGAGTACCTGCGGAAGCTCCACGACCGCAATACAGAGATCAATCAGTCGACAGCCAAGGAGGTCGAAGGAGAGAAGAAAGTGTCCAAGGGAGGAGGACGCGAAGACTATGAGCAGCAGCGGGAACAGCAGCGACAGATCTCTCGCTTGGAGAAAGCTCTCGCCAAGGCAGAGGAGACGGTCGATCGGCTCGAGACAGAGAAGACGTCCTTAGAGGATCGGCTGACGATACAGGCCACTCCGGACCTACTCAATCAGTACGAGGAGGTAGACTACAAACTCAAGAAAGCGATGAAGGAGTGGGAGAAGTGCGCTGAGGAGCTTGCCGCCTACAGCGACTGATCAGCAGAGTTTATATAGCGGTGAAATCACCCGCCGCTGCAGCACCTCCAGCTGCAGGTCGCGACCGGGCTGCACTCCGATCTCCAGAAGGGCACTATTCATAGACTCTCTCGCCACAGTCGGGTTGTTATTTTGCCCACTGAGGTGACAGAGGGCGAGGAAGCGTAGGTCGGGGTGGTAGTTTCGCGCCACCGTGCAGGCTGCTTCGCGATTGCTGAGGTGCCCATTGCCACCGAGGATCCTTTCCTTAAGCATCATCGGATAGGGACCGGTGCGTAGCATCTCCTCATCGTAGTCGCTCTCGATCACGAGATAATTTGCCCCCCTGATAGCCGCCTCCACCTCCGCAGTCACCTCACCCACATCGGTCATCAGTGTGAAACAGCCACGGGGTCCGGTGATCCGGTACCCGACATTCTGCGTCGCATCGTGTGGCACCTCAAAGGAGGTGATCTCCATGGCTCCCAGCGTGAGCGGCTGCTCCAGCTGCATGAGAGCCAAGTGGTTCATCAGCCCACCATGCAGGTAGGTAGCGTGGTGAAGTGCCTTATAGACCAGCGGGGAAGCATAGACCGGTACGGAGAAGTCCACGGCAAAGGACTCTAATCCACGGATATGATCGGCGTGGTCGTGTGTGACGAGGATGGCTGCGAGCTGCTTGGGATCGATCGCCAGCTCCTTGAAGCTCTTCTTGAGCGTGCGGATCCCAAGCCCCGCATCGATCATAATCATCGTTTCGCCACAGGAGAGGAGAGAGGCATTGCCGCAACTACCACTGCTTAGGCTTCGGAAGTAAAAGACCTCGGGATCTCCGTTCTGATCAGGAAAGAGGGAGGGTGTAATCATGTGCTATCGCCTTACACGGTCATCTCCCCCCTGAGATCAACGCCCATCAGCCGCTTCACTTCGTCAGAGGACTTACCGCTACCCAGCAGATGCATCAGTTTCGCAAGAGCCGCCTCCACGGTCATGTCGTGACCGCTCAGCACGCCGGCACTGAGGAGAGTGACCCCGGTCGCATAGCGCTCCATCTTCACCTTACCCACAAAGCACTGCGAGATATTGACGATGATGATCCCGTGTGTCGTAGTCTCTCTGAGGATCTCAAGGAAATGCTTCGATGCCGGGGCATTGCCACTGCCGAAGGTCCTAAAGACCACGGCCTTGAGCCCCGGAGTCTCAAAGGCAGACGCCACCATGCTCTCCGGCAGTCCCGGGAAGAGCGAGAGGACGAGTATATTGGGATCAAGGTCAAGGTGAAGCCGCAGGTCGCCCTCCTTGAAGTCATTCCGCATCAACACCTCAGGATGATAGTGAATGTCAATGCCCGCATGAGCGAGACAGGGATAATTGGGGGAGTCAAAAGCCTTGAACTGATCTGAGCTCACCTTCGTGCATCGGTTTCCTCTCAAGAGTCGGTTGTCGAAGTAGATGCAGACCTCCCTCAGGAGGGGATTTCCCATCGGATCCTTTGCCGCAGCTATCTCGATTGAGGTGAGCAGGTTCTCCTTACCATCCGTCCGCACCTTACCGATGGGCAGCTGCGACCCGGTCAGGAGGACCGGCTTGCAGAGCCCGTCCAGCATAAAGCTGAGCATCGAGGCGGTGTAAGCCATCGTGTCCGTCCCGTGGAGTATCACGAAGCCGCTGTACTTATCATAATTCTCCCGGATGGTCAGTGCCATCTCCCGCCAGTGCGTCGGTCCCATCTCGCTGGAGTCGATCACCTGATCAAAGGAGTAGGTATCGATATGGAAGGAGAAGTTATTCACCTCCGGGACATGCTCCTCTATATAGGCAAAGTCTATCGCCTTCAGCGCACCGGTATCAGGATCCTCGGTCATGCCGATCGTCCCGCCCGTATAGATGAGGAGGACAGCTGTGGAGGGGTCGTAGGGCTTATTATTGGTTGATTTTCTCATGGTGACTATAGAAGTAAAAAAGGTCAAGCGCAAAGATAGCGATATTATCGGCTCGGTGTCACGGTGACCCCCACCTCGATCACTCCGCGAATGACAGAGTCCCTCAGGAGTGGACGGAGACTGATGGTATAGAAGCTTGAGGTATCCGGTCTGAAGTCCGACATGATCGAAAAGGGGTATTCCCTCACTATGTAGCCGGTCGTCCGGAGCCTCGCCGGTGTGATGGGCAGCAGCACCTTAGACTCCTCAAAGTGGTGATCCGGTGTCTCCAAGACTACGCCGAGAGGTATCTGGCGCAGGGCAAAGTCGGGCGTCACTCGCACCACTCCCTCTACCAGATAGCGCTCACCGGCAGATACCGGGAAGGTGTAGAAAAGCTCATCCTCGATGGCCCACTCTGCCCCCTCCAGCGACTGATAGTAAGAGTAGTCCGGCAACACCTGCTGCCGGCACGCTTGCAAGAGCAGCACCACCAGCAGTGAGGCGACAAAGAGACCATACCGACCGAGCCACTTCATGGCACCTTTTTCACTACGAAAGAGACTACCTGCGACCCTCACCCCGAGGCTGTCTTGTCCCCTTGGACCGCCCGGACGAGCCACCCTGAGGGCGCCTCCTATTCCGACCATTACGCGACCGCTTAGGTCGCGAGTCGTCTCGGGACTTATCGAAGCGGGAGAGGCTCTCCTCCGACAGTATGTCACTTACCCGACTTAGTCCGGAGAGTTGCTCCTCCTCAGTGTCTGAGACGAGCGATACGGGTTGTATGCCGGCTCGATTTTGGTCGATCACCTCGAGAGCTCGCTCCTTGCTGATCGTCACCACCTCGCGCTGCTTGGACGGGGTATCCCCGGTGGAGATGTAGGAGACCTGTCCCGCGAGGGTGTCCGCCTTGAGGAACGCATAGACACCACGCTGACACTCCAGTCGCACATTCCTCGGTGGCAACGAGCTCTGAGCCTCAGCATATGTGTCACGCTCATAATTGAGGCAGCACTTCAGCTTGGCACACTGGCCCGCCAGCTTCTGAGGATTGATGGCAATATCCTGCAGGCGGGCCACATTGGTACTCACGGAGTGGAAGCCGGTCATCCACCCCGAGCAACAGAGCTGTCGTCCGCATGGACCGATACCACCGATCCGCCCCGCCTCCTGACGGGCACCGATCTGTCTCATCTCCACACGGATGTGGAAGGCATCTGCCAGCTCCCTGATCAACTGCCTAAAGTCCACCCTGTGGTCTGCGATGTAGTAGAAGATCGCCTTCTGTCCATCACCCTGATACTCCACGTCCCCGATCTTCATGTCCAGCCCGAGCCGCTTTGCGATCTGGCGGCTACCGATCATCGTCTCGTGCTCCTTCGCCTTACTTTCCTCATACTTCTGCAGGTCAAGCGGGCGAGCTATGCGATAGATGGTCTTAGGCTGCTCCGGCACCGTGATCCCGAGCTTACGCATCTGGAGATCCACCAACCTGCCGGTGAGCGATACCCGCCCTATATCATGACCGGGAGAGGCCTCGACGGCCACCATATCGCCCTTAGTGAGTGGAAGGTGAAGATTGTTGAGGAAAAACTCTTTGCGGGTGTTCTTGAATTGTACCTCCACGTACGGGTAGTCATCCAAGGACTCCGGCACGTCGTAGAAGTAATCGTATGTATCCAACTTCCCACTATTGCCCGCCACCGACGGGCACTTAGTGTGATAGTCACTATCTTGTATCATAAAATATTCAGCTTCGCTATGATAGTCTTGCGACTATACAAAGGTAGCAAAATGAGGGGACAGGGCTTAGCGCAGACCTTTCCGACTAACACTAAGGGAGTCCAGCAGAGTCCCGCCCTCCCGACAAACCGCTACCCTCAGCGTTTCCGGGGTGACGGTCATGATGCCGTAGTACCGCGCCCCGCTCTCAGAGGCGACATGCCGCTCCGGTTCCTGCACCGAGTAGGTCTTGTGTGCCGTACTTAGCCCTATGTAGTGAGGTCCTCCGCCGTCGGGGTCCCGATCGTGGACAAAGATATGGTCGTGCCCTGCCAGCACAAGGTCCACCCCGCATCGGCGAAATAGAGGACCGAGGAGAGTATTATTCAGAGGGTTAAATCGGTTTTTGGTTCCGGAGTAGACCGGATGATGAGCGCAGACCACGAGGAAGGGATGATCCCTCCGCTCCCTCAGCACCCGCTCCAGCCACGGACGCTGAGTGCCGATGGACCAGAAAAGGGAGTTGGAGTCATAGCAGACCACCCGCATATCAGGGTAGTCAATATAGTAGGCGTGCCCCACCCTCTCCTCGGGTCCATTGTCGGGGTAGTCAAAGACATACTCCCACCGATCATCCACATCGTACATCAGGCCCGCCTCATTCTCATGATCTCCGATCACGGTGATCAGAGGGATGCGCGGTGCCACAGAGGCAAAGGCATCGTAGTACCGTCTCCAGTACTGATCATGTGGACGCTCAATCAGGTCTCCCACCTGGATCCACGCCGCCGCATCGGGATGCGCCCTATACAGGCTGTCCATCACTGGTCGCGTATCATCGCCCCAGGTGTCCTGCACATCACCGATAAGCACAAAGGTCTGAAGAGTGTCCGACGGGATGACAAGCGTGTCCCGATAGGCCTCCACCCCTTCGCCTGAGGTGATTGTGTAGGGATACAGCCCCGCCGCCAGGGAGGGGATGGTCACCCTCTGCACGTGCGTCACTCCACCGTGCGTCCTTATCTCCTTATGAAAGGGTCCGCTCTGGAAGAGGAGGCTGTCCCCACAGAAGAGGCGGAGGCTATCCCCGCTGCGATCCGCCCCCGACACCCAAGAGACGACCCGCTCACGCAAGCCATCCTCCCCCGGGGTCAGCTGCACACGCTGCACGCTGTCCGAGAGCACATACTCAGGCTCTACAAGTGGCGTGATCCACTTCGACCAATTGAAGCCCAAAGTCCCGGTCGTGGCGGCTAATAACGATGCGGAGACGATCCGTGTAATCTTGCCCATAGGGTCTCGTTGTTAGGATTATCAGATGTGCAAATGTACCGACACGCCCCCGACTTAACAAGACCGACAGATCAAAACTTGGGCACAAGACTATGGGTGCCTTCTTGTTTCACATTTGCCTAAGTGTCAAAAACGTGGTACCTTCGCACGATATTAGATCGTACTTGTACGCTTACAACCGAAACAATGGCAACATTAGAGAAACTAAGAAGCAAAGCCGGATGCCTTATCGCCGCAGTAGGTCTCGGCATGGTCGCTTTCATCCTGGGAGACTTGGTCACCGGGGGGAGTGCCCTGTGGAGAGACAGTAAGATGACAGCCTTCTCTGTCAACGGCAATAAGGTCCGCATCGAGGACTACCAGCAGCATGTCAATGCTATGAATGAGCAGATGCGCGCTCAGGGACAGTCCCTCAACTCCGACCAGACCGTACAGCTCAATAATCAGATCTTCGGCACCATCGTCTCCAATATGGTGCTCCACGACGAAGCTGACAAGATCGGTCTGAGCATTACTCCTGCAGAGACCTTTGACCTCATCCAGGGTCAAAACATCTCGCCCATCATCCGTCAGCAATTTACGGATCCCAATACAGGAGAGTTCAATAGAGCACAGCTTCTTACGTTCCTTAAGCAACTCAATGCCAAGGAGAATTACAGCCCCGAGCAGCAGTCGCAGATCGACCAGATGCGGAGCATGTGGGCTGAGACAGAGACCCAGGTGAGAGACCTCCGACTCCAGGAGAAGTATCTCGGTCTCCTCTCCAAGGCTATCGTAGCTAATAAGCTTGAGGTGGCTCGTGAGACCGAGTACAATAAGACGGTCCAAAACCTCACCTATGTCGGTCGCCGCACGATCGCTCTGCCTGACTCTGCTGTCACGGTAGCCGATGCAGAGATCAAGGACTACTACAACGCACACAAGGACTACTTCCGCACCGATGCTGGTGCTCACGTGGACGTCATCTACGCCTCCATCGACCCCTCTGAGGCCGACTACAAGGCCGCCGAGGAGGACATCCGATCCGCTCGCGAGGAGCTGATCGCCGGCAAGGATCCCGCTCTCGTGCTCTCCGACTACAGCGACATCCCCTACGCTGACACCTACATCACCTCTGAGGACATCAACACCCCCTCTATGCCTACGGAGATCGCCAACTTCATCACCACGGCTGAGACCGGTGCCGTCAGTGAGATCATCCCGCAGGACAAGAATTACCTCGTCGCCAAGATCATCAGCCGCAAGCAGGCACCCGAGTCCCTGCTCGTGAGTCACATCGTACTCCCTCCCGCTGGCACGCCCAATGCCCCCGAGGTGAATGCTGATAGTCTCCTCGCTACACTGAAGGCCGCTCCCGAGACCTTCGCCACTGCTGCTCAGACCTACTCCCTCGACCGCAACTCCTCCGCTCAGGGCGGTCAGATCGGTTGGCTCACCGAGGCTATGGCAACCAATTACATCGGTAAGGACTTTGCTGATGCCATCTACTCCGCCCAGGTGGGTGTCCCCTTCTCCTTTACCTCCAAGTATGGTCGGCACATCATCCTCGTCTCTGAGGCAAAGCCTGTGGTTGATAAATTTAAGGTCGCTCTTGCCGCCAAGGAGGTAACCCCCTCCACGGAGACGCAGACCCAGATCTACAATAACCTCAGCTCCTTCCTCACCTCAAGCAAGGACAAGGACCTCACCCAGGAGGCTCTCAACGCTGGCTACCAGGTGCTCAAGGATCAGCTGATCTCCTCCTCGCAGCCCTCTATTGCGCCCGGCATCAGCAACAGCCGTGATATCGTCACCTGGACCATGCAGAATAAGGAGGGAACGATCTCCCCGATCAAGGAGGCTGACGAGAAGTACATCGTCACCCGTGTCGGCAAGAAGTTTAGCGAGGGCTTTATGCCCATCGAAGTAGTGAAGGATCAGATCTCTGCACTCCTCGCCAATCAGAAGAAGGCAGACCTCCTTTACGACCAGATGATGAGCGCAGACCACTCCTCACTCGAGGCATACGCAAGTGCTATCGGCTCATCGATCGACTCACTCAGCTTCGTAAAGTACAGCACCACCAGACTTGAGGGTATCGGCGTAGAGCCGGGCATCAACGCTGCTGCTGCCGTTGCTCCACTGAATACCGCCACCCCCGTAAAGGGTCTCAATGGCGTCTACCTCGTCAACGTCCTCTCCCGTGAGGCTGATGCACAGGCGAGCGATGCCACGACGATCAAGACCTCACTCGAGCGCTCACTGCAGGGTATGATCCGCGCAACTGCACTCCAGACGGTCATCTCCAAGGCTAAGATCTCTGACAATAGGTACAACTTCTTCTAAGCCTTAGACTAAGTCAATTATCAAGAAGAGCGACCCCCTTGTAAAGGGAGGTCCCTCTTCTTGATCGCTATCTGTCGGAGAGAGGTGGTCAAGGTACGACAAAGCCACACCGGGAGGGCGATCCCGGCGTGGCTACAAGGGGTGACTGAGTTGGGATTCGAACCCAAGACCCACAGCTTAGAAGGCTGTTGCTCTATCCAACTGAGCTACTCAGCCAGAGAGTGACCTCGCACTCATTGACCGTGCAAAGGTACGACATTTAGCTCAAAAGTCTAAGCCCACTGTCTGAATATTGCAGGACAAACCAGGAAGGTCAGAAAATGCTACCATCCCTCCGGGGTAATTCTTTTACCGATATTAGTGTTGACTAATACCGATAAAAGAATTCCCTAATATCGGTATTAGACCAAGGGGTGTCCCCTGAGGCAGTTACACTGCCTGAAATCTGCGCAAAAAAGAGAGCACCTCGGCTGACCGAAGTGCTCTCCTGCAACGAGAGTTGGAGTACGGGGATTCGAACCTCGACAGACAGAACCAAAACCTGTAGTGCTACCATTACACCATACTCCAGTCTGATGTTGGCGCAAAGGTACTGAAAAAGGGGCAAGGGGGCAAGGATCGGACCTTGGCACGTGGGCATTTTTTTGCTACCTTTGCGGCGTCTACGGATGTTTTCATCCACCGGTTCGCTAGCTCAGTTGGTAGAGCACAACACTTTTAATGTTGGGGTCTCGGGTTCGAGCCCCGAGCGAGCCACAGGCAAGGAGAGAGCTGACATTCAGTGTCGGCTCTCTCCTTTTTCTCTTCCACAGAGCCCAGCCACTTAGCCGAATTAATTTCATCCTCAGGGCGGTTATTACTCAAAAATGTCAGTTAATAGAGCTATATTTGCTATCCGAGGACCCTGGAAAAAAGGTCTGTCGGGACAGATATTGAGTACCACCTTAACATTCTACCTTATGAAGTCAAAGATATTAGGTCTCGCCATGAGCACCCTCCTCAGCATCGGAGCAGGCGCACAGACCTTCATGGAGTGGCAGGATCCGGCTGTCAATGAGATCAATCGCCTGCCGATGAGGGCACGCTTCTTCCCCTATGCCTCGGAGCAGGAGGCGAGGGTGGATGACCCACTACGCTCCAGTCGCACCCTGTCGCTCGAGGGCGAGTGGAAATTTGCCGCCACAAGAGATGTCAAGGGATACCCCACAGACTTTATGAAGCCAGGCTTTGATGACAGCTCTTGGCGGACGATGCCCATCCCGGGACTGTGGGAGAAAAACGGCGTCTGCGACCCGATGTACCTCAATGTCGGCTACCCCTGGCGCGGACACTTCAAGAATCAACCTCTCGCCAAGGAACCGGTGCCCTACAAGGACAATATCGTCGGCTCCTACCGTCGCGAGATAGTCGTGCCGGCTGACTGGAGTGGTGAGGATATCACACTCTACATCGGGGCGGTCAGCTCCTGCGCCTATGTCTGGGTCAATGGCGACTTCGTGGGCTACACGGAGGATGGGAGACTGGAGGCGGAGTTTGACGTCACCCCATTCATCAAGCCGGGTGAGACGAATACGATCGCCTTCCGCGTCTTCCGCTGGTGCGATGGGACCTACCTCGAGGATCAGGATATGTTTCGCCACACGGGATTTCACCGCGACGTCTACCTCTATGCCCGTCCCAAGTCCCACTTGGCAGATATTACGATCACGCAGGACCTGATCAATGACTACAAGGACGGACTGCTGGCTCTCCGACTCAAGTCGGTAGGCTCTCCCAGGTACGAGCTTTCCCTCACCGATGCCCTCGGGCAGAGGGTCTGGGAGCGCTCGTTGCCGGGCTTCAGCGTCAATACGATCCGGGCCATCATCCCCGGTGTCGCTGCATGGACCGCAGAGACCCCCAACCTCTACAAGCTTGAGATCAAGAGCTTCGTCGACGGACAACTCTCCGAGGTGTCCCGCTTTGACATCGGCTTCCGCAACATCAGAATCGAGGACACTCTGCTCAAGGTAAATGGCAAGCCGGTCCTCATCAAGGGTGCCAATCGCCACGACACCGACCCCAATACCGGATGCATTGTGTCGCGCGAGCGTATGCTGGAGGACGTTAAGCTGGCAAAGCAATTCAATATGAATGCCATCCGCACCTGTCACTACCCCAATGACCCCTACTTCTACAAACTCTGCGACGAGTATGGGCTCTACGTCTGTGCCGAGGCCAACCTTGAGTCCCATGGCATGGGCTACGGAGCGGAGTCTCTCGCCAAGCAGCCGGAGTGGGTGGTTCCGCATGTGGAGCGAAACGTCCGTCACGTCGCCTCGAGAGGCATCCACCCCTCGATCATCATGTGGTCAATGGCCAATGAGGCCGGAGATGGGCAAAACTTCACCGTCGCCCGATCGGCAATCAAGAAGATCGACACCACCCGACCGATCATACTTGAGCGTGCCATAGATGGTCCCAATACCGACATCTATGGGAATATGTACCGCCGGCCGAGTGAGCTCGTGGCATATGCGCAGAGCCATCCCACCAAGCCCTACATCCTTGTGGAGTACGCTCACGCCATGGGGAATAGCCAGGGGTGCATGACCGACTATATGGATCTCTTCCATACCTACCCGGTCCTGCAGGGGGGCTTTATCTGGGACTTTGTCGACCAAGCGCAGTATATGCAGAAGCCGGATGGCACCATCGTCAGAGGCTACGGCGGCGACTGGAACGACTACGACCCGAGCGACAATAACTTCTGCGACAACGGACTCTTTGACTGCACCCGCATGCCTAAGCCCAATGCGGTGGAGGCAAAGTACGCCTACCAGCCGGTCCTCACCACCATGGAGGGAGGTCTCTCTCTCGGCCATGCCACACTCCTGATCAAGAATGACAATGACTTCCGTCCGCTTGACTACCTGTCCCTCAATTACGCCATCACTGTAGACGGGCAGGAGGTGCAGTCCCGCTCTATGGCCTGCCCTGCCGTCAGGCCCGGGGAGACAGAGCGACTGGAGATCGAGTTCCCCTCCATCGATGCCACCGGCAAGGATGTCTTCCTCAATGTCGAGTACCGCACACTGGAGGATCAGCCGCTCATCCCCGCAGACCATCTTGTGGCACGCAATCAGCTCACGCTTGCCGAGCATACCGAGCGGATGCTCCCACTCGGTCAGTATGGCTATGTGACTATGGAGGACAGCTCGGATCAGACGATCCACTTCTTGGTCAATCACGACTGCGTCGTCACCTTTGATAAGAAGAGCGGCTTCCTCACCGGCTACAGCATGGGAGACAGTGAGTATGTGGCAGATGGGTCCGCCCTGAAGCCCTCCTTTTACCGCGCCCCCACGGACAATGACGAGGGCGCCGGTCTCCAGCGGAAGTGGCAGGCTTGGAGGGATCCGGAGATGAAACTTACCGCAATCACTGCTGAGGTGCTGAGCGGTCGTGGCCACGTGGTGACGAAGTACGACCTGCCGGGCGTGCAGTGCGACCTGACGATGGAGTACACGATCGATGTGGACGGAAAGGTCTACGTCTCTCAGAAGCTTGATCCTCGCAGCAGCGACAAGGATATGCCGGAGCTCTTCCGCTTCGGTCTACAGATGGAGATGCCTGTCGCCTACAGCCAGATCCACTACTACGGCAGAGGTCCTATCGAGACCTACCCCGACCGTAAGGCCAATGCCTTCATTGGCTGGTACGACCTCGCTGTAAGCGATGCCTACTTCTCCTACGACAGACCTCAGGAGAGCGGCCTCCACAGCGATCTCCGCTACTGGTCAGTCATCAATGAGCGGGGCGAGGGGCTGGGCTTCGTGTCGGGCAAGGACTTCTACGCCTCCGCCCTACCCTACAGCACCACGCAGCTGGAGGACTTCCCCAATAAGGCACAGCGCCACTCCGAGCAGCTGATCCCGAGTAAGGATCGGGTCTTCCTCCATATTGATGCTGAGCATCTCGGTCTCGGGGGCGTCGACTCCTGGGGATCCATCCCTCCGGAGCGGTGGCGTCTGCCCTACGGCACCTACAGTCAGGAGATCTGCCTCTTCCCGGTGGCAAGGCGCTGACCGGCGATACCTTCGAGGGGCCTCTTCCGCTTTGGAGGGGGCTCCTCTTTTTTTATACTAAAAATAGTGTATGCAAAGGGGTTTGGGTACCTTTGCCGAGCATTCATCCATCACTTAGGATACTATGAGCGAAAAGATATACTACGGCATGACCGAAGAGGAGGTGGCGAAGGATCTCAACACCTCGAGAGAGCAGGGCCTCTCCCCGGAGGAGGTGCAGCGGAGACTGGAGAAGTACGGGCACAATAAGCTGAGAGAGAAGAAGCGGACCCCGATATGGAAGATCTTCCTGAGTCAATTCAAGGACACTCTCGTGCTTGTCTTGATCCTCGCAGCCATCGTCACGGCTGTGATCGCTATTGTCGACAAGACGAATAACTTCACCGACAGCTTCATCATCCTCGCCATCCTGATCGTCAATGCGGTCATCGGCACGATCCAGGAGCATAAGGCGATGGTCTCCCTCGACTCACTCAATCGCATGAGTGCTCCTCACAGCAAGGTGATCCGAGGGGGCAACATCACCGAGATAAGCTCTGAGGAGATCGTCCCGGGAGACGTGGTGGTGCTCGACGTGGGCGACATCGTACCCGCCGACATACGGCTGACCGACTGCGTCAATCTCAAGATCCAGGAGGCGGCTCTCACCGGGGAGTCGGTCTCCAGCGACAAGAGCTCTGACCCGCTGCAGGCTGACCCCGACTTGCCCATCGGTGACCGCTCCAATATCGCCTTCTCCACCGGGCTCGTCACCTATGGTCGCGGCAAGGGTATCGTCGTGGCGACCGGCATGGAGACCGAGGTAGGACACATCGCTGAGATGCTCTCCGAGACCGAGCAGCAGGAGATGCCACTCCAGAAGCGGCTCAATCAGCTCGGCAAGGTCCTCGGCTTCCTCGCCCTCGGCATCTGCGTGCTGATCTTTATCCTCGGTGTCCTCTACGGTCAGCACATCCTCGATATGCTCCTCATGGCTGTCTCCCTCGGTGTGGCTGCCATCCCGGAGGGGCTGCAGGTGGTGGCAACGCTTGTCCTCGCCATGGGCGTACAGCGACTCGTGAAGCACAATGCGATTGTCCGTACCCTGCCCTCCGTCGAGACTCTCGGTAGCACTTCCATCATCTGCTCCGACAAGACCGGCACCCTGACGCAGAATAAGATGACCATCACCCACGCCTGGCTACCCGGTGACGAGTTGATCGCCATAGACGAGGTAGCGGAGTTGCCGGAGGCGACTGAGGAGAGCCTCAGTATGCTCCTTGAGGTGGGATCGCTCGCCAACGAGGCACACCAGTCTGATGACCCCGATGCGGAGAGCCCTTACAGCGGTGACCCGACCGAGATTGCCTTCCTCGAGCTCGCCAATCATCGGGACGGGATGAGCAAAAACGATCTCGAGGCGAAGCACCCGCGCCGCGCCGAGGTCCCCTTTGACTCCGAGCGAAAGATGATGTCCACCATCAACGCCATGGAGGGGGAAGAGCTCCGCACCAATGTCAAGGGCGGTACCGACGAGGTACTCTCCCGCTGCAGCCACTACCTCCGCTCGGGCGAGCGTGTCCCGCTGACCGATGAGGTGGCGGAGGAGATCCGCTCAGCCAATGTCCACATGGCGGAGGAGGCGCTACGGGTACTTGCCGTCGCCTTTGCCGACATTGACTCACTCCCTGCCGAAGAGACCTCCGAGGCAGTGGAGAGAGACCTGACCTTCGTCGGTCTCGTGGGGATGATCGACCCGGCTCGCCCGGAGGTAATCCCCGCCGTAGCCGAGTGCCGCACAGCCGGCATTAAGCCTGTGATGATCACCGGTGATCACCAGGTGACCGCCTCTGCCATCGCCCGACAGATCGGGATCCTCGAGGAGGGCGACCAAGTAACTAACGGCACCGAGCTAGAGAAGATGAGCGATGATGAGCTCTATGACCTCGTCCCCCACTGCGCCGTCTACGCCCGTGTGGCACCTGAGCATAAGGTGCGTATCGTCAAGGCATGGCAGAAGCACGGCAAGGTGGTCGCCATGACCGGTGACGGAGTCAATGACGCCCCGGCACTGAAGCGAGCTGACATCGGTATCGCTATGGGTATCACCGGCACGGAGGTCTCCAAGGATGCAGCCGACGTGGTGCTGACGGACGACAATTTCGCTACGATCGTCAATTCAGTCCGCGAGGGACGTCGCATCTACGACAACATCGTCAAGTCGGTCCAGTTCCTCCTCACCTCCAATATCGGCGAAGTGATGCTGATCCTCATTGCCACTGTCTTCAACCTCGGCAACCCGCTACTCCCGATCCATCTCCTCTGGGTCAATCTCGTCACCGACAGCCTGCCCGCTCTCGCCATCAGCCTCGATCCCCCGGCGGAGGGGATCATGAAGCGCCCTCCGATCGATAGCGAGAAGGGCTTCTTCACCCGCGGCTTCATCTGGCGAATGTGCTACCAGGGACTGATTATTGGACTGCTGGCACTAACCGGATACCTTATCGGGAAGAACGATGGAGGGGTAGAGCTGGGACAGACGATGGCCTTCATCGTCATCTGTATGGCTCAGATGCTCAACATCCGCAACCTCCACTCCAGCACACTGCCGAGCTGGCACACGTCCCCATTCAAGAATATGCCGCTCTTCTGGGCGCTCGTCGTCTCCACGCTGATGATGGCTGCGGTGGTCTTCATCCCGGGCATCAACGACATCTTCCACCTCGAGATGCCCGATCCAAAGCACTTCCTGATGGTCCTCGGGCTGATGTTTGTACCAATTGTGATCGTCAACCTCTTTAAGCTCCTCGGCATCAATACCATCAAGGGAGAGTAAATCCTCCCCTCACATCTCTGAGCGAGGGACTGTCCACACAAGCGTATGGGCAGTCCCCTCGCTTTTATAGAGCTCAGTGTACTTTTCGTTGCTTACAAATGATTTTCGTGACAGTCGGAGAAAAGCAGACAAAGGCCCGACCAACAAAGAAGAGAACGGAATAGGACCACTTCGTATGGGATCAATGTCGGAAATTAGCACTCCCGAGGATCCCTGTCAGACGTCCGCATAGAGCGATCATTACGGGAGGAAATAGGTACATTTGCGCAGATCTTTTGAGAAAAGACCTTATCTAATCCAAAAAGACCCTTTATTCAGCTACAAAGATGAGTAACACCGTACCACCCTCGGGGGAGAGGACCGACAAGTGGAAGCGTGCGCTTGACGCAACGGTCCGGACACTCAAGACGACTAAGTTTTGGTCCGAGCTATTCATTATGACGGCAGCGGTATTCATGTGCGCCGTGGCCATCCACTTCTTCCTTTACCCGAGTGGAATCATCACCGGATCTGCGACAGGAGTGGCGATCGTCTTCAACCGTCTTATGCCGGGCATCACGACAGGTAATTTCATACTGATCATCAATGTCCTGCTCCTTATTGTCGCTTTCATCATACTGGGGCCGGAGTTTGGCGCCAAGACGGTTTACACATCGGTCATCCTCGGTCCCTTTGTTGACTTCTTGGACGACGTGGCACCGATAGAGGGGTCTCTCTTTGCCACAGACATTGCCGGGACGATGTACTCCGATCTCTGGTCGGATGCGCTCTGGTTTGTCCTCATCATCGGCATCGCTCAGGCGATCCTCTTCTCCGTCAATGCCTCCACAGGCGGGCTGGACATAGTGGGGAAGATCATCACAAAGTACACCCATATGGCGATCGGCACGTCGGTGGCGATCGTGGGGATACTCTCCTGCTTCACTGCGCTCCTCACCAGCTCTCTCGGCAACGTGCTTATGGGCATCTTAGTCACTTGGATCAATGGACTGATCATCGACTACTTTATGAGCAAGATGAGCACGAAGATCCGTGTGATGATCGTCGTCGACGACCCGACGAAGACCAAGGACTACATCCTCCACACGATCAATCGTGGCGTCACGATCCACGAGGTCTATGGTGGCTATACGGGGAAGAAGAAGTACCAGCTGGAGACCGAGCTGGATCAGAAGGACTTCACGAAGCTGCGACAGTACCTCAGCACCACGACGGAGAATACCTTCGTCACTGCCGATCCGGTCAGCGACGTCTATGGGATCTGGCGGGAGAAGCCCCACCTCAAGCAGCTGGAGGAGGAGGCTGAGAACACCGTGACCACCCCCAATAGTCACCGCATCAAACCGGAGTAAATCCCAATGGATAGGACCATACTGCGACCGCTCCTTGCACTCCTCACCCTACTCTGCCTGACCCTGTCCTCAAGGGCGGAGGGACGGAGGCTGGACCCGATCCACATAGATTTGGAGGCGCGGGGAAGCTACCACCTGGACTATGTCGCCGGCACTCTGAATGAAGGGCGGACAGGATTTAGGGGCGACATCTTCAACTTCATCATGTGGGGCGAGCTGGCGCCAAAGCTGGAGTATAAAGCTCGCATGCGACTCAATGGCGTCAATAGCGACTACTCCTTCTTTGATGCCACCGACTGGCTCTACCTCTCCTACAAGCTGACTGACCGCTTATCTCTGCTGGCGGGCAAGTGGACGATCTACGTGGCAGGCTGGGAGCCGGAGTTGGCTCCGATAGACTGCTTCCAGCTGTCGGTCTTCCTCTATCACATCCCCTGCTATGCCTGGGGCGTGACTAGTTTTTACACCCTCCCGGGGGAGAAGGACACCCTCGGGGCACAGCTCTGCGAGAGTCCATTTCGTCGCGAGTGGCAGCAGAAGTCCGGTACGCCGGCAAGTATGTATGCCTACAACTTCTTTTGGGAGGGGAGCCACGGATGGTACGACCCGCTTTGGTCGGCCAATGTGATCGAGTATCAGCCTGGGAAGTTCATCAACTACCTCTACCTGGGCAACCGATTCAATATCGGCACGAAGACCGAGCTGGACCTTGACCTTGGGAATAGAGCAACCTTTGGACAAAAGCCATTCTTCTTCTCCGACTACTCACTCACCGCTCGGCTGAAGTACTACCCCTCTGACTACCTCAAGCTGATCCTCCGAGCCGGCTACGATACCAATAAGAGCGGTCTCGAGGCCGACTATGTGGTGACAAACGGGACCGAGATCAGCCAGGTGGGCTGCGGGGTAGAGTACTTCCCCTACGGAGACAACCGCCTTAGGCTGCACGGCAATATCGGCTACGCCTTTGGCACCAATACACACCCCGAGGCGGCAGTGCTGGACCGTGAGATGCTCCTTGATGTGGGGCTCACCTGGAGGATCCATGCCAAGTAGTCGGTGGCGTGTATTCATTTTTATTATCTTTGTGACATAGTGTGGGGTAACGACCTCCACTAACCATTACAAACATAGCACAGAGCGACCTCACGTCTCCTACTTACAGCCGGACAGAGGACGGGATGATCGCAGACAAGTAACCACTTAGTGAATTAACAGTATGAATTTCCTAAAGAAACTCTTCGGCGTCGGCAGCGACAACAACGACAGCAAGGACGATGACCGTCGCCGGGAAGAGAGACGCCCCAAGCCCTCTGCCACGCCCGAATCTAAGCCGCAGAGGGGAGAGGCAGAGAGAGAGAGGTCTCAGCGCCCCTCACGTCGTCGTAGCAACAACCCCGATGAGAGGAGAAATCAGCAGCGCAGCAAGCACTCAGACAATGAGCGGAAACCCAGGCGCAACAACGAGACCGGTGAGGAGAGCCGCAGCAGAGGCCGATCCGGAGACAATAATCGCCGTGGTCGCCGCCCCGCAGACCGCCGAGGCGAGCGGAGGAGTCGTATCGAGGAGAGACCCCGCGCCACCGAGCTCTCAGAGTATGTACTGAGCACAGCAGAGGTGGTTCACGATGAGGAGCGCGACAAGTGGCGCTCGCTCGACTTCCGTAAGCTGGACACGGTGATCCCTGAGAGGACCCTGGCACAGGATCACCCCGAGGATATCGACCTGCCGGAGCCGATGCGTCAGGCGATCCGAGAGTCGCTCGTCTGGGTCTCCTACGATAAGGAGCTGCCGGAGATCAGCTACGATGAGGAGGGCAATAAGCAGGTCGGTGGGACTGAGGAGCAGCAGCACCAGCCCTATTTCCTCGAGCCGAGTACGATATGGACCGAGGCGCCTATCAGTGAGGGCGAAGGCGGGAGACTGAAGTACTCCCCCTCTTACCTTGAGCTCACCCCGGAGCAGAGGTATGAGTACCTCGACTGGCTCACCCGCAAGGACAAGAGTGGCAAGTGGGGCTACGTCTTCCTCTACTACAATGGTCTGGAGCGCCACCTCCTCCTTGGTGACCTCGATCGCGCCGTGGAGGAGATCCTGAAGCTCCGGGAGACCTTCCCGTGGCAGCACAAGCTGATCAATGCCTCCGAGTACGCTGTGATCAACTCCTGTTTCGCTCGTCGCCGCAGAGATCTGCTCCAGAAGCTGATCGACGAGGGTGCCTTCACCGGCATCTCTCTCCTCCAGATGACCATCTCCTACGAGAGTGATGTCAATCTCGGCGTTGAGGACCTGCTCAATATCTTCTACAAGCTCTATCCCGAGGCTCGCACAGCTCTCCATCACGATCGCGACCGTCTCAGGACGCACGTGGAGAGTGCGCTGAATAAGCTGACCCTCTACGATGGACTCCCGATCTATCGCTACCCGATAGATGATGTGAAGACGAAGAACGAGCACCGCTTCCTCAACGACTCCTTCCCGGAGTACCTGCAAGGTTGCGTGATGCCGGACTTCTACTCTCTGGATCCATTCCGCAATGACGTGGACCTAATCTTCCACACCGCCTTTGATGCCTACAAGGCAGACGCAGGCTCAGACGAGAGCGAGGGAGAGGCGATGTCGGAGGATAAGGAGGAGTAAACCCCTTTCCCTTTAGTTCAATGCAGTTCCTCGGTGGTCATTGTACCACTGAGGAACTGCATTGACTTGTAGTAGGGTGGAGACTCAAAACAAATACCATCACGAGTAGTTAATCATACGACCAGGAGCACGACAAGCGCCACCTGGCGGCTCTGAGGTGTTGATGTGTCGTAAATCTTTTTTCATATATAAATTTGTAGTAGATTTTGTAAAGAAAAGCAATACACGACAGCATAGACTATGAGCCTCAGAGACCGCTGGAGACACCTCATCGACACCTTGCTCCCTACTTACAAGAGCAGGGTAGCGATCGTTGTACTACTCGGTGTTGTAGCCGGGATCGGCTCCTACCTCGTCTATATGTCACGCGTCTGGAGCTATGCAGGGGACGACCCGGCGACTTGTATCAATTGCCACGTCATGGAGCCCTACTATGCCACCTGGATGCACAGCTCGCACGGCACAGAGACCACCTGCAACGACTGCCACGTCCCACACGACAGCTTTGTGAGGAAGTACTTCTTCAAGGCGACAGACGGGCTCCGGCACTCCTACGTCTTCACGATGAGGGGAGAGCCACAGAGTATGAAGGCAATCCCCGAGAGTCAAAAGGTGATCTACGAGAATTGTATTCGCTGCCACTCGCAGCTCAATCAAGAGTTTGTCAAGACAGGGATGCTCCACGGCGCATCTATCACTGACGGGACGGAGATGGTCTGCTGGGACTGCCACCGCGATGTACCTCACGGTGGAGTCAACAGCCTCTCCAATACACCCAACGCCATCGTTCCCTTCCCCAAGAGCCCCATCCCTGACTGGATCAAGAGAGCGAAAAAAAGTAACCTCGACTAATAAGCCACCCCACTATCTCATATATCCGCATTATGAACGAGCAGAAACCCAAACGACTAAAAAGCTGGCAAGGCTGGCTCCTCTTCGGTGCCACCCTCGTGATTGTCTTCTTACTGGGACTCTTTGCTGCCTCAGTGACAGAGCGACGCGCAGAGATCCGATCAATCTATGCCAATAAGAAGATCGACATTGAGCCCGGCGAGGCAAAGAGCGAGGTCTACGGCATCAATTATCCCCGAGAGTACGACACTTGGAGGGAGACCGCAGACACGACCTTTGAGAGCCGACACAATGGGAGTAAGGCGGTGGATGTGCTGGCAGAGCGACCGGAGATGGTCGTCCTGTGGGCAGGTTACGCCTTCAGCCGCGACTACTCCACCCCGCGAGGGCATATGCACGCTATCGAGGACGTCACCAATACCCTGCGGACAGGTACCCCGGGACTTCCGGACGGGGAGGATCTCCAACCTGCCACATGCTGGACCTGTAAGGGACCGGATGTGCCGAGGATGATGCAGCAGGTGGGGCTGCAGGAGTTTTATCAGAAACGCTGGTCCGACTGGGGAAGCGAGATAGTCAATCCCATCGGCTGCGCCGACTGCCACGATGCGGAGACGATGGAGCTGCACATCAGCCGCCCGGCACTCGTAGAGGCTATGGAGCGTCGCGGGATCGACATTACCAAGGCTTCTCACCAAGAGATGCGCTCCCTCGTCTGTGCTCAGTGTCACGTCGAGTACTACTTCAAGAAGGACGGCAACTACCTCACCTTCCCCTGGGACAAGGGGATGACCTTTGAGGATGTGGAGGCTTACTACGACGAGCAGGACTACTACGACTACATCCATCCGCTGAGCAAGGCGCATATCCTCAAGGCTCAGCACCCGGACTACGAGCTGTCACAGCATGGGATCCACGCTCAGAGAGGAGTCTCCTGCGCAGACTGCCATATGCCGTACATCAGCGAGGGGGGCGTAAAGTTTAGCGACCACCATATCATGAGTCCCCTTGCTCACATCGACCGTACCTGCCAGACCTGCCACCGTGAGAGCAAGGAGGAGCTGCTAAAGAACGTCTACGACCGACAAGAGAAAGCACTCGAGGTACGGAACAGCCTCGAGAGGGAGCTCTCCAGAGCACATATAGAGGCAGCCTTTGCCTGGGCAAAGGGAGCGACGGAGAGCCAGATGGCGCCGGTGCTCAAGCTGATCCGGGAGAGCCAATTCCGCTGGGATTACGGGGTGGCAAGCCATGGTGCGTCATTCCACGCCCCACAGGAGGTGACGCGTATCCTGAGCGGTGGACTGGAGAGAGCTCTTCAGGCTCGGGTAAAGCTGGCGCAGGTACTGGCGCAGAATGGCTTCACCGGTGAGGTACCAATGCCTGACATCAGCACGAAGGAGAAGGCACAGAAGTACATTGGTCTTGATATGAATAAGCTTCGGGAACAGAAGGAGGACTTCAAGAAAACCATCGTCCCGAAGTGGATTGAAGAGGCTAAGGCTAAGGGCAATATCTACACTGCCTCCAATCAGTGAGCCCCATTGCCACAAGGACAATATGGGTATCATCTACAGAGAGAAGAGACGTTCCCCGATGGATCGGGTGACGTCTCTTGCCCTAAAGGGAAGTCGTTGCGATGAGTAAGGGAAAGAGCCTCTGGAGCGGGAGGTGGGGCTACAGGGAGGGCTGGGTCATCACAGGCGGATTGCTCCTGATCGCACTCCTCTGGCAGGACATCCTCGGTCCGCTACCGGGAGGGATGATCCCCCACTCGACCGTCATCGGAGCTGTCATCATCCTTGTATTGACAGCGGGGATCTGCACGGGGCTCAGAGAGCGGAGGGTGGTACCGGAGGCGATCCGATACCTCTTTAGCCCTGCAGCCACCATCTGCAGCATCACCCTCTTTATGGGGGTGACCTTAGTGGCCGGGCTGACAACACAGGTGCCGCCGGAGATGGCCATCGGGATGGGAGGGGTACTTCATCATATGGGAGCCACCTCAGTGGTACACTCCTACCCCTTCGTCACCTCATACCTCTACCTGCTACTTGTCCTGCTCTGCGTGACGATGCGCCGCGTGTGGCACTTCCGCCGACCGATCCGGGATGGAGCCTTTGTACTCAATCACCTGGGACTCGCCTACTTCCTCACTTTTGCCCTCCTCAGCTCCAGTGCCATAGAGCGTTACCGGATGACCATTACCGAGGGCGACACCGAGTGGAGGGGACTGATCGATGGGCGTCAGGAGCCGGTGGAGCTACCGATAGCGATTGAGCTTAAGGACTTCCGGATGGAGGAGTATCCGCCTAAGCTGATGCTCCTTGACGGCACAAAGGGGCTGGTAAAGGGAAAGGGCGGCACACCCCTTGAGCTGCTTCTCGACCAGCCACTCCCGCAGAGTGGTCTGCTCGGTCAGTGGCACGTGACGGTAGATGATCAACTTCCCCTCGCCGCACCGGTTATGAGCAGCGACACCCTGCGCTATGTCGAGTGGGGCAGCGATGGTGCGACGACAGCGGCACATGTCATAGTCTCACGAGAGGGAGACGAGCCTGTCTCGGGATGGGTCAGCAATGGGAGTTACCTCATCCCCTATCGTGCTCTCACACTCAAGGACAGTCTGACCCTCGTGATGCCGGAGTGCGAGCCCAAGCAGTACTACTCCGATGTCGTCTACTACACCCGGGAGGGAAGTAGCGGTCAGGCAACGATCTCTGTCAATAGCCCTCTACGACTTGGTGACTGGTACATCTATCAGCTCAGCTACGATGAGCGGAAGGGGCGATGGAGCGACTTGACTCAACTGGAGCTGGTGAGAGACCCTTATATGCCGCACATTTACATCGGCTTGGTGATGCTCCTGCTCGGGGCGATCTTACTCATATTCAGTCCGCCTACGGATAAGTAATGGATCAGATACTCAACCTATTGTCACAGACCCACTGGGATCACTTCATCTGGTATGGCATGACAGTGATACTCCTCTCCGCCGTGGGAGCCGGTATGGGCTGGACTATGCGTCGACCGCTCGCTCTACTCTTCTCCACCGCAGCACTCCTCGTCATGACCTACTTCATTGCCGGAATGTGGGTCAGCCTGGGGCGTCCACCGATGCGGACACAGGGCGAGACGAGACTGCTCTACTCCTTCTTCGTCCTGATTGCTGGTATCCTCGTCTACAGCCGATGGAGGTATCGGTGGATCCTCTCCTTCAGCACCATACTGGCGGCAGTCTTCATCATCATCAATATCGTCAAGCCTCAGATCCACTCCAAGACGATGATGGCGGCACTTGCGAGCCCCTACTTTGTCCCCCATGTGATCTCCTATATGTTTGCCTACGGGATGCTTGGTATCTCGCTGATTATCGGGCTCTACGCCGCGTATAAGAGGTCCGGCGACCATACGGAGCTGCTCAGGGTGATGGACAATCTCGCCTACACCGGCATCGGATTTCTCCTGATCGGGCTGATCCTCGGCGCAATCTGGGCAAAAGCAGCGTGGGGGACCTACTGGGGATGGGATCCGAAGGAGACCTGGGCAGCAATAACCCTCGCAGCATACCTACTCTTCCTCCACCACAGGAAGTTTCACCCGGCAGACCTCAGGACCTCGATCTGGCTGCTTATCCTAAGCTTTCTCTTCCTGCAGATGTGCTGGTACGGCGTCAATTATCTCCCATCCGCCAAGGGCAGCATCCACACCTACGGGACGACATAAGTGACACTTCCGTGACAAAACGGACCTCTCTAAGGGACATCCTGTCTCCTCGTCTGACATAGAAGTCGGACAGGCCTGTCAGCATAATATCCTAATCGTCAGACCGCTGCACACGGCATCGATCTTGTCCTATGCTTGGTGTCGATGGCTTCTGAGCCTGAGACTGAATAGGAAAGTAAACCAACCAAAGCATAAGAATTATGACACGTACAGGATTTGATCTCTTCAACGATCTCTTTTTCAACGACAATTTCCTCCGTCCCGACTACAGCACTACGCGCGGAGCCTCCAGCCCAGCGACCAACGTGATTGAGGAGGAGGATGCGTACAAGCTACAGGTATCGGCACCCGGCTTCACGAAGGCTGATGTGGATGTGAAGCTTGACCAGGACGGCAACCTCGTGATCTCGCTGGACAAGAGGAGCGAGGAGAAGACGGCCGACACCGATGAGGGCAAGGCCACAGACTCCAAGCAGGTGGCTACGACCGACCAGAAGCCGGTACACTACCTCCGCCGGGAGTTTTACCACCAGAGCTCGATGCAGCGCTTCTCCCTCCCTGAGGATGCGGACGCTGACAGCATCCGCGCCAAGATGGAGGACGGCATCCTCGAGGTGGTGATCCCAAAGGTCAAGCCTGAGGAGAAGCCGAGCATCGAGAGAGCCATCAGTATCGACTAAGCGAGAGCCAGGGTTAGAGAAAAGTTTGGTAAAGCAAAGGGACTGCATAGAGAGGGTAACTCTCTATGCAGTCCCTTTGCTTTAGAGGCGCGCGAGCCGTTCCCACAACAGAATGAAAATCGCTACCTTTGCCTAAGATCCTTAGTAGGACTCATACTATACAGCAATCAATGATTATGGCTGAAAACTCTGTACTCGAGTATCGCGACGTCACCATCCGCCGGGCGGAGAATGTCATCATACGCCACACTGACCTTCAGATCAATGCGGGTGACCTCGTGTATCTGATCGGACGCGTGGGATCGGGGAAGTCTACGCTGCTCAAGACGATATACGCCGACGTGCCCATAAGCGATGGAGAGTCACACTTCGGGAAGTTTGACCTAAGGCGGATCAAGAGGCGACAGATCCCCTACCTGAGACGCGAGATGGGGATCATCTTCCAGGACTTCCGACTGATGCACGACCGCACGATTGAGGACAACCTAAGCTTCGTCCTCCGCGCCACCGGCTGGTCGGACAAGCGAGAGATCAGCCACCGGATTGATGAAGTGCTGGCAAATGTGGGGATGGATCACAAGGGCTACAAGCTCCCCCACGAGCTGTCGGGCGGGGAGCAGCAGCGTATGGTCATCGCTCGCGCCCTACTCAATAAGCCCAAGCTCATCCTCGCCGATGAGCCGACGGGAAACCTTGACCCGGAGACCGGAGACCAGATCTTCCAGCTATTCCGGAAGATCACCGAGAGCGGCACAGCCGTGATCATGAGCACACACAATTACGAGATGATGCGGAAGTATCCCTCCCGCATCCTCAAGATCGAGGACGAGCAGCTACACGAGATGACCGTCCGCACACCGGTGGAGGATCCTGAGGAGCAAGAGAGTACAGAGAGATGAGAGATTTCTCAGAGCTGATAGTCATGAAATTTGGCGGCACCTCGGTAGGCTCCGCCGATCGCATTAAGTATGTCGCCTCACTGATTGAGGACGATCGCTTCAAGATCGTGGTCCTCAGTGCCATGAGTGGCGTCACCAATACGCTGGTCGAGATCAGTGACCACTTTGCCCACTCCAATGTCCAGGGCGCACTCAGCCTGATCGACGAGCTGGAGCAGAAGTACTACCACACCATCGACACCCTCTACGAGAGCAAGGAGTCGCAGACACTGGCAAAGGTCTTCGTCGACGAGAAGATGAGCTTCCTCAGGAGCTTTGAGACGGAGCGACTCTTCAGTGACTACGAGACCAAGCAGGTCCTCGGTCAGGGCGAGATTATCTCCGTGCGGATGATGGAGCTCTACCTCAGGGAGCAGGGAAAAAATCCGATCCGGCTGAGCGCCCTCGACTTCATCTGCACCGACCAGTATGGCGAGCCGGACTTCCCGCGCATACAGGACCGGCTCCTGCAGACGATGGCCGACTACCCGACGGAGACGCTCTTCCTCACCGAGGGGTACATCTGCCTTAATGCCTACTCCGAGATGGACAACCTCAAGCGAGGTGGCAGCGACTACACCGCCACCATCATCGGCTCCGTCCTCGATGCCAAGGAGATTCAGATATGGACCGACATTGACGGGATGCACAATAACGACCCTCGTGTCGTGGAGCACACCCGACCGGTGAGGACACTCCACTACGATGAGGCGTCCGAGCTGGCCTACTTCGGTGCCAAGATCCTCCACCCCTCCTGCATCATCCCCGCCAAGATGGCAAATGTGCCGGTAAAGCTCCTCAGCACTATGGAGCCGCAGGCAAAAGGGACCCTGATCTCCAACCGCATGGACGAGGGTGCACTCAAGGCGATCGCTGCCAAGGACGGCATCACCGTACTGAGGATCCGCAGCACGAGACTGCTGCTCTCCTACGGCTTTCTACGCAAGGTCTTCGAGGTCTTCGAGGCCAATAGGACTCCGATCGACATGGTCACCACCAGCGAGGTGTCGGTATCCGTCAGCATCACCGACACGGACCGACTGGAGGACATCCTCGCCAATCTCCGACGCTTCAGCACCGTCACCCTGGACTACCCGATGACCATCCTCTGTATTGCCGGTGACCTCAATTGGAAAAACGTCGGCTTTGAGTCCCGCGTCATCGAGGCGGTAAAGGACCTGCCGGTACGGATGATCTCCTTCGGTGGGTCGGACCACAACGTCTCAGTAGTGGTGCGGGCGGAGGATAAGGAGTTGGCTATGAATCAGCTCCACAAGCACCTCTTCATGGAGCAGGAGGATGAGTAACCGACTCAGCACCTGGGTCTATGCGACACGCCCTCACACCTTAGGTGCATCCATTGCTCCCATGCTGGTGGTGCTGGGTGCGCTGATCGCCGAGGGAGTATTTGACTTCCTGCCCTACCTCTGCGCCATACTTGTTGCGCTGTCAGCGCAGATCACCAGCAACTTTGCCAACGATTACTTCGACTACAAGGGGGAGAAAGACACCGACAAGAGGGTCGGCTTTCGCCGAGTACTGGTGACCGGCGAAGTGACCCCTCGAGAGATGCTGACTGCCATGCTGATCTCCACTGGGATCACCATACTCTCCGGCATCGTGGCAGTGCTACTGACGGGAGCGTGGTGGCTTATCGCCGTGGGGCTGCTGGTGCTGGTCGGCGTCTACGCCTACTCCTACGGTCCCTATCCTCTCTCCACCCATGGACTGGGAGATGTGGCGGTGGTACTCTTCTACGGTATGACACCGATCCTTGCCACCTATGGGGCCATCGGTGGTACCCCGCCACTCTACCTCCTCCTTATGTCGGTCGGCATAGGAATCTGGGAGGACAATATACTCGTCTGCAATAACTACCGGGACTACGCTGAGGACAGGGAGAGCGGCAAGCGTACGATCATCGTCCGTATGGGGGAGCACTTCGGTCCCACAATGTACCTCCTGAATAGCCTCCTCACGGTGATACTCTTGGCCATCGGGATCCGCCTCGCCACCGAGCGCTGGGGACTGACCGCTATAGTGCTGAGTATCGCCCCTCTCGTCGCTGTGCTCACCGTCTGCATCTACCGCTGGCACGGATCGGAGCTCAATAAGCTCCTAAAGTACACCAACATTGTCTCCCTGGTGATCGGTCTGCTGCTTCTTATCCTCCAGGTACTGTGATAGATGCGGAGAGAAAAAAGTTTCCGCAAATTTTTATACGTAATTCAAAATCATTGCTTACCTTTGCACAATAGTTGGTTCATCAGCTAAGCACCAGCTACAGAATAAGCAAGGCTGAGTTTTATCACTATTACAAATAGTTTTATCATGAAGAAGATTTTCGCAATCGCATCAATCGCACTGGCACTCGGACTCGGTCTGGCTGCTTGCGATGGTAAGCAAAGCAAGGAGGATGCAGCTCTGGCACAGGCCAAGGCTGACTCTCTCGCTGAGGTAGCCCGTCAGGACTCTATCGCCGCTGTACGTGCCGCCGTAGCTGCTCCCTATGTAGGCACCTACGAGGGCGAGCTGCCTGCAGCAGACGCCTCCGGTCTTCGTACCGTATTTGTAGTTACCCCCGAGGGTGGCTACACCTACGACCAGGCTCTCGTCAGCGATGGTGAGCAGAAGTTCCATGACAATGGTACCTTCACCATCGATGAGAACGGCATCATCGTCCTGATGAGCCAGATCAATGAGGAGACCGCAGCTACCCCCTTCATCCGCATGCAGAAGGATGAGCAGGGCAACCTGATCGTTGTCAATGCCGACGGCACCCTCCCCGAGGATGTAAAGGCTTACACCCTCGTCAAGAAGTCTGAGGTCGCTGAGACCATGGAGTAATCCACAGACCTTGGCCGGATAACCAAGCGCAAAAGAGGGATGCGTCCAAGCGGATGCATCCCTCTTTTTTTGGTCTATAGGCAATCAGATCACCTACCGAGACGCCTTGTTGCTCCCTCAGTCCTCACACCTGGGGGAGGACCTTCTCAGTCACCCTCCCACAAGGGCAATTTCTTTTACCGATATTAGGCGCGACTAAT
>NZ_KV793776.1:33133-33627 GCF_001808555.1 Porphyromonas sp. HMSC065F10
TCTTTTACCGGTATTAGATTTCTCGCAGAGAAGGGGTGGTGGTAGTGGTTCGGGTGACGCATTTGAGCTTAACGGCAAAGATGATGTTCCCTGTCGCTGTGCAATCCCATTGACCGATCCCATCCTTACTGCTACCGCCTGCCACTCCCGCAGGGCGAAGCCCCGGAGGGATCATCGCTTTTCAGACCGGGTATCGAGGCACGAAGTGCCGAAGACCCCGGGAAACAACGGCGCACTTTGGTTATACGACCCCGTCAGGGTGTCGCAATTACCCATCAGTCAATCAGTGCGACACATTAGCGGGGGTGCGGGATCGCTTTCAATGCCTGATCCCCGGGTCTTCGTGGCTACGCCCCTTGACTTGGGACTAAAAAGCGGGCACCCCTGTCGGGGTACTTAGTTCACCACTCTTCACTATGAGTTTAATAAGTTCTGTACCGCTCAAATGCGTCACCCCATCATGTCCCTAGGTTCAACTTCGAAGTGCAACACTA
>NZ_KV793777.1:0-4657 GCF_001808555.1 Porphyromonas sp. HMSC065F10
GTTTCACCCACCATTTTGACCTATACGCCAAATAACACCTATCGGGTATAAAACGACTCGCTTTGCTCCAAAAACAATAGAAAACGACCCTATCGGGTATAATCTGATAGAGGCATTTACTGTTGTTGGTTTTCGTCTTGCGGATGAAATCTGAGTGATCAGTTGCTGACGAAGCTCAGAGCTATTGATTTGTGCAAAGAGGAGACCCTAGGAGACTTTATGAGACTTTGCCCCCTCGATGTGATGGTATCTTTGCAGCCCTACTTAATACTCGGAGGAGAAGTGGAAGGTGACCTTGGGGAACTCCTGCTGCGACATGCTTAGCATGTAGGCGGAGTCGGCGAGGTAGACATCCCTCCCCTGGGTGTCGGTCGCCATATAGGGCGCCTTGCGTCGCTTGAAGTCCTCCAGCACTGCCGGATCATCGCACTCGATCCAGCACGCCTTGTAGAGGCTGATCGGCTCCCAGCGACATTTCGCCTGATACTCGTGCAGCAGGCGGTACTCGATCACCTCAAACTGTAGCTGCCCCACTGTGCCGATGATCGTGCGACCATTATAGGTGCTGGTGAAGAGCTGCGCCACACCCTCGCCCATCAGCTGGTCGATGCCCTTGTGGAGCTGCTTCGTCTTCATCGGGTCGGCATTCTCGATGTACTTGAAGAGCTCGGGGGAGAAGCTCGGGAGCCCGCGGAAGTGGAGCTCCTCGCCACACGTCAGGGAGTCCCCGATGCGGAAGTTGCCGGTGTCGGGCAGTCCGACGATGTCTCCGGCGTAGGCATCCTCGACGATCTCCTTCCGCTGCGCCATGAAGGCGGTGGGGCTGCTGAAGCGGAAGTCTCGGCCCCGTCGGACGTGGTGGTAATTGGTATTCCGCCGGAAGACTCCGGAGCAGATCTTGACAAAGGCGATGCTGGAGCGGTGGTTGGGATCCATATTGGCGTGGATCTTGAAGACAAAGCCGGTGAAGTCGGGCTCCTCAGGCCTCACGATCCGCTCCTCCGCCTTGGTGGGTCGGGGTGAGGGGGCGATGCGGACAAAGGTGTCGAGCATCTCCTTGATGCCGAAGTTATTGAGCGCTGAGCCGAAGAATACCGGCGCCAGCTGCGCCGATAGGTACTTCTCCTCATCCATCGGTGGGTAGACCCCTCCGATCAGCTCGAGGTCGGTCAGCAGGTGCTCCGCCTGCTCCTCGGTGGCATACTTAAGCAGCTCGGGGGAGTGGATGTCCACCTCCACGCGGCTGGAGACGTGGCTCTTGTCCTGAGGATTGAAGACCTCGAGGTCGTCCTTGGCGATGTTGTACACCCCGCGGAAGCGGTCCCCGCAGTCGATCGGCCAGGAGAGCGGTGTGACGGCGATCTGCAGCTCCTGCTCCAGCTCATCAAGGAGGTCAAAGGGGTTTTGCGCCTCGCGGTCCATCTTATTGACAAAGACGATCACCGGGGTCTGTCTCAGGCGGCAGACCTGCATCAGCTTCTTCGTCTGCGCCTCCACGCCTCGTGCCCCGTCGATCACGATGATGACCGAGTCGACGGCGGTGAGAGTGCGGAAGGTGTCCTCGGCGAAGTCCTGGTGTCCCGGGGTATCGAGGATATTGATCTTATAGTCCTCGTACTCAAAGCCCATCACCGAGGTGGCGACGGAGATACCGCGCTGCTTCTCAATCTCCATCCAGTCGGAGGTGGCAGAGCGGCGGATCTTATTGCTCTTGACCGCCCCGGCGACGTGGATTGCTCCTCCGAAGAGGAGGAGCTTCTCGGTGAGGGTGGTCTTACCGGCATCGGGGTGAGCAATGACGGCAAAGGTGCGTCGGCGGGCTATCTCTTCTGTAAAGTCTTTCATTTATCGCTGTGTGTCGCGGTCGATGACCTCCTGGAGCGCCTCTTCCCAGGGGCGGAGCAGGTCAGGGTAATACTTCTGGATCTTCTCGGTGGAGAGGGCGCTGTAGTGCGGTCTCGAGGCGGGTAGTGCGAGGTCGGCCTGCGTGATGGGGCTGATCGGGTAGTCCTCCCGACCGGTGAGAAGCCGGGCGATGGTCGCTGCGAAGTGGTACCGCGAGGTCTCGCCCAGGTCTGCCACGTGATACAGTCCATAGGGTAGGGGGTCGGGAGCCTCGGGGTCGGTGAGTCCGTCCAGCAGTCGTCCGATCACATGCGTGAGAGTCAGCGTCGAGGTGGGTGAACCTACCTCATCGGTGACGCAGCGAATCGGCTGCCCCTCCTCCACCTTTTTCCTTATGGAGCGGTAAAAGCTCCGCCCCCACGATGCCGGGCCGTAGAGCCAGGCGGTGCGGAGGATGTAGCTCTCGGGATGGTTGGCGATGAGGAAGTGGTCTGCGTCAGCCTTTGACTTCCCATACCTATTGATGGGGTCTGCCACATCCTCCTCTACATAGGGCATAGTGGACTCCGCATTGCCCCCAAAGACGTAGTCCGTGCTGATCTGCACGATCGGGAGGTGCGGTCGCAGCTCGTGGAGCTGCATCAGGCAGAGGGTATTGGTCTCGAAGAGCTCGTCCTCGGAGAGCGTCTCCGCCCCGTCCACAGCGGTGTATGCAGCGCAATTGATCACCACATCCGGCTCCCTCTCCCGGAGGAAGCGGGACAGCTGACCAAATGAGGTCAGGTCCACCTCCGACCTCGTCGTCAGCACCCGGTCGTAGTGGGCCGACTCGGGGAGTAGGTGACGGAGTGCCGTGCCTAGCTGCCCGGAGGCGCCTGTGATCCATACGAGCGGGCGCTCGCTCCCCATAGACTCACTCATGACTCCTCCTCGCTCGTGCGAAATCGGTCTGCCAGTAGGGCGAGGAAGGTGCTCAGCTGCCTCATCCCTCGGAGGGTCTCCTCCGACACCTCGCGCCCTTGCTCCCGCAGCTGTACATAGCCGTAGAGACCGATCAGGGCGGTCTCCACCTCGCCGTGATCTCGCCCGGCGCCCTTGTCGCGGAGCTGGACGATGGCGGGGAGTGCGGCGTAGTAGAGCGTGGCGAAGAGAGTCTCCGACTTATCCCTCAGCAGCTCAGAGGAGAGTCCCTCGAGTCGGCTGATCAGCTCGGTGAGGGAGCTCAGGTGCCCCTGCTCGAGGATCCCCTCCTCACGCATCTGCCGGGCGAGGGAGAGGTACCACTCCTCCACCTCCCGGCGCTGCTCCTCAGAGCAGTCGTAGCCTCGCTCTATGTAGCGATGGATCTCTGCGGGATCGAAGTGCAGCGCCCGGAGGATATCCTCCACCTGCCACATGTAGAGCAGGTACTCGGCAATGTTCTCGTGCCTCTTCTGCTTAGCGACAAACATCCCTCAGAGTCTCTCTCGGATCTGTCGTGCCACCTCCTCCAGCTCCTCGTCTGTCATGGAGACATGCTCGCCGTGGAAGTCGGCATCACTCTCGCTATTGATCGGGATCAGGTGCAGATGGGCGTGATTGACCTCCAGCCCGAGGACAACGGCAGCCACCTTGCGACAGCCACTCATCTCCCGGATGGCGGCAGAGATCTTCTTTGCGAAGCTCATCAGGCTCGCCAGCTCCTCATCGCTGAGGTCAAAGAAGTAGTCCACCTCACGCTTCGGCACCACGAGTGTATGACCCGGGCGAAGGGGGTTGATGTCGAGGAAGGCATAGTTGTGCTCATCCTCGGCGATCTTGTGGCTGGGGATCTCTCCCCGGATGATTTTGCTAAAGATGGTCATGGCGTAGGGTCGGCTTAGATATTGATCTCATCGATGCGGAAGGTGAGCACACCGGCGGGCACCTCGATCTCGCAGATGTCTCCGGGCTTCTTGCCGAGGAGACCCTTTGCGATAGGGGTGGAGATGCCGATCTTGCCCGCCTTATTATCCGACTCTGTGTCGGAGACGATGGTGAAGACGCGCTGCTGCTTATTCTTCATATTCGTCAGCGTCACCCTGCTCAGGATGCCTACCTTGGAGGTGTCGATATTGGCGGTGTCGAGGATGCGGGCGTTGGCGAGCTGCATGCGGAGCTGGGCGATCTTATCCTCCAGCACCGCCTGCTTCTCCTTGGCGGCGGAGTACTCGGCATTCTCGGAGAGGTCACCCTTCTCGCGCGCCTCGGCGATCTCCTGGATCACCTCGGGGCGGTCTACGCTCTCCAGCTTACTGATCTCCTCGGAGAGCTTCTTGTAGCCCTCCTCGGTCATATAGATAAAGTCCATAGTTTTATACTAAGTGCTATGAATGGTTTCTCTGTAGTCAGTCCCGACGTGAGGACCATCGGAGCAGCCCGGCAGACAAAAAGGAAACAATCCCAAGCGGCACTCCGCCCGGAATCGTTGCTCCGTCTGCAGCCCGGAGGCTCCGCTCCGACCCTGTAGTCAGTCTCTGTGTATGAGGTCTGTAGCGGTCCCGACTGACCCCTCAGACTTGCCACAAAGGTACGAAAAAATTGCCGTCCGGTCTATCCTCCTCTATGGGTGACTCATTTGAGCATTAGGGTAATCATATTCCAAGATGTGCTCATCCGTGAGGCACCCGAAGGATGCTCGCTCCAAAGGCATCGGTCATCCGCGAAGCGGTGACCGATGTGTAGAGACCCGCCCCTACACCCTCGACCCCTTGCGGGTCGCAGAGCAGAAATGCCGTTTCCAAGCGACCCTGCCAGGGAGCCGCACTTACCAGTCAGTCAATCAGTGCGACAC
>NZ_KV793777.1:4757-20568 GCF_001808555.1 Porphyromonas sp. HMSC065F10
GACTTATGTAAAGATCAAATGCGTCACCCCTGGGTATGCGGATGTCTCTTCCGTAACCCAATGCAAAAAGGACTGACTCCAAGCGTCTTGAAGTCAGTCCTTTTTGCTATCAGTGTTGCCTAACTTACTCGAGACCTTTGCATAATACCCCATCTGCAGCGTCACATTCGAGATTCGGGCTTGGTCATGTGCGTAAGCACACTCCCTTCGCCCTCACTCTCAGTCCCTTGCACCTGGGGTGTTCTGCAAAGTCCCTGCCGAAAAAAACGGTGCTTTTTCGGCGAAAGACCATTTTGCAAAGGTCTTTACTCAGGCAGCTAAGTGGTCGGATCAGAAGCCGTTGAGCCGGAGGGCGAGGGTGTCCTCGTACTGGGTCTGTGCCTCCACCAGCTCCCGGCGCATCCGGTCGACGATCTTGCTGTAGGCGGGGTCATCGTAGACATTCTTCATCTCGTGCGGATCCTCCTGCAGGTCGTAGAGCTCCCAGAAGTCTCGGTCGAGGTAGAAGTGGATCAGCTTGTACCGCTCATCGCGCACTCCGTAGTGACGCATCACGCTGTGCTCGGCGGGGTACTCGTAGAAGTGGTAGTAGATCTTGTCCCGCCCGGGGAGCTCCTTTGCCCCCTTAAGCAGCGGGACAAGGGACTCACCCTGGATGTCCCCAGGGATCGCCACACCAGCGAGCTCGAGGAAGGTGGGCGCAAGGTCGATATTCTGCGTCAGCTCCTTGATCGCTCCGCGGGCATCGAGCCCCTTGGGGAGGTGCATCAGGAGCGGGTAGTGCATCGACTCCTCGTACATGAAGCGCTTGTCAAACCACCCGTGCTCGCCCATATAGAAGCCCTGGTCGCCGAGGTAGAGGACGATGGTCGTGTCCCAGAGTCCCTCCTCCTTGAGGTAGTCGATGATCCGTCCGACGCCCTCGTCGATCGGGTGGATCACCTTGGCGTAGTCGCGCATATAGCGCTGGTACTTGTACTCCATCCGCTCCCGGTCAGTCATCTTGCTGTCCCAGTAGTAGTCCGCCATGGGGCGGTAGAAGGCGAGGAACTTATCCCTATCCGCCTCGTCCATACCGGAGAGGATCCACTCGTACATCCGCGAGTAGTGGGTCGGATGATCCTCCCGGAGGAGCTTGCAGTCGTAGGCGGGGTCCATGTGCTCCCCGATATTCATCTCCGCACGAGCGGCTGCCGGTCGCCCGGTGTAGTCGTCGTAGAAGTTTTCCGGAAGCTTGAAGGTCACATCCTCATACAGGTCGAGATCCTGAATGCGGGGCATCCAGTTGCGGTGCGGCGCCTTATGCTGGACCATGAGCATGAAGGGGCGACTCTTGTCCCGACTCCGGAGCAGGTCGATGCTCTTGTCCGTGATCAGGTCGGTGGCGTACCCCTTCTCCTTTACCGTATCATTGGGAGCGGTGATGAAGGCGGGGTTGTAGTAGTCTCCCTGACCCGGCAGGATCTCCCAGTGGTCAAAGCCCTGTGGGAGGGAGTGGAGGTGCCACTTGCCGATGATGGCGGTCTGGTACCCGGCTGCCTGGAGCAGCTTGGGGAAGGTCTGCTGGTCGCCGTCAAAGACGCTGTGCTCATTATTCGTGAAGCCATTCTTGTGCGAGTGCTTCCCCGTCAGGAGGCAGGCGCGGGAGGGACCGGAGATCGAGTTGACGACAAAGGCGTTGTCAAATCTCACCCCGTCCTCCTCGGCGAGCCGGTCGATATTGGGCGTCTCGATCTCGCCGCCATAGGCGGAGATCATCTGGGAGGTGTGGTCATCGCTCTCGATGATCAGGATGTTGTATCGGGTAGGGGTTTCGTCCTTTGCCTTGGTGGCGCAGGCGGTAGGCAGTACGATACCTGCCACGGCGCTGAGCCCCGCTGCTGCCCGATAGGCGCTTTTCTTCTTCATATCTTGATTACTTCTGCTTATTGATAAGCGCAAATCTAAGGATTTAGAGAGAAAAAGGAGACTCTGTAGTTGCCTATCAGAGTCTCCTTTTTTTGTAGGAAGGGTTACTTAGCGAGGAGGTTGTGGGTCTCGCCGGGGTCGGTGGAGAGGTCGTAGAGCTGGGGGATGGAGTCCTGCCCGGTCTCTATACCGGTCTGCCAGGCGTGTTTTGTCGGATGCTTGACGGGGGGGATAAACTTGTACTTGCCATATCTCAGGGCAATCGTTGTCCCAAGTCCCTGCTCTACCATCAGTTCCCGCCCGGTGCCTCCGCGATTGAGCCATGTGGAGAGCTGATCCCGACTGTCAGGTGCAGCGACAGGTGAGAGGGTGACCCCGAGGAGCGAAGCCATAGAGCGAAGGAGGTCAATGTGCGACACCAGATGATCCACCACCTCGCCCTCCGGGACCACTCCCGGCAGGCTGACGATGAATGGAACCCTCGTCCCTCCCTCAAAGAGCGAGTACTTGCCGCCCCTGAATGGACCGCAGACCCTGTGGCGCCCCTCGGCTAGCTCCATCGCCTTGTCGTCGTAGCCATCGTCGAGGACACCCCCATTGTCAGAGGTGAGTATGATCAGGGTGTTTTCTCGTAGCCCCAACCGCTCTAGTTCGTCCAACACCGTCCGGACGGTGCCGTCAAACTGCAACAGCGCATCACCCCTTAGACCGAGCTCACTGGTCCGGTACTCCTCCTTCGGAAACCTCGGCACGTGGATGTCGTTAGTGCAGAGGTAGAGGAAGAAGGGACGCTCCTTATTCTGCCTGATAAAGTCCACCGCGTGGTGCTCAATGGAGTCAGCGATCAGCTCGTCCTTCCACAGAGCACGACCGCCTCCCTTCATGTAACCAATACGAGAGATACCATTGATGATGCTCTGGTCGTGTCCGTGGGAGGGCTTGAGGTTATAGAGCAACTCGGGATGATCTTGTCCGGTCGGCTCGCCCGGAAAGTTGTGCTTATAGCTGACGAAGATGGGACTGGAGGGATCGTAGTTGACCACCTGTCCATTCTCTATCCAGACACAGGGAACTCTGTCAGCGGTGGCGGCCATGATATAAGAGTAATCAAAGCCGAGATCCTGAGGATTTGGGGAGAGCTTCTGATTCCAATCCTGCCCCGAGGGATTATCCCCGAGACCGAGGTGCCACTTGCCGATTGCCCCGGTAGTGTATCCTGCCTCACGGAAGAGGTCAGCGACCGTGTACTGCTCCGGATGTATGATCATCGGAGCATCTCCGCTGGCAACGCCGGTGTCCTCCCGCTTCCAGGCGTAGTGTCCGGTGAGGAGGGAGTAGCGTGAGGGGGTGGAGGTGGCGGCGACGCAGTGAGCGTCTGTGAATCGGGTCCCCCTCTGTGCCAGTTCCTCAACTGCCGGCGTCTGCACACCAGATGTGCCGTAGGGCGATAGGTCGCCCCATCCGATGTCATCAGCCAGCAGGACGATCACATTGGGTCGCTCCGGCAGCTCCTTGTCTCTCTGCTCTTGAGCTGTTACAGGAAGGGTTGCGAGAGAGGCCAGTCCGATGGATACGGATAGTTTGCTTTTGTTCATAATTGATCTATTAAGACTGCTTTCTTAAGTTTGGATTTATATCCTGCTCAGACTGGGGATAGGGCCATCTGTAGTCAATGTCCGACCGGAAGCTTCTTTGATTGACATACCAGCGATCGTAAGGGTCCTTGATGTCGCCTTTTTTATTCATACGCTTAGCACCAGGGAAAGGTGAACCATATATGTCTCCACTGAGGACCTCTTCCCCGATGTGCCAGCGGATTATATCCCAGTAGCGGATTCCCTCGCAAGCAAGCTCTACACGTCGCTCATTGCGAATTCGCTTACGAAGGTCTTGAGTGTTCTCGAGTGTAATGGGTGGCATATTGACAGAGGGTCGCTTCCTGATCAGGTTTACGGTCTGATCAAGGAGATCTTGTGTGACGACTCCGTTATTCATCTCCATACTGGCTTCAAGATAGCTTAGCAAAACTTCCGCATATCTGATGACAGGCACATCTCCACCATAGAGTGTCAGAGAGCCACTGTACCCCTCATCAAGAAATTTCCTAAGCAGAAATCCTGTCTGAGTGGTCTGACCACCCATGACTTTGTCCGGACTCTTGCTGTCAGGGTCACTAATATATTTCTCACCCTTGAAGTCTGCACCATTATATAGTATGGTATACCTAAGGCGGGGATCTCGATTTTCTCCTAAGTCACTTGAATTGTAGAGTGGACTATCAAATGAAAATTGAGATCCATCGGTGAATTCGTAGGCTTCAAAAAGGGATCCTAACACATTTGCCAAGCACCATCCGCCATCCTTAGCCGGCAGTGCATGCTGATGAATGGCGTTTCCGGCAAGCCCCGGAAGGTACTGAAAGGAGAAGATGATTTCCGAGCTGCTTTCCCCCTTCTCCGTGAATAAATCGGTGTAGTTATTGTACAGCGCGTTATCGCCAAAGTCGATAATTTGCTTAAATGCTTTAGCTGCTTCCTCCCATCGCTCCTCAGCAAGGAAAACCCTGCCAAGGAATGCTAGCGCAGCTTGCTTACAAGCTCTTCCTTTCTCATCGGCCTTGATCTCCTTATATCGAGGTAGGTCTACCGATGACTCGGAAAATTCTTTCACAAGGAAGTTGACCAACTCCTCATGCTTAGTCACTTCCGCATGATTACCCTCTTCGGGAGTAATTACTGTAGTGATTAACGGTACGTCACGGAAGTAATTACTGAGATAGAAGTATTGAGTTGCCCTAATGAATCTTGCCTCGGCAATATATCTCTTTGTCATCTTGGTCTCTGGGAGACTCGTGATGTTCTGAAGCAACTCATTGCACCGCCCTATTTTAGAGTAGCTGTTGTTCCAGTACCTTGAGATGAAGGCATTGGTAGAGACTAGTTGGCCGGAAGAGATTTTGAAGAAATTAGAGTTCGTGTTTCTTCGGTCGTACATATTGTCGCTGGCAAACTCTAGGAAGATAAGCCCTCCATATGACCACCAGTCAGATGGGACGTACTCCGGACCTGAGAATGAAGCATTCCCTCTGTAAATACCTGTAAGGACTACATCTATGTTGTCTTCGCTTTGCCATACCGTCTTTCTTGACAGCCTATCAAGAGGATCTCGATTGAGGTCACAGGATGAAAGACCGAGCAAGGACAGGCATATTGCAAGAATTATATATTTAGTTCTCATAAGTTTATAAGCTGAAGTTTAGTCCAAAGGTTATTGTCCTAAGTATCGGATAGAAAGCTCCTCCGGTATTGATCTCAGGATCCCATCCTTTTGGGTACTTGTTAAACGTATAAAGGTTATCTCCGGAAAGGTATAGCCTTAGAGATGAGATTTGAGGCAACCATTGCTTGGGAAGAGTATACCCTATCTGTACGTTCTTGATCCTAAGGTAGGATGCGTCTCTGAGCCAGTAGTCGGAGACCTCTGTATTCGCAGTTCCTGTGCCGGGGATTGCCTCAAGACGTGGGTACTTGGCGTAGCGATCGGGCTGATCCGGCCTAAACCGGTTGTCCGCCTGCCATCTCTGGATATTTCCCTCCTGGAAAAAAGCGTATCCCGCAAAGTTGTTTAGATATCCCTTTACACCGGCAACTCCTTGCAGCTGCATTGTAAAGTCTACCCCCTTATAGCCCATTCCTCCGGATAGGCTAAAGGTGTATTTCGGTATTGATGATCCCAGCACAGTCCTATCATAGTTGGGGTCTACGACTCCGTCAGGTTTCCCTTCAGGCCCTAACAGGTCCTTATACCGAATGTCTCCGGGAACGCTCTTGGGGTTGATCTTTTTCTGATTTGCCCAGGCGTTAATGTCCTCCTGGTCTGTAAAGACACCATCGGTCTTGTAGCCATAGTAGATGTCTATTGGATGACCTATAAAGAGGTTTCCACTGCCGACTAGTCCATTAAGCTGCTTGACATCTCCCACACCGAGAGACTTGATTCGGTTGTCTATATAGGTAAAGTTTCCGGTCAGGTTGTAGCTGAAGTCTCCTTTTACATATTGGTGTCCTATCTCTATCTCGATACCCTTGTTGGTTAGTGTACCGGTGTTGATGGGAGAGACTTTAAGGCCGGACACCTTTGATACACTCCCTCCCGGCGCAAAGAGTATATCATAGGTGGTACGAGAAAAGTAGTTGACATTGAGGGTCAGTGCGCCATTGAGGATAGAAGACTCAAATCCCGCATCCCAAGTCCGGGTGCTTTCCCACGAGAGATTTTCATCCGTGGACTTAGTCACGGCAGCTCCCTGGTGAAGCGTATTGCCGAATGGATAAAAGAGGCCCAAGTCATATACAGTCTGGTAGGGGTAGACTCCGATCTCTTGATTTCCAAGTACTCCTAATGATACCTTGAACTTAAGGTTACTGATCCACTCGAGTGATTTGCAACTCTTGAAGAAATCCTCTTCGCTTACTCGCCATCCTAAGGCAGCTGATGGGAAAAACGCATACCGCTTATGCGATGAAAATCTTGAAGAGCCATCATAGCGCCCCGTTATCTCCAATAGGTACTTTGAGGCGTAGTTGTAGTCTAAGCGTCCAAATACCGATTGCATAGCCCACTCTGTTCCTCCGCCATTTCCCTTTTGGTTGTCAGGAGATCCTACATTGATGTATGGGAGGTCATTAGAGGCTAGCTTGTCACGCTCTGCCCCCACATATCTACTAGAGTAATCCTCGTAGGAGTAGCCGAGTAGAGCAGATAGACCATGCTCTCCCAACTGACTTGTATAGTTTACAGTTGACTGAAGGGTCTTGTAAAAGTCCCTTACCATCTGGTCGTTCAGTGAGGAGGCCCCTGGGGTGAGCCCGTTTTGTAGAGTAATAGAGGAGCGGAATTGCTTGGACTCGCTGTTGTTATGATTCATCCCGGCAATTACCTTCATCTCCAATTCCTTGATCGGCTTGTAAGATAAAGAGACGTTCGTGCGGGCGGAAAATCTTCTGTTGTTAGCGAAGGACTTGCTTTCGATCCAGGCGAGAGGCGTACCATGCATTTCCGGTCCGAGACCATATTCACCCGTAGACAGTTTCGTCGGCTTAATGCCTGGGAATCGCAGTGCTTTAAGGATGATGTATTCCATTGACTCAACATCCTCTCCACCGGGAGTGGTTGGCTCGTTTCGCTCTGAAAGCAGTGCGTGCAGATTGGCAGAAATGGAAAGATTATCACTTAGGTTGATGGTAAAGTTTGTTCTCCCATCGTACCTCGTGAAGTAGTTCTTACTTACTAGTCCATCCTGATATAGAGCCCCTAAGGATGCGTAGTAGGACATCCTATCGGTGCGTCCATTAAGTGTGACGTGGTGGTTTGTTTGAGGAGCATTGCTCTTAAATAGGCTGTGCAAGTAGTCCTCCTGGGCATACAAGTCTTTGTTACTTCCGTTGCGGAAGCTTGCTATCTCTTCTTCGGAGTATGTAGGAGTGCCTGTGGCCTCGTTGAGGAGCTTTGCGTACTCCCAGGTTGGTACAAACTCTGGTAGGGCAGTGGGGGAGTTCCAGCCTACGTATCCATTGTATGACAGGTTGATCTTGTCTCCTTTCCCTTTTTTGGTGGTGATTAGGATTACACCATTAGCTGCTCTTGACCCATAGATAGCAGCTGTTGATGCATCTTTGAGGACTGACACACTCTCCACATCGCTAGAGTTCACATCTGATATGGATCCAGGTATGCCATCCACTAATACGAGGGGATTAGGAGAGCCTCCGAAAGATCCGATACCTCTGACACGTATACTGTTGCTTTCCTTTCCCGGGGCACCTGATCGCTGAGTCACCGTGACACCTGACATCATACCGGTGAGTGCGTTCACTAAGTTTGCTGAGGACTTTTTTGTCAGGTCATCCCCTCTAACTTGAGCGATCGATCCGACCACATTCACCTTCTTCTGGGTGCCGTAGCCGACGACGACGACCTCCTCCAGGAGCTCGGAGTCTTCGTGCAGTGTGATGGTGATGTCAGTGCGCCCGTTGAGAGCTATCTCCTGAGGTGTCATACCGACGAAGGTGATACGCAGGGTGGCATCAGCCGGCACATCCTTTATCTCAAAGTTACCATCTATGTCAGTGAAGGCTCCCTTGCCGTCTGTCCCGAGCACAACCACGGTGGCCGACATAATCGGTTCGCCGGAGGCATCGACCACCTTACCCTTGATGGTGATAGTCTTGGACTGGCTGTGCTTGCTTGCTCGTGATAGTACGATCAGGCCATTGCGCACCTCGCACGACAGTCCTTTGTCGTGGAAAGCCGCCAGGACCTTGTCCAAGGAGACATCAGTGAGCTCCAGATGGAGAGGCTCCGAGAGGTTGACGTCCCGGTCGTTGTAGAAGAAGTGCAGTCCGGTCTGCTGCTCCACCGCTTTCATCACCGAGCCAATGGTGCCGCTCGGCTGCATCACGGTGATAGAGACATCCGACTGCGCTGCTGCCGGCTGTGGCATGGCACCGAGAGCCGGTGCTGCGAGAAGGACCATCGTAGACAGTGCCACTCGCACCGAACCGCTAGCGTGGCGGCGGAGAGATGATTTCACACTCATAATAGGGGTTTGAAATAATGTTATGTGAGGGGCATCACCGATGGCTTACGACCACGTGTCGCTCCTCGTGTTGTTGGTTGGTTATGCTAAGATTAGTGGTTGTCTCTAGTAGACTGAAGGCGAAGTCTCTGCTGTACTCTCTCTTCAGCGCTCCGGTATATGTATTCTCCTTGAGGGCGTCGGAGGTAAAGGTGGTGTCAAATCCGTACCAACGCCCAAGGTAAGTCATGATGGAGGAGAGAGATAGGTGACTGAAGACAAACGTCCCCTCTACCCACGCGGTCTTTGTCCTCAGGTCTGCCGGTCTGCTCTCCAGGCTGCCATCTCTGCCACGGACAGCCTCCTCTCCGGGGTGGAGCATAAGGGATCGACCCGCCTTGTCGGAGACTCTCAGTCTCCCCTCCACCAGAGTTGTCGTAGGCTCTTGCTCCGGGTAGAGACAGATATTAAATGTAGTCCCGAGCACCTCCAGGTCCATCTCCGGTAGTGCGACACGGAATGGGTGTTTCTCGTCATGCGCCACACTCATCAGCGCCTCACCTGACTCCAGGGCTATGCGACGTCCATCTGTGAGCGATGTGGGCATCCTTAGTCGAGAGACGGAGTTGAGCAATACCACTGTACCATCCTCCAGGAGGACGTTTCCACGCCTTGTCTCCGGCACGACAAGGGTCACTGCCTCATCGGGACTGAGGAGATAGGCCATCTCCGCCATCTTGAGGGTGTCCTGGTCCCCCAGACGGAGGTGAACTCTTGATCCGTCTGCTCGCAGGAGCACCAGATCCCTATCTCCTGCAAGGGAGTCGGGAAGGATGTAGGACTGCCGTAATAGCTCCATTGCGACTTGACTCTCCTCCGGCACCAGCTCCCCACCTCTCTTTGGTAGGACTAAGATCATCAGCATGCCGATGAAGGCAGCCGCCACCCCAAGAGAGACTGCGACGAGGCGCCTTCGTTGTCTCCTCTGCCTCTCCCGGTGATCCACTGCGGCTTGTAGTCGTTCATATCCTACGCGGACATCAAAGTCCGGTGTCGCTGATAGATCCGAAAGTCGCCGGATCAACGGCAGATCCTCTGTCTCCGCCCTCTCCTTGCCGGATAGGACAGACTCTATATGGTGTATGTACTCAGACTGATCCTTCATAATGGATGTCAAAAGGTGTTGTGGAAGGTGCATTGATAGGTGCCCCTCCGATCATAAGACGATTGAGAAGTGAAAAAGGGTGAAGCGGGAGCTATGAGAGATGTGATAGGATGAGCAAGAGCCCGATCATGGCGAGGGGGTCCCGACGAAGCTTCTTCCTCGCTATGCGGAGCTGGGTCTTGACCGTATTGACTGAGATCCCCTTCCGCTCTGCGATCTCGGAGTACTTCAGCCCCTCCATAGTGGCGAGGAGAAATATCTCACGTGCCGCCTCGGGTAAACTCTGTACGAGACGCCACGCTCTGCTGATCATCTCCTCTCTCTCCTCAGCGGATAGGTCCTCGAGATCGGCCACCTCCAGCTCGTACCGCACTCTCTCCTCGTGAGCCCTGATTACTGAGCGATGACGGATCACATCGTAGATGCGATTTCTGACCAGCGTTGATAGGTAGGAGTGTGGATTGTGGATGGATGATGGATCTACTCGCTGCTCCCAGAGTTGCATAAAGACCTCTTGCACCACCTCCTCGGCAAGGAACGAGTCCCCGCACACCGCTACCCCCACCCAGTACATCTCTCGAGCATGGGTGGTATAGAAAGTCTTAAAGGTATGATCTCTATCCGGCGTCACTGGCAGTGATCTTTTCTCATACTCCGCCAAATGTACGACAATATTTGTTTGTCCTATGGAGGTGCATCAAGAGCCTCGCTTCCGCATTATGCTTCATAGGGAATTGAGATTTGGTGGGGGGTGGGACGGCTCTTTTCGCTATATTTACTGACACCTTAGACCTGCACCCTATGAAGATTATTCACACCGCCGACTGGCATGTCGGGCATGAGCTCTATGGCTACGACCGAGAGGAGGAGTTCGACTACTTCTTCACTCAGCTCTCTCAGCTGATGGCTGAGGAGCAGCCTGATGCGCTCTTAGTGAGTGGGGATGTGTACGACTCGTACATGCCCTCCAATGCCGCTGTCAAGCAACTCAATACCGCCCTGCTGAGCCTCCACGAAGCCTCTCCCGAGACGGAGATCATCCTCACGGCGGGCAATCACGACAGCGGCCTCAGGCTGGAGGCTGCCGCACCGCCCTGGCTCTCCCACAGGATCCACCTGATAGGCACCATCGACCCCACCCTTGAGCGCAATCGCATAGAGATAGCGGGAAAAGGGGTGGTGATGGCGATCCCCTTCTGCTACCCCGCCAATTTTCCCCACAAGGAGAGCGATCCGGTAGAGGGGCGACAGGAGCGATTTTTCCAGCGGGTAAGCGAGCAGCTGAGCAAGGAGAGCCTGCCGACGGTCCTGATGGCGCACCTCTATCTGTCCGGTGTGCAGCTCAATGGCACCCGCCAGCCCCGTGACATCGTGGGTGGCAGTGAGGCGATGCTCCTCTCTGACATCGGTACCGGCTACGACTACTTGGCGCTGGGGCACATCCATAGGCGACAGTGGGTAGGCGATCGAACTCTCTACTCAGGTTCGCCACTGCCGATCTCCTTTGATGAGCCGGCGGAGCATGGTGTGCTGGTGGTAGAGCTGGATAGAGGGATAGCACCAAGGGTAGACTTCCGACAGATGAAGACCCTCCGCCCACTTCTCACCCTACCAGAGGAGGCGGTCTCCTACAGTGATGCGATCGATCTGCTTCGCACCATAGACGCTGATAAGCAGGCTTATATCCGGCTCCACGTGAAGGTGAATGGGGATGCGCCACTCCCCTTTGACTACCTCGAGCAGGCCACTAAGGCTCTTGAGGGGAAGAGTGCCCGGTACTGCACGGTCAAGGTGGAGTCCCCCGAGTCGGTGGCTGCGGAGAGAGTGGAGCAGCGTATGGTCAGCCCCGACGAGCTGAATACCTACACCGCGCAGAGGATCGTGGAGATGTACCTGGAGGAGCATACGGACCTCTCCGAGGAGGGACGACAGGAGTTGCTTGACCTCTTTGGTACCATTGATGAAGTATGTAGCCAAGAAGGGATAACGATATGATACGACTGAAAACCTTAGAGATCCACAACCTCCTCTCCATTGAGGAGGCGACGATAGATTTTGAGAAGGACTTGGGATCAAGTGGTCTCGTGCTTATCTGTGGCAATACCGGTGCCGGTAAGTCGACCATCCTCGATGCGATCTGCCTCGCCCTCTATGGGTGTAGTCCTCGTCTCAGTCGGAGTAAGTCAGAGAAGTATACCTCCGGTGAGGAGGTCTTCAGCTCAGGTGACGTCGCTCAGCTGATGCGACGTGGCACCGCGTATGCCTCCTGCTGTCTCACCTTTACGACCACTTCCGAGGACGAGTACAAGGCTACCTGGGGGATTCGTCGTGCCAGAGGCAAGCACGATGGAGCCCTCCAGCCACCCCAAAGGTCTCTCGTAATGAACGATAGCGTAACGTTTACCAAGGGGGTGAAGGAGGAGATCGAGAGGGTCGTCGGGCTCTCGTACAAGGACTTCTCCCAGACTGTTTTGTTGGCTCAGGGCGACTTTACCCGGTTTCTCTTTAGTGACGAGGGCACACGCTCCTCGATCTTAGAGCGGCTCACCGGTATGGAGGAGTGCTCAGACTATGGGAAGAAGATCTACCGGATCACTAAGTGGCACGAGCAGCAGTATGACGATCTCCAGCGTGAAATAGAGCTTTTGGATCCTCCTACTCCGGAGCAGGTCTCAGAGTGCAAGCAAAAGCAGAGAGAGCTGGAGCAAGAGATTAAGAAGCTTAATGAAGAAAAAAGCAGACTGGACAAGCAGATGAAGGTCTGCAGAGATGTAGAGCATCATCAAGATACCATTGATAAGTGCGATAAGGAGCGGGTGACCCTGAGGGATGACTATGCCCATCGACTGGGAGAGATCGAGCGCATCCGAAGTATCTTCGAGACGAAGAAGTCTGAGCAAGAAAATATACAGAAAGAGCTGTCTGCGCTCTCGGAGCACACCCCTATGTACGACAAGGCTGATAGCTTGACTAAGTCGCTCAAGGATCTCTCACGCAAGCGAAGCGAGTGCACTCAGACGATCGAGAAGAAGAAAAAAGCCTATCAAGAGCGTAGGCAGAGCGAAAGGAAGCTGAGCGAACTAAATAAAGAGCTCCAAGGCATAGAGCAGGCAACGGAAGAAAAGCGAGAAAAGAAAACAGCGCTTCAAGACAAGCTAAATGCCCTCAATGAGACTGACCTCCGGACGCAGAAGGATTACTTGACAGACCTCAAGTCCGCTAATGAGGCATCCCGGGAGCTGCTTGACCTCAATGCTAAGAAAGCGGATGCAGAGAAAACGAGCAAGGACTCTGAGGAGAAGCTTAGGGAGGCAAAGAGCAAGCTGGAGAGCGATAGCAATCGATTGGACAAAATGAAGACCTCAGTCGGAGACTTTGCCAAGAGTCTCAGGCTTGATCTCTCCGTGGGGGATCGATGCCCTGTCTGCGATCAGATTGTCCATAAGGTGCCTCGGGATGAGGACTTGGAGGAATTGCTTCGCCCCATCAGGGAGGAGTATGAGGCTTCTCTCGGACAGAAGGAAGCGGCAGAGGCTGATTCTAAGAAGAAGTCTGATGCGGTCGCTGTTCTCACCGGGCAGATCAAGGGCAAGGAGCTGGAGATCAAGAAATGGCAAAGCAAGTATCCTGGTGATTTCCCTATCGGTCAGTCAGAGCCTGAGATCGAGAAGATACTCACGGACATCAAGTCAGGACTGGATAATATCAATAAGAGCCTGCAGGAGGTCGAGAAGCTCAAGGACGAGCTCGATAAGGCGGAAAAGGCGGTTGACGATCTGGAAAAGAAAGCTAAGAGTAAGAGAAAAGAGCAAGACGAGGAGCAGAGAACTCTGGCTGCTCGGCAAGGCACTTGCAAGGGGCACAGCACGACCTGCAAGTCACTTCGCAAGGATATTGCCTCGCTGACTAAAGAGCTGATAGAGGGTCTCACCTATCCGAGTACAGAAGCGCTGCTGCGGTCCGATCTCAGTAATTTGACCGAGAGACTGACCAACGAAGCTAAGGACTACCGCTCTAAGAAAGAGACATCAGCCGATATGGAGCGTGAGGTTGATAAGCTCTCCGACAGCCTCAGGCGTATGGACGAGATAGTGTGCGAGAGCCTAAGACCGGCCTTTCCCGACACACTACCTACACCTGTCACAGATGGGAGCAAGCCAGACCCGAAGAAAGTCAATGATGCACTCATAAAAGTCTGCACGGATCTCGGTAGGTCTGCCAAGGACAAAAGGGAGTCCGAAGAGGTGCTAAAGTCTCTCAGAGCGCAACATCCCGACCTGGATAAGCACACCTCCTCCTCTATACAGTCTCGTATCGATGAGCTCATGGAGAAGGTGCAGGCGAAGAACAAGGGGTTGGGAGAGGCTGAGAAATCTCTTAAAGATTACAACGACAGCCTTGAGAGGATCAGCAAACTCAATGAAGAGACGAAGAAGCTGAGCGAGAGGGTGCAAAAGTGGAAAACTCTCTCTGATCTCCTTGGTGATGCGGAGGGGAAGAAGCTGCGGGGCATCGCACAGGGCTATATCCTCAGGTACCTGCTGGAGTCGGCCAATGAGTTTTTGGTCGACTTAGGAGGCAAGTATCGCCTCACGACCACCTCCCTGTCATCGGCCATCCTCGTTGAGGACCCCGAGACGAGTCAGCCTCCTCAGAGCGTCACGATCCTATCGGGAGGCGAGAGCTTTATGGTGGCACTCAGTCTCTCACTCGCCCTCTCTCGCCTGCGTGGCGAGGCCGTGGTGGACAGCCTCTTCATCGATGAGGGCTTTGGTACGCTCGACCCTAAGAGTCTGGAGCAGGTGATGCAGGCTCTGGAGCAGCTACACGAGCGTATGGATCGGCGGATCGTGCTCATCAGCCACGTGCAGGCGCTCAGGGAGCGCATCGCTACCAGGATCGAGGTGGAGCCGAAAAATCGCTCCCTAAGCGAGCTGGTGATGGTCCGAGACGGACAGAGAGTGTAGCGTAGCAGCGATCAGATGGAGTTTACCCCAAATGCATTACATTTGTAATACCTATCGATCACGAATATAGAAAATCAGGTTATGAATAAGAGATATTACTCCAGTGCTCCACGCAAGAGAGTCCTCGTCACCGGTGCGGGTGGGACCATAGGCTCCCGGGTACTTAGGGGCTTTGTGCGCTTCCGCCCCGATGTGGAGGTGCGAGCCTTTGACCTCGCCACCCCGCAAAATCGCGACCTCTTCGATCAGCTGCAGGGGCACATCGAGCCTTTCTATGGAGACATCACTAAGCCGGAGACACTCGTGGAGGCTTGCACGGGAGTGGACTATGTCGTCCACCTCGCATCGATCATCCCTCCCGCTGCGGATCAGCATCCTGACCTCGCCAATAAGATCAATGTCGAGGGGACCAATAACCTCCTGCAGGTGCTGAGGGCTCATGCACCGGAGGCTTTCATCGCTATGGCCTCCAGTGTCTCGGTCTACGGTGATCGGGTCAAGGACCCCATGATACGTGTCACCGACCCCATGCAGCCCTCCGAGGGGGATCACTACGCCCAGACTAAGCTTGCCATGGAGCAGCTGATCCGGGAGTCGGGGCTGCGGTACACCATCTTCCGTCTCAGTGCCATCATGGGTGCGGAAAATCATACGATGTCGGGGATCATGTTTCACATGCCACTTGATACGACGATAGAGATCTGCACCCCTGCCGACACCGCCCGCGCCTTTGTCAATGCGCTGGATCACTTAGACGAGCTCGATGGGCGCATCTTCAATCTCGGGGGCGGGAAGGAGTGTACCACCACCTATCGGGAGTTCCTGACCCGAAACTTCAAGATCTACGGGCTGGGCGAATTTGATTTTCCGAGTCGGGCTTTTGCCACGAAAAACTTCCACTGCGGCTTCTTCGCTGACGGGAAGGATCTGGAGGACATTGTCCACTTCCGCACCGACACGCTGGCAGACTACTACTACCAGCTCAGTCGCCATATCCCCGGTATTCAGAAGCTTGCTACTAAGTTCTTCTCATCGGCTGTCAGGAGCTACCTCCTCCATATCAGTGAGCCGTATGTCGCCTGGAAGACTCAAGACATCACGATGATGCGTCACTTCTTCCGCGATGAGGACCTGACCATGGAGTGACCCTAAAGACCACAGTGACCTTTGCATAATACCCCATCTGCGGCGTCA
>NZ_KV793777.1:20668-53857 GCF_001808555.1 Porphyromonas sp. HMSC065F10
TCATGTGCGTAAGCACACTCCCTTCGCCCTTACTCTCAGTTCCTTGCATCTGGGGTATTCTACAAAGTCCCTGCAGAAAAAGCGGTGCTTTTTCTGCGAAAGACCATTTTGCAAAGGTCTTCACGATACAAAGGGGGGCTGTGCCGGATCCGGTACAGCCCCCCTTTTTTGCATGACGGGCATGTCATACATCTGTGGTGAAAGTCCACTCGTGGCGTAGTTACCAACGGACCCCATAGTGACTTGCAAGTTTCAAGGGGCGCCTCTTGGGAGAGAATAAGCAATAGCGAACTCGTGGCCTGACGAACAGAGACCTAATATTAAGGCGTATTAAGCGGACTAGCTTGCCAAAGGCGGTGAAGATCCAAAAGGCAATCGTAACCTTGATGCGTAAATTAGGCAGGTAAACGATGAAAGGTGTAAGGCTTATCCCGTGAGGCCTTGGCAGTCCATTAAGGGATAGTAACAACGAATGTCGAGGAGTCAGCAGAGGTCGAAGTAGCCGTTCTTGAGTAGAACAAGGCAAAGGACCGAATAATTTGTAATGTCAATCAAGAATGTATGTTCCGATTTTTTTTTTTTTTTTTGCTGACGAGTGGCAACGGCCAAAACGTCAATGGGAGCGTCCACAAAGAGCTAGACGCGTATCCATCGGAAGTGGAAATCAAGAAAGACGGAAGATGAAACTAATCGAACATGATTAGACACACTTTGAAAACGAATTAAGCCGCCGTATGCCGAACGGCAGGTGTGGTGGGGTGAGAGGGAAGGAAACGAAAGTAGGTCAGAAAACTTTCGTTTCCCGACCTACTTGATTCTGTTAATCTGAGATGAGGAATTTATTTCTCTCTCTTATATTTAGCGATGAGTTCTTTTAATATAGATAGTATGTCATCAAGAGGAACCCCACTGCGTTCGCTCATCATGGCAATAGTTGCTTTAGGAATGATGATGCGTGCAAGGGGCGAATTGAGCATTTTGAAAGCAGAGTTCATACTTGGCAAGTCTTTCCGTAGTTGTGGGTAATTCTTTAACAAATCCTGTAAGCGAGTGTTGGCAGAGAGTTCCATTGTCAAGACTTCTTTTGTAACAGGCGTATCGTTTGGAGTACAACTTTGAGCCTCCTTTGATTTTACTACTTGTGTATCATTCGACCAGGTCAGTAGCGTTCGTGAACCTTGAAGCTCTCGAATGCGACTACAATCTTGCATCATTTCGAGTACACCTCTGAATCTTCCTTCTGCATCACGCACGGCTACATAATAGATATAGATGAACACGCCTGGCTTGTTAATCCAAAAATCTACACTATCTTGCTCACCTGAACGGAATTTGGCTATAATTTCCTCAACAAGGTGGACGCTGGTGCGCGGATGACAGTTCTTTACATCACGTCCGATAACATTCTTGCTACGTGGGAAGATGCGGTGGTTGGTATCTGAATAAAAACGAACAAGTTCGTTTTCATCCACATAAGATATATCTATAGGGAGATGCTGGTATATGAGATTGATTTGTTCGAGAGAGAGTTTGCCTGTCGTAACATCGAAAACTCGGTCTGCATCGTTTCCTCCAAGCTCATATTTACCAAGAAGTGCAGATAGCTCTGAGACAAAACCATCAGGGACTGTTGTTGGCTGGGTTTCTGTTTTATCCGTATTTTGGAATCCTTCTACATCAATCCATGCAAAGCCAATTTCGTAATCTCCGGAACGCATCTGTTCGAATTCTTCAGGAGTAATCATTGCCAAAGCAGTTGGGTAGAGTACAGATTCTTCTTTCTGTAAAAGGTCCTGCACATCTGCCACAATGGTAGGTTGCATTGCCAAAAATTCTTCTTCTTTATCTTCCTCAAGAAGTTTTTTGGCATCACGTATTTCGTCTCGTACAAAGTCATCGAGCAGCCACATCGTAGTCGTGGGACGGTCAAATCCTTTCTGTTCGAGTATGGAGTAGAGCTGGTTCTGCTTACGTGAAAGGTGAGTGCGAAAAGCCTCTATTTGGTCGTACAATTCAAGCCACTGATTCTTAATAACCGGATATTGTACAAGATCTTCTATGGAGAGCATAAGTCGATGCATTTCATCGTTCTCTCTATAGTAGCACATGATGGGGTGATTAGGAGGAAGATTTGGGCGACTGGTGTCCATCACTTCATCAAACAGCTCAATCATTTTTTGAATGTCCTCCTTGCGACACTCATTCTCTTCGATGGTTTTGAGTTCCTGTTCTGCCAATGCTATTTCATAAGGGCGGATTTTCCCAACTTGCTTTCTTATTCGGGCTCTGCCCTCTTCCAATGAAATATCTCCTCGTTGGTATGCTTCTTTAATCTCGAGTGTTTTTCTGAGTTTCTCAAGGTCTACACTAGGCAGATATTTTTTCATGTCCATAGTATTGTATTATTGTCTATTGATGAGGTAAACGAAAAAATCACTCTCTTCTATGGCTTTTATGCTTACATAAGCCTCGCCGGGGAAATGTAGAACAATGCCTGTGTCGATACGATGTACCTCGGTGTCGTCAAGAGTGACCTCTACAGTTCCTTTCACTATGGTGAAGAATACTTCCCGTCCTTTATGGTCGTGTGAAGGTATTTCTTCTCCGCTTTTCAGATGCAAGTGTACAAGCATGAGTTCCTTGTTGTTAACAACCTTTCCTAATGCATTGATTTCCTGCCCGATGGGATTGATTACTTGTTTCATGATTCTTCTTTTTGTTTATTATTGTATATAATTTTAATATGACATTTGGTACGAAGCAACCACCGATAAAATAATCGTTCTGATAACTTGATTAAAGTCCGTCGTTACCGCTTGAGCTATCCACTTCATTAGGGTTGGACGTTGGTTTTGCCTTGCCTTTTTGGGCTTTGGGCCCTGTCTGCTCGTAGATCACGTGGGTAAGCGTAGAGTACTTCTTCAACGAGTTGAACCACAAGTTTTTCAATATGTTTTTGCACATTGAAAACCTCAGTAGAAGACACGTTCTCGCTCTTGAATGATGATGGCAATGTCCCCAATCGCCGAACTTTACGATGTCGCCATTCGTCACGATGTCGCGGGAACCTCTGTGGCATAGTTCAAGATGGCTTCTACTTCCTGAAGGTTAAATGTGGTGGACTTCGCCACACGTCAGCAAAAACAGCAGGACTCCACACGATGTCTGCTCGTTGACTTGGGCAATCTGAAGGTCTTGCCCGATTGAGGTCCGATGCTTATTTTACATTCTATAAGAACGAATTGTAAGGGTTTATTTGCCATAACTTTACCGTGTTTTCTTTTTTGCCCTCCTTAGTCAAGTCGGAGGTGCTGGTTTTCGGAAAAGTTTACCATGTTGTTACAACTCAAAGATAATACAAGTTTTCTACGGGAAAAAGATTCTCGCAAGAAAAATTTCCACTTACATTCCATCCACTGATGCAACTTCTCAAGATTGATGTTTTTGATGACTTCGCAGGGTGTTTTTTTGTATGACGGGCATGTCATACATCTGTGGTGAAAGTCCACATATGGCGTAGTTGCCTTCGAACTCCATAGAGACTAGCAAGTTTCAAGGGGTGCCCCTTGGGCGAGAAGAAACAATCGCAAACTCGTGGCCTGACGGACAGAAACCTAATACTAAGGCGTATCAAGCGGATAAGCAGGCAAAAGGCAGTGAAGATCCAAAATGCAATCGTAACCTTGATGCGTAAATTAGGCAGGTAAACGATGAAAGATGTAAGGCTATCCCGTGAGACTTCGGCAGTCCTCAAGGATAGTAACAACGAATGCTGAGGAGTCCGCAGAGGTTGAAGTAGCCGTTCTCAAGCAGAACAAGGTGAAGGACCGAATAATTCGCAACGTCAATCAAGAATGTATGTCCCGATGTTTTTTTCTGACGAGTGGCAACGGTCAAAACGTCAATGGGAGCGTCCACAAAGAGCTAAGCACGTATCAATAGGGGGCGGAAATCAAGAAAGACGGAAGATGAAACTTATCGAACATGATTAGATACTCTTTGAAAACGAATTAAACCGCCGTATGCCGAACGGCAGGTACGATGGTGTGAGAGGGAAGGAAACGAAAGTAGGTCAGAAAACTATCGTTTCCCAACCTACTCGATTTTATTCCTCTGTCCCGTCAGTTGATCGCACACGCCGGCACCTCGGGGAGGTCGCTCAGCCCTGCACGCAGCTCCTCATCGGTGGGCGAGCCACCGGTGAGCGTGTGGCGGATGAACTGCTCGTAGGCTGAGATCTCGAGCTGACCGTGGCCCGAGAGGCAGAAGAGGATCGTCTCAGCCTTCGCCTCCCTCTTGCACCGCTCCGCCTCGCGGATCGCTCCGGCGATGGCGTGGCAGCTCTCAGGGGCGGGGATGATCCCCTCCGTCCGGGCGAAGAGCATCCCGGCACGGAAGCTCTCTATCTGATCCACGTCCATCGCCTCTATATAGCCGTCCCTGAGCAGCTGAGAGAAGGCTGACCCGCCGCCGTGGTAGCGCAGTCCTCCGGCGTGGATGGCGGAGGGGACGAAGCTGTGCCCCAGCGTGTACATCGGGATGAGCGGTGTGTAGCCCGCCTCGTCACCATAGTCGTAGGCGAAGCGCCCTCGCGTGAGCTTAGGACAGGAGCTCGGCTCCACCGCTATGTATCGAGTGGTGGCGTCATCGCAGAAGGTGTGGCGCAGGAAGGGGAAGATCATCCCGCTGAAGTTGGATCCGCCACCGAAGCAGGCGATCACCACATCCGGCTGCTCTCCAGCCAGCGCCATCTGTCGCTCCGCCTCCAGGCCGATGACCGTCTGGTGCAGTCCCACGTGGTTCATCACCGACCCGAGGAGGTACTTGGTATTGGGCGTGGTGCGTGCCAGCTCTATCGCCTCGGAGATCGCCATACCGAGGGAGCCGGGGTTGTCAGGGTCTCGCGTCAGCACATCCTTCCCCGCCCGGGTGCTCATGCTCGGCGAGGGGGTGAGCTGAGCACCGTAGACCTGCATCATCGTCCGGCGTGAGGGCTTCTGCTCGTAGCTCACGCGCACCTGATAGATGGCGCACTCCAGTCCGAAGATCCTACTGGCGAGAGATAGCGCACTGCCCCACTGACCGGCGCCGGTCTCTGTGGTGACGTTGGTGACGCCCTGCTCCTTGGCGTAGTAAGCCTGGGCGAGCGCGCTATTGAGCTTGTGCGAGCCGCAGGGACTGCCGCCCTCGTCCTTGAAGTAAATGTGCGCCGGCGTGTCGAGTGCCCGCTCCAGCTCATTGGCACGTACGAGCGGTGTACTGCGGTACATCCGGTACTTCTCCCTCACCTCCTCCGGTATCGCTATCCAGGCATCGCTCTGATTGAGCTCCTGCCGTGCCGACTCCTCGACAAATATCGGGTAGAGGTCCTCGGCGGTGATCGGTCGGAGACTCTTCGGGTCGAGCATGGGGAGCGGTTTAGTCGGCATCTCAGCCTGGATATTGTACCACTCTGTGGGGATCTCGCTCTCGGGGAGGATGATTTTCTTTTGCTTCATGATGTTTCCTTTCTCTGAAAAAGGGGAAAAATTGTATCTCGGGATGGGATCTTGCAGCGATGAAGATGGGTGCAAGATCCCATTGATATGGAGGTAAAATAAAGGAGCAGGAGACAACCGGCGTACCGGATGTCTCCTGCTCTTGTATGGTATCGGGATTTCTCTCCCGTCCCTATGAGTCTCTTAGATCATACCTATAGAGACATCAGCAGTCCTGCTCCGGTATACAGTCGTATATCGGTGCCACCACCAGCGATTGAGCGTGCTGCTCAGCGGTCTGAGGGCAAGGACTGACATGGTAGGGTCTTGGGATTAGCGAAGCTTGAAGGTCACAGGGAGATTGAAGCGGCAGCGAACCGGCTTACCGGTCTGCATACCGGGCTTCCACTTCGGCATGGACTCCACGACGCGGACGGCCTCCTTATCGAGAGAGGGGTCTACACCGCGGGCAATCTTTACGTTGGAGACAGAGCCGTCGCGCTCTACGACGAAGCTGACCATTACCTTACCCTGGATGTTATTCTCAGCGGCGATAGCCGGGTACTTCACGTGGTCATTGAGCCACTTCAACATAGCTTTCTGACCGCCGGGGAACTGAGGCATCTCCTCGAGGAACTCGAAGATCTGCTCCTCCTCTACCTTCTCCTGCTTACGTCCCTGCTGTGCAGGTGCCGGCGGAGTAAAGGTCTGCTGCAGCTTGTCAAAGGAGTCGTCCACAGAGGCGATCTCCACATCGGCAACCTCGACGTCATCCTCGACGACCTGGAGGATCTCCACATTCACCGGAGCCTCCTCGGGCTCGGGGGGTGGGGGAGGGGTCTCGTCGGGTGGCGTAATCATAATGTCCTCGACTTCCTCGATGACTGCGTCAGACTGTACATCGTCCACCTTGACATCGTGCGTACCCCACTCAAAGGCTACAAACACGAGACCCAGGGAGACGAGCAATCCCATCAAGAAGTACGTGCCCTTGTTTTTCTCAAGGTCAGCACGCTTAGTCTTCTTGACCTGACGGTCCTCGACGTTCATGTTATTGCTCATGCTACTTGTAAGTTATAGAGTTTTTTGTTGGTTTCGTCATACTCCTCCGTAGCCGCAGCTACGGACTTGTCCACAAATGTACTCTTTTTATTGAGAAAACAAAGCACATCCGAGGGAGAAATACCTTTTTACCTCCTACTACCGCTGTATATCGATATGTAGTAAAGCAGGGTGGCGAGCGATCCCACTGCCGCAATCACGTAGGTGTAGGCGGCGCTGCGTAGCGCGCTGACGGCGTACTTGTGGTCCTCAGGACCGGTGACCCCGCTTCGCTCCAGCCAGCTGAGGGCGCGACGGCTGGCGTCGATCTCCACCGGTAGGGTGACGAAGCTGAAGAGCGTCGTCGCCGCAAAGAGGATGATCCCGAAGAGGAGCAGCTGGGGGAAGACCCGTACCAATAGCAGCCCGGCGAGCAGTACGAAGCTGAGGATATTGGAGGAGAAGGTGACCACCGGCACCAGGGCTGTCCGCAGGCGGAGCATGCTGTACCCCACGTGGTGCTGCAGCGCATGACCGGTCTCGTGAGCCGCTACGGCAGCAGCGGCGACGCTCCTCGAGGAGTAGACTCCCTCGCTGAGGTTGATCGTACGGTCGCCGGGGTTGTAGAAGTCTGTCAGCATCCCTCGAGTCGGTCGCACCTCCACATCGGTGATGCCGCTCTCGCGGAGCATCTTCTCTGCCACCTCCTTGCCGGTGAGCCCGTCGTGGAGGGGGATCTTGCTGTACTTGCGGAACTTTGACGTCAGGCTCTTCTGGATGATCATCCCGACGATCATCACCACGAAGAGGAGGATCCAGAGGAGTGTGCTTGAGGAGCCAGTCATAGTGGATCAGATCTCTCTCAGGATGATGGTCTGCTTGCGGTCCGGACCGACAGAGACGATGGAGATGGGCGCTCCCAGCTCCTGCTCGATGAAGTGCATGAAGGAGGTGAAGGCCTCCGGCAGATCCTCGGCTCGTGTGATGCCGGTGAGGTCGCTCTTCCAGCCGGGCAGGGTGGTGTAGATCGGCTCGATCTCGGCATTGATGTCAAAGGGGTACTCTGTCGTCTCCTTCCCATTGACCCGGTACTTCGTGCAGACCTTGATCTCATCAAAGCCTCCCAGCACATCGCCCTTGGTCATGATCAGGTCGGTGACGCCGCTGAGCATAGTGGTGTACTTGAGCGTCACGAGGTCGATCCAGCCACAGCGGCGCTTCCGTCCGGTGACAGCACCGTACTCGTGCCCCACGCGGCTCATCTCGTCCCCGGTCTCATCGAAGAGCTCTGTCGGGAAGGGTCCCTCGCCGACGCGGGTGCAGTAGGCCTTGAAGATCCCAAATACCCTCCCGATACGGGACGGTGCCACGCCGAAGCCGGCACAGCAGCCCGAGGCGATCGTGGTGGAGGAGGTGACGAAGGGGTAGGAGCCGTAGTCGATGTCCAGCAGGCTGCCCTGCGCTCCCTCGGCGAGTACTCGCTTGCCCTCGCCGAGGGCGTCATTGACAAAGTACTCGCAGTTGATCAGCTTGTAGGCTCTCAGCTTCTCAATGGCGTCAAAGAACTCTCTCTCCAGCTCGGCAAAGGAGGCCTCCTGGAGAGGGTCGTGACCCAGCAGGTCGCACAGCATGCGGCGATGACGCTCCCGGTGTGCCTCATACTTGGCGCAGAAGTCCGGAGTCTCGATGTCACCGACGCGGAGACCATTGCGGCTGATCTTATCGGTGTAGGTCGGGCCGATGCCCTTGCCGGTGGTGCCGATCTTGGTGCTCCCCTTGTCCTGCTCATTGGCAGCGTCGAGGAGACGATGGGTTGGCAGTATGAGGTGGGTCTTGCGGGCGATGCGCAGCCGCTCGTGGAGCACCACACCGGCCTCCTCAAGCTCCTCGGCCTCCTTGGCGAAGAGGATCGGGTCGAGCACCACACCGTTACCGATGATATTGACCGACCCGCTCTGGAAGACTCCCGATGGCACCGATCTCAGGACGTGGGTCTTGCCCTCGATCTCCAGCGTGTGACCGGCATTGGGGCCACCCTGGAAGCGCCCGACGATATCGTAATGGGGGGTCAGTACATCGACCACCTTTCCCTTTCCCTCATCGCCCCACTGCAGTCCCAGCAGGACATCTACCTTATTATCCATAGCTCAGTATCTATTATCTATCTTACTATATCTGTGAGTACAAATATAGCAATTTCGCCACTCTTTCATTCGCAACGGAGTCCGAGAGGGCGAAAACGCTCTCTCGGACTCCTCGCTCTGTCTTGCCGGTGCCGATAGACCTACTTCGCTATCACTTCCACCCTCTCCTCCTTAAAGTCCAGTCTCAGTGTGATGAGGAGAGGACCCCTGTCCGGACGCTTGATGATCTTGTCGCCGATCCGGATGCTCTGCAGTACGAAGACGCTGTCCATGTAGTATCCCTCCCGTCCATGAGCGAAGGTCATGGTGCACTCAAGAGGAATGCTCTGAGTCTTGTAGGCAATCTTGATGCGAGACTTGACGGTTCCTTTTCTCTCTCCTTTCATCACGGAAGAGGGGACGGGTGCCATAAAGTCGATGTAGCAGTCATTTCCCTTGGTGACAAAGGAGTAGGGGATCCGGCTGCCGCCTCGCTCGCTATCAAAGATCATCAGATTTCTGACGAGGGCATCGTTCATAACCTGCTTCCCCATCCAGTCTTCCAGCCGGATCGCCACGTCTGTCATCTTGACCCCGTGTGGCTCGGACATGTCGATCGGCTTGCCGGTCCCGCCCTTGCAGGAGAGCAGTGAGGAGAGGAGGATCAGTCCGAGGGATAGTCTGAGGATAAGGTTTCTCTTCATGGGATAGTGCTTGTTTAGTGGTTGGTAAGTACTCGGGAGAAGTGATGACTTAGCTGATCGGCTCCTCTCACGACAAAGATAGGCAATAATCCGATCTGCGACCGGTCTTTTCTAATACCGATATTAGTGAAGTCTAATATCGGTATTAGGGAAATCTAATATCGGTATTAGATCCGGCGGACCTCCACGTCCTGCCGGTCAGACTATTGTGTGGGGGCGCCGAGCAGCCGCTCAGAGGACGGTGAAGCTGATGCGCCAGGTCGCCATAATGCCGAAGCCCTGGAGCCGCATCGCCGTGTAGTCGTTGGTCCGCTCGTTGTAGGTCATAGACATGACGTTTCGGTAGTTGGTGATATTCTGCAGGTCGAGACCAAACTCCTCCGTGATCCGTCTCCCCGGGTGGCGGAAGCCCAGCTTGATATCGGTACGGAAGTAAGGCTTCATCCGGAGGGTGTTGCTCCGCTCGGCATCGAGGACGGGGCGCTTCTCGGCTGCGGACTGCTCCCTCAGGAGTGGCGTATAGCGCATCCCTCCGGCGACGGTACTCTTGAGGTCCGCCGTGAGGGTCCACGACTTGCTGATGGCGTACTCTCCGCCGCCGGTGAGATTGAGGATGTACCCGCCGTCCATTGCCGTGTGCCACCGCTTGGAGGAGGGACCGGTGGTGTAGGTGGAGCTGAAGAGGGTCGCATTGGTGAGGAGGTAGTAATTCTTGGAGATAAATTTCTCCAGCGTCAGCTCCACACCGACGTTTCGCCCAGTGCCACGATTGACGAGACTTGGCAGCGGGACGATGCTATTGTCGTCCGTGACTCCGACATTGAGCATACTCCAGGCGGAGGTGGGATCCTGCTGCACCGGGATGTCAAAGAGATGCTGGTAGTAGCCCTCCACCTTGAGGTGCCAGTCGGGGGCAAAGGCCCAGTCGTAGTAGGCGTCCGCATGCCAAGCACGGGACGGCTTGAGGTCCCTATTGGTCTCCTCGTCCGAACCTGGGATGCGGGCGAAGTAGAAGGTCCGCGGCTGGAGCTGGCTGTAGAGCCCTCCCGCCAGTCCGAGGATATGGGACGGCGCCGGCTCGTACATAAGTCCCAGACGCGGCTCGAGAGTCTTATGTGTATTGAGTGTCGTCATCATACCGTGGAGTCCGGCGGTGAGAGCCCAGCGCTGAGACGGCTTGTAGCGATACTGACCATAGAGACGTCCCACACCAAATCGCCCCTTCTCGCTTACCGTGCCCGCATCCGTTGCTATCGGTATGTCGGCGTGGTAGTCCACCTGATAGATATCGCCTGTCGCTCCCGCCACCACGAGAGAGGAGAGGTCGGGGTGCCAGGTGAGGTCGGTGTGGAGGGAGTACTTGATCTCCTTGGAGGTATCCTTCATTACCTGCTCGTAGTTGTCGGTCAGCTCTCCACTCTCCTTGAGTTGCTTCCTGACGTCGAGGTCAAGGGCGGTACGGACGAGAGAGAGGGTGGTACGCTGCTGCACCTGCTTGCTCCAGCGGGCATCGTGGGTGAGACCGATGATGAGGTTGCTGCTGCCCTCGTCGATGAGCTGATTGTAGCTGTCGAGCGCCCCCTCGTCCTCTATGTCGATCATGCCGTCCTCGGTCGACACCAGCTTCTCCGTATTGATCTTGATGAAGCTCTTCCCCCAGAGGGTCATGAGGGAGAGGCTGTGCCGGTCGTCGGCGTGGAGATTGACCTTGAGGGTCAGGTCCTGATACTCCGGCACGGCGGGGAGCTTCATCAGCTTCAGTCCGCTCATAATCCGCGGCACGGAGTATCTATAAGAAATGAGATAATTGGACTCGCGTCCTCCCGGGATCGGTCCCTCGAAGCCCAGCTCAAGACCGCCGTAGCCTGTCTGCAGCCACCCCTCGTGGTGTGCGGTGTTGCCGGGGCGCATCGTCAGGTCAAAGATGCCGGAGAGGGCGTTGCCGAAGGGGGCCGGCCAGGCGCTGAGGTGGAAGTCAGAGTTGGTCAGCAGGTTGGTATTGATCATCGAGACCTGCCCGCCCGTGAGGCCGATGCCGGCATTGAAGTGATTGAGATTGGGCACCTCGATGCCGTCGAGGACCCACTGCAGACCTATGGGGCTATTGCCACGGATGATGATGTCATTGCGGCTGTCGTTGGCGGGCATGACACCGGCAAAGCTCCGCACCATACGTGCCGGGTCACCGAGCGAGGAGGCAAAGCGGTAGGTCTCATCGGTGCTGAAGCTCCGCCCTCCGGCAAAGCTCAGCGGGTCGAGCGTCTTGCTCTTGTCGTAGGGTGCGGAGACCACCACCTCGCCCAGCACGACATCAAGGGGCTCCAGCTCTACATCGAGGACCGTCTCCTTAGTCGGCAGCACGGTGACTGACAGCTCGCGGCTCAGGAAGCCGATGCTCCGCACCTCGATCGTATGGCGCCCAATGGGTGCACGGAGCTCAAAGGTGCCGTCCTCTCCTATCGTGGTGTAGACCAAGGGGTCTGTTCCCCGGACGAGGATCGTGGCGGCGGTGATGGGTGCATTGGGGTTGGAGCTCGTGACCCTACCCCTGACGGTCCCCTGCCCGAGGCCGACCAAGGGAAGGAGAAGGAGGATGCCGAGCAGCAGGATGGCTTGACGACTGAATGACGACATAGCAGTACTATTCTGAGTGATGTGTTCCGATGACTTAATGCCCCAAAGTTCGCTCCTTCTTATGACAAATCGGTTTCTTTGCCGTTACATACTCAGGCTCTTTCAGAGTTATGCATTTCTCAGGGAGTCACCGGTGTGAGACTTCAGCCTAATGGACAGCCGTCCTTACTCTGCCGCAAGGTGCTGATACGCATAGGGGTATGACTATATGGGGAAAATAGTGTATTATTGCACGCTCCCAACCAAAGAAGCTGAGCAGGATCAAGGGATATGTCCAATAGAGTGAAGCATTTGCCTCAAGGAGAAGCGAAGTCCAAGAGGATCATCAAAATCGTCACCTGGAGTCTCCTCGTGGTGGTGATGGTGCTGGTCGTCCGCTTTGTTGCCTCGGTGGACTTCTCTGCGCTGGGGGACCTGCTCCGGAAGACCCCGGTGATGCTCCCCTTAGTCGTCCTGATGTCCTTTATCTCCTATGCAGCCTCCAATGTCGCGTGGAACCTCTGTCTCAGCGTCGACGGGGAGCGGAGCCTGCCCTTCTGGAGGCTCTTTGTCTACCGACTGATAGGTGACATGCTCGCCCCCTTTAATCCCACCGGCATAGTGGCCGGGGAGACGGTGAAGGTGATGCTGATGCGGCGTGACGGGATCTCTGTCGAGCATGCTCTCAGCTCCGTCCTCACCCATAGGGGGCTGGTGATCCTTGCCAACGTCCTCATGACGATCGTGTCAGTCTTCTATATCCTGATGGGGAGTGCGATACGTGGGACTCAAGGCGTACTGGTCGCTCTCGGCACGGTGGCGGTGATGGCCTTTATCTTTTATGGTCTCTTCCGCCTGCTGGTCCATCCCCGCCTGCTGATCGGTCGGACGGTGGAGAGCCTGGCTCGGAGGACGCAGTGGTCCCTCCTCTCCGAGGAGCGGATCCGCAAGACCTACGCCGCCAATCTCGAGGCGGCACGGTTTTTTCACCGACACAAGCATCGCTTTTGCCTCACGCTGGGACTCTGTATGGTCCATTGGGTCTTCGGGGCGATGGAGTTTTTCGTCATCTTCACCACGCTGGGACTTAACGTCACCGTGATGGGTGCTATAGCTGTGGAGATGGGCGTGGGGGTCTTCAAGACCCTCGGGTCGGTCATCCCCGGGCAGCTGGGTATCGAGGAGTACGGGAATAAGGTGATGCTCGACCTCATCGGTGTGCAGAGCAATGAGGTGTGGCTCGCTGCCTCGCTCATGAGGCGAGGGCGTCAGCTCTTCTGGCTCGCAGTGGCGGGGATCGCCTCGCTCGTGGTCTATCGCCGTCATCCGGCAGTGCGGAGTGGGGAGTAGACCTATCTTTACTATGAATTACTCTGATATCCATGATCGGAAAGAAGCCTGAGATCCTCTGTATCTCGCATAAGTATCCCCCCTCCACCGGAGGGATGGAGCGGCAGAGCTATGAGCTCATCAAGGGGCTGAAGACCTACTACAAGGTCCACTCCTTCACCTATAAGAAAGGGGACCAATCCAAGGTGGTCTGGCTCGCTGCGCTCAAGCGTCACATCATGGAGTGCCTCGAGAGTCATCCCGGGATACGGCTGATCCACCTCAATGATGGGGCGATGGCCTCCGCCTCGCTCTGGATGCAGAAGGAGCTCAACATCCCTGTTGTCGTCACTTATCACGGGCTGGATGTCACCTTTCCGCTGGACTTTTATCAGGATAAGCTCATCCCCAAGCTGGAGCAGTACAGTGCGGCAATCTGTGTCAGCGAGTACACCCGCCAGCAGTGCCTCAAGCGAGGATTTGACTCCGAACACACCTATACGGTGCCCAATGGCGTCGATGTGTCGCTGGCAGATAAGCCCGATCGTCGGGAGGAGATCACAGAGGAGCTGCTGTCGCAAGGAGTGGACGTGCGAGGCAAGCGTGTGATCATCGCCAGTGGTCGCTCTGTGAAGCGGAAGGGCTTCTCGTGGTTTATCAAGAATGTGTTGCCCTCTCTTGGCCCCGATGTGGTGCTGCTGATGACCGGACCACGGCGACAGGAGCAGTCCTTCATGCAGTCTGTGACGCGCTATATACCGTGGAATGACCTGCGTCTCTTCCTCGGGGCGCCCACCGATGAGGCAGAGCTGGATGAGCTGCTGGAGACGACCCCCGGCGTCTATCACCTGGGGCGGGTCTCCTTTGAGGACCTCATGTCGCTCTACTCGCTGGCGGACCTCTTCGTGATGCCCAATATCCCTGTCGAGGGGGACCAGGAGGGATTTGGCCTTGTCGCTCTCGAGGCAAGTGTGCGGGGGACCTGGGTCGTTGCTTCAGGCATAGAGGGCATTACCGAGGCGGTGATCGAGGGTGCCAATGGCACTCTCCTTCCTCCCGAGGATCCCGACCGCTGGGTCGCCAAGATCCGCGAGCTCCTCTCTATGCCACAGCAGGAGCTGGCGGAGTGGGGCAGGCGAGGGCAGTCCTACACCACCGACCACTTCTCGTGGGACCGTATGGTCGATGGCTACAAGACCGTCTTTGACCGCTACATATAGAGACTGTTGCACGAAGGCGATCTGCTGCGTTGCTTTCGGAATTCGGTCTCGGTCACGTACGTGAGTACGCTCCTTTCGGTCTCATCCTCAGCGCCTTGCATCTCATCCTTCGTGCAAAGTCTCAGCACATTTGAAACAAATGTGCGAGAATGGCACTTCGTGCAACATTCTCATATAGTCTGTCATAGAGACTTAAGAGAGGGAGATGTGGAGCTACGATCGGCATCTCCCTTTTCTCTACAAAAGCGTGCCAGGTATGCGAAGATAGAGTTCGCAGTCACTGGGTACCTTTGCGACAATCAATCACTAACCACTACATCCAGCCTTCATCTCGAGTAAGCAACGGTCTCCTGATGCACGATCAATCTTTATCTACAGACAATCCACTTACCCTTGCCCTATGCCTGCCAATAAGAACGCTATGACGCGGTACAAGATCCTCGATGATCTGCTCAGTAACCGCTATCGCCATTACTCCCTGGACGATCTCACCGAGGAGGTGAGTGAGCGACTGGCGGAGGTGGACCCAAGTACGGATGGTGTGTGTCGGAGGACCATCGAGAAGGACCTACGGTATCTCGAGTATGAGAGTCCATTTATGGTGGAGCTGGAGCGATACAGCGTATCGACCTATGACCATGAGCGGGGCGGAAGTATCTCCAAGCGATGTGTCCGGTATGCGGACTCTTCATTCTCCATATTTAAGAAGGAGCTGAGCGATGACGAGAAGTATCTGCTGCGGGAGGTCCTGTCGATCCTGGGTCAGCTTGATGGCCTGCCGGACCTGGAGGGGCTGGAGAGTCTTCGTCAAGGGCTCCGTGTGCCGGAGGAGCAACCTAAGATCCTCTCCTTTAGCAAGAATCCCTTGGCCAACTCCAAGCTCCTCGGGCAGCTCTTTACCGCCATCTCTCACCGGGTGGTGGTCTCTCTGAGCTACCACACCTTTGCTGCACCGGATGATGTGCGCTCCATAGGGCTCTCCCCATACTTATTGCGTGAGTATAATAGGCGGTGGTTCGTCTTTGGGGCAGTGGCGGACGGGACGATGCTCTGCTTTGCCCTTGATCGGATAGATCGTCTGGAGCTGCTGACCTCTGAGACGTATAGGGATTGTGAGGTGGATATGAGTGACTACTTCAGTGAGGTGATCGGTGTGACGGTCGATCGTGACAGCCCGCTGAGGGAGATCCTCTTCTGGGTGAGTGATCAGTCGATGGACTACGTCTCCACCAAGCCGCTCCATCAGTCGCAACGGCAGGTCGCTTTGGCAGAGGAGGAGAGCCTGAGGGTCGACTGGCCGAGCCTCGCTGGTGGACGCTTCTTCAGGATCACCTGTCGGGAGAATTATGAGCTATTCCGTGAGCTGACCTCCTTTGGAGAGCACTTGATCGTGCTGTCACCGAGTGAGGTGAGGCAAAAAATCAAGAATAGGATAGAAAACATGACTTTTCGCTACGGAGAGTCTGAGGTGCGAAGATAGGGTTCGCAGAGGTGGTCTACCTTTGTATCACAAAATGAGCGGGAGGCCTCTGTGGGAGGCTGTTGGATGATCGCAGTGGCGATCTGATCAGCTTAGGTCGCACATCTCTTACTGACGGAGTGCGCATCCTCTCCCGGGTTGAGACCTTTGCATAATACCCCATCTGCGGCGTCACATTCGAGATTCGGGCTTGGTCATGTGCGTAAGCACACTCCCTTCGCCCTCACTCTCAGTCCCTTGCATCTGGGGCATTCTGCAAAGTCCCTGCCGAAAAAGCGATGCTTTTTCGGCGAAAGACCATTTTGCAAAGGTCTTTGGTCATTTTGATTAGTGCGATAGCAATAGCTCTCCCGGTGAGGGATGACCTATTTATGCTATCTTTGGGATGGAAAACCATAAGAGAGATCCTTGACATACTGCATAGGGACATAAATTTGACTTCGTCCTGCGGGCTTAGGCCGCACCTCTCCGGAGGTGTATTCGCAAGATGTCTCAGACTCCCCTCGGGGATATGAGATAGCCAATGTTTGATCGTGACGATCTATTTTCATATCCACGAGAGAACATCCTTATTTAGGGGTTAGATATCCTCTTTCATGATCTATTTAGATGAGGGTATTTTATTTTCCGCTCACATACATAAAGAAATGAGTGTCCTCTTGCAGTCTTGTCATCTCTCTCTTGTCATATAAGTGCTTTACGTTATGGAAAAGAAGATACTCGCCACCAAGGTGCGCAGCTTGGCTACCGTCGGTGATTTCCTGACTCTCCTCAATCAGATGAAGAGGGAGGATCAGGGGGTGGAGGAGGATCCTCATCCCTTTACCCTAAAGCACATCAATTACTACCGCAATCCCTCGCATGAAGGGCGGTATCGCTCCTTTAAGATACCGAAGAAGAGCGGTGGCTGTCGGGTGATATCGGCACCGAGGAATAAGACCTTCAGGCTGATCCTTAGGTATGTCAATGAGATGCTGAAGGCTCTCTACACGCCCTCTGAGTATGCGATGGGATTTGCTGAGGGGCGCTCCGTAGTCACCAATGCTCAGATCCATCTGCGACAAAACTACGTCTTCAATACCGACCTGAAGGACTTCTTCCCCAGCGTGGATCAGGCGAGGGTGTGGGCGAGACTGCAGATCAAGCCGCTGAGTCTCCAGAGGCCGATCGCCGGCATCATTGCCGGTCTCTGCTCCGTAAGGCTGGAGACGGATGAGGGGACGGTGAGATACGTGCTGCCACAGGGTGCCCCCACCTCCCCGATACTGACCAATATGGTGTGTGATACGCTGGATAGACGCCTGGGCGGGGTGGCTAAGCGATTTGGTCTCCGTTACTCTCGCTATGCTGATGATATCACCTTTAGCTCTATGCATAATGTGTATGAGGTGGGGGGTGACTTCCGGTCTGAGCTTAGGAGGATAGTAGAGGATCAGCGGTTTGTCATTAATGAGAAGAAGACGAGGCTGCAGAAGCGAGGAGCTCGGCAGGAGGTGACGGGGCTGACCGTGGGGGAGAGGCTCAATGTGCCACAGTCCTACGTCCGAGGGATCCGAAACCTCCTCTACATCTGGCGAAAGTATGGTGAGGGAGAGGCGAGGGCAAGGTTTGAGGAGAGCTATATGGCGGAGAAGGGACACCTGCGGGAGAAGTGCCCCGACATGATCCTCGTGCTGGAGGGAAAGCTCTGCTATCTCCGTATGGTGAAGGGGCCCAATGACAGCGTCTACCGCCGTCTCAGCACAGACTTTGATCGCTTGCTCCATGCCGATGAAGGGGCAGTGGAGCCCTTGCCATCAGGGGGAGAGCGGCTCCTTGCGGAGGGTCTCGCGCTCACAGCCTCTGCGCCGGTCGACCTGGAGGCTCTTAATTTTGATTTGGATCAGCTACTCAATAATGGATGAGATACTAAGGACTACGCTTGATAAGGTGGTCAAGCTCTGTGACCAGAGACCTGACTTTGGGGCGGAGCTGAGGCGTCGGCTGGGCATCCCGACTGCGCCGGCTACCATCCCGCTTAGCTCCGAGCTGGAGGAGTACCTGACGGAGGTGGGGGAGGATGTCTGCACGATACGTGATGTGCTGCAGATACAGCAGGATATTGATCCGGAGATCAAGTATGACTTCGTGGACGACCGTCGCACGAGAGACCGCTTGATCATTGATAACCTTCAGATGGAGAGTAAGGCCCTCAGTACGCGCATCCCTGAGGATGATCGCTTCCCGCTCTTCTGTGTCTATGCCTTTTACCAAGTGGAGAATCTGCTGAACTATTTCTACCAAAGGAAGTATCCTGACCTGGACTCACTCGAGGAGATGCTGCGGGAGAATACGAAGTCAGAGAATGAGGGCTTCAGATACTCTGGGAGAACAGGTCGACCCGTAGAGTCGGTCTCCGATATCGAGTCGCACTATCTGGTCAATGCCTTCTGCAACAGCAGGACTCCTCCACTGGGCACGAACTTTAAAATCAGACTCTCCGGTCTGAGGAGGGTGAGGAATGCCTTTTCTCATAGATTTTTCGAGATAGATCCCGGGTGGGATAGGGCGATGGAGAGTGATAAGTGGCTTGATAACTTCATCCGATACAATACCTCCATCACCATTCGGAAAGACCTAAAGCAGTTAGCAGACCTTATCGCCCAAGATCTGCTAAGTGCCGGTACCCCGCACGATGTCCCCGGGGTCATATCGAGTATGCTCGTCTCCACTTGCTACGTAAGGTATGACGGGAAGACACCGGAGGAGCTGCCCAAGCGCCTCTGGGGAGATGTGAAAGGGTACAAGACCGGTGATCGGCTTACCTTGACTATCTCCGACGGAAAGATCATTGCCGTAAAGCATCCCCCATTTTCCCCTAAAGTAGATCACTAATAAAGTAAATGATGCCCCTCTATCCGCAGCAGCGTGAGGCTCTTTCTCGACTGAGAGACTTCCTCGAGAGTGATGACACGGTATTTATCCTTGGGGGATATGCCGGTACAGGTAAGACGACGATGATCCGTGCGCTCTGTGACCTCCTGCCTCAGTATGGGCAGGAGCCGCTACTTATGGCACCGACGGGTCGGGCTGCTCGAATCCTGTCAGAGAAGAGTGGCCTCAAAGCCTCCACCATCCATAGTGCTATTTACCATCACGAAGGGGATCAGCTGGTGCTGCACGATGAGGAGGGGAACGTGAGCGTTGCGAGGATGGTGTCCCTGACGTCTGCTCCTGAGACAGACTACGTGTCCACCTACTTCTCGGTGGAGACTCTTGGGGATGAGCATGATCCCTCTCGCTCGGTCATCATTGTCGACGAGGCATCTCTGATCCCCGCACAGAAGTCATGGCAGGAGGGGGTGCAATTTGGCACCGGCTCACTACTGGAGGATCTGCTGACCTACTCAGAGTGGCACCTCGGGTGCAAGCTGGTCTTTGTCGGAGATCCCAATCAGCTCCCTCCCGTCACGGATCCTCGGTCGTGTGCCCTCTCTACGGACTACTTCGCCTCCGCCGACATACCTGTGCGTAGCTACACCCTGACGGAGGTGATCCGCCAGGAGCACGAGAGCCTGATCCTGAAGAACGCTATGATGGTCAAGGATCTGATCCAGTCCAAGGTGCGTAATACACTCCGCTTGGAGACCCGTAAGGGTGAGGTGGAGCCACTGACCATGGAGCAGGTGGCGCAGAAGTATCAGGAGATCTGCCCCACACCGATGATGAATCGCAGTGCCGTGATCTGCTACAGCAATAAGCAGGCTCTGTGGTACAACCGAGCTGTCCGTGAGAGATACTTCCCCGATCAGCCGAGTCTGCGCAAGGGAGATGTCCTGCAGGTGGTCCGGAATAATTACTTCGGAGATCAGCTGGTCTTAAATGGAGACTTCATCCGGATCGTGGACGATCCCGGCCCGGAGGAGACAGTAAGCGTGCCGGTATGGGTGACCAAGGGGACGGGCAGGGAGCGACCCCACGTCCGGCTCTCCTTTAGGAGGGTAGAGTATGAGACTGAGACGGGGATGAGAGGTCAGCGACTACTACTCACCACGCTGCTGGACTCAGAGAGAGCCTCTCTGACCGCAGAGGAGTCAAAGGCTCTGTACATCCACTTCTATATCCGCCACTCCTCCGAGAGGCAGTCGCCCGATCTCTCGAAAAAGATGATCGAAGACCCCTACGTCAATGCTCTGCAGGCAAAGTATGGATACGCCATTACCTGCCATAAGGCACAGGGAGGAGAGTGGGAGCAGGTGATCGTGGACTTCTCCCAGCGTGGGAGGTCAGATGAGAGTTCGCTCAGGTGGATCTATACCGCCTTGACCCGTGCCAAGCGGTCGCTCTATGGGGTCCATATGCCTGATGTCTCGCCCTTTGAGAAGCTTGACCTCTTCCCTATCTCAAAGATCTCAAAGGTGTCTGCGGAGGTGTATCGCCTGCAGGATCTTCCGTGCGACTACCTGGGGGCAGAAGCATCCCCATCGCAGCGGGCCAAGTGTCTCAGTGCCGCAAAAGCTCTGGCCGAGATAGGCTATAAGCTCACCGATGTGGCCACCATGCCCTACCGGGATCGGTATACGATCGAGGGACCATCAGGTCGCCTGACTTGCGACTGCTTGTACAAGGGAAGTGGACTATATAGCAGCTACTCTGTGCAGCCTAAGGTCCCAGACGAGTCTGCGATAGTGGAGGCGCTGAGGGATGAGCGCGAGTATGAGTTTGATGTTAGCTATCAGCCGGCTCTGCCGTTCCTGGATCAGCTATATCAATATATGAGGGTGGCTGCGAGTGAGTGCGGTGTGACGATCACGGGTGTCTGCGATCACCCGGACCAGCATTATGTCCTCTATGGGCTGAGGACCTCTGCCTCCTTTGCTTCACTCCAGTTTTACTACCTAAATAAGGGCTTCCTCACGAAGGCTATGCCCTCCTCGCTCATGGGGGGCTCTGACGAGCTATTGGATAAGTTTATCAAGCGTATAAGGACTGATATATGTACGGAGTAAAGGACATAACCGCGATGCGTAAGAGTGGTCGTCTCGAGGAGGCATACGAGATGGCTCAAGCCTTGCGGGAAGCAGACCCGGGAGAGTGGGCTGATATGGCACTCTTCTGGGTCTTGCGTGATATGGTTGGGCAGCTACTCGATACTCCGACAGATGAGGGAAGGGTACGTGCGCAGGATCTATTGACTCAGATGGAGGGCCTGCAGCGGACGATGAAGGACGACAAGAATCTCGGAAAGCAGGCAATCATGAAGCTAAGGCGGATGCTGTCTCCTCACGCCTCGGACATAGCTGCCTGCTCTGAGCTCGCAAAGACAGATCCCATCTCGGCTTTCGATCGGGCGAGCAATATAGTAGGACGACAGGGTGAGCCCTTGGATCCATCCCTGCATGAAGAGCTGGGCTGGATCTATTACCGCTACCTCAGAGCAAAAGGGGATCAGCTGGCTCCCCGTGAGGGCCCTGCTGTGTTGTGGAAATACCTCTGTCTGACGAATAAACGCCCCTCTCTCCTCCACTCTATGATGCTTGGGCAGGCGGTGACGCTTCGTAGGCTGGGGCAGGACTTCTCTTTCTCCGGATTTCTTCAGCACTGGGGTCCCCGGATGCTCCGGAGGGAGGATCTGCAGCCCACTCGGGATGGTAATGGAGGCACCTTCCCCTCTCTGCTCTCAAGAGTCTGCGACCAGCTTGCCCAGGAGGGTACACCATTGATTGAGGAGCTCGCTGAGGGAGCAGTGTGTCCCCCTCGGAATATAGCTGATATGCAGCGCAAGTGGTGGTTTTGGACGCTCTATAACATCAAGAAGGAGGAGGGCTGGTCCGGAAAGTTTGCCCAGGCAGCTATGACCTATGCGATGCGCTATGGCCAGTACGAGGCTACCCACTGGCATCTGGAGATTATGTCTCTTGTCGCGCGAGACTTTGATGCGTCTCGCGCCCGATTTCTCTTAGACTTCCTCCGGGCGACAGCCGAGGTCAGTATGGGGGAGAACGCATGGCGCCCGGCTACCGGATCGGATGGCAAGTCATATCCCCCACATGCGGTAACTTTCGCCAAGGCCTGCTACGAGGCACTTAAGAGTCTTCCTCCGTCACAGCGTGATCCCGACTTGATAGCCACGCTGAGTCGGCTCTATGACGAGATGGAGAGCCATCGCGCCGGAGATGAGTGGACTGCCCGCTACAGAGCTTTCCTCTCCCTCTGGTCGGGGAGTGTCGAGGATGCGGCAGAGAGATTTCGTCAGCTGCTGCTGGTGCTCGGTACCAATTACTATGTGTGGCGGGAGGCTGCGGAGTCTGTCAGTGATACCACGATCAAGATTGGCCTCTTGCTCCACGCCCTCGAGCTCCAGCGTGATGACAAGTTTGTGGGGCCGATCAAGCTTGACCTTGCAGAGCTACTGGTCGGGGAGGGGTATGCTGCTGATGCTCGCAAATACCTCAGAGAGTATGTGGCTTTTAGGCAGAAAGAGGGGATGCAGGTGGATGCCCGGTGCCTCCACCTACAGCAACTCGCCCAAAGCAGAGAGGACGATAGACCTGATCGGTATGATAAGAAACAAGCTGTGACGGCTGCTATGGAGTACGTTTACTCTGACTATCAGTGGGAGGACTTTGTGGTTGTATCGCAATATGAGGTCAAGGGTAAAGAGAGGGTGAAGCTGGTGTCCGGCGACCGCTCTTTCTCCATCAGACCCGTACAATTAAGCATAGGGAAGAAGAGTGTCCCCCTTGGGACTGTGGTCAGGTGTCGCTGTATCGCTGAGGAGGCTACTGATCCAGCATCCGACGAGGGAGTAAGACTGAGACCTCTGATGATGAAAGTGACGGACCAGCCGCTCTGGAGCACCCTGCCGGAGGAGGTGGGATACATCTACCGATTTAATAAGGAGAAGCGTATTGCCTCAATAGCCTCCCCCGATGGGGATGACTTTGTCCTATTTAATGCTGACCGAGAGTATAAGCCTGGTGACTGCCTGACCTTTAGATACTTCTATGAGTGTGTCAAGGGGGAGAAGAGAGCGAGGGTGAAATCTCCGGCTCTCTGTGATAGCCCGGAGAGTATTCTTGAGCGCTTCTCCGAGGGGATAGCAGTTGTGGATAATGTCAATCCCAAGAAGTCACTTTTCCACATATTGCTTAGGAGCGGTATGGTACATGACAGAGTGATCCGCTACTCTGAGACAGAGCTTCGTCCCGAGATAGGGGACTCGCTTAAGATCAGGTATGCGATCATTCAGCGAGGAAAGCGGGCGGGGTCGCTGATCCCTGTCGGGATGGAGAAAACTGACGAGGTGGAAGAGTCGCTGATTAAGCCATATCATGGAGCTATAAGCCTTAAGTATAAGAGCTCGACCGATGCTCCGGACTTCGCTTTTGTCGATGATGATATTTATGTACCCCGGTACCTCCTTGATGATCAAGACCTCGCTGACGGGGATATGGTCTCGGGGCGTGCAGTCTACTCGGACAGAGGCGGCTTCCGTGCCATTGAGCTGACGAAACAGTAGGTCGGCCGGCTGATCGCTTTGAGAGATGGAGACCTATCTCTGATCAATAAAGGGAGCGCAAAAAAGAGGCGGCATCGACCCCATATGGTCGATGCCGCCTCTTAATATAAGGTCTCGCGGGAGGATTACTCTACACCATTAATCACCGTCCAGCCCTTAGCGGCAGCTGCGGAGGTGTCCGCATCGGCAGAACCGGGGTTCTCTGAGATGTCAAGGGAGTACATCCAGTTGTAGTATCTCTGACCTGCTTTATTGAGATGCAACATAAAGGACTGAAGTGCGAGCTTATCGAGCTTGTTGCCCTTCAAGCTGCCTATCCAGAGATCCTTGAAAGACGCGGGACAAGTGATGGAGGTGAGACCATTCTCCTCCAGGAAGAGCATTATCGTATTGGGTGCCGTACTGATGTCAATTGTCTTGAGCCCCGGATTGCCTGATACGATCACAGACTGTAGGGTCTTGCCATCGGTCGGTAGGGTGATGGTCTCTGTGCCATTGGCCACCCACTCTAGCTCCTTCAGTCTCTTCAGACCGGAGAGGTCTCCAGACTTGATCTGACCATTGTAGACCACTAAGGTGCTGAGCGGGCTGTTGTCGCTGACCTCGAGAGAGGTGAGCCAATTGATCATCTCCTTATCCTTGTTGGATACACCGGAGACGGCAAAGCCACTGATGTCACCATGGATCGTGAGGGTGGTCTCGGTCGGCTTGTAGAGGGTCATATTATCCTTGCGGAGGTCATACTGAAACTCTGTGATCGCCTCTCCGGGGTCAAAGGTGCCGTTGGCATTGAGATCAATCCACGCGGTACTCTCAGCCTCCTGGCTGCTCGGGCTGATGGAGAGAAGAATCCCTTCAGAGGGGACGTCGTTGAGGGTAAACTTGATCGTTGGCAGATCGCTCGGCGGCTCCTTATCAAAGGGAGCAACAAGCTTAAGCTCCGTGCCGCTCCACTCGGCGTAGAGGTTGTATGCCCTCCCCGGCTGCATGGCACCGCTGCGTGCCGGGCGGGTATTGGTGGAGATGATCTCCTTACGTCCATCTGCATCGTAGGCCACGAGGCTTACCTCAGGAGTGCTCCCCGTATTGGCACGGAACCAGAAGCCGAGGTGCTGCGTCTCTCCCGGTGCAATCGTCACATCGGGGTAGGTGACTGCAGTCATGTAGTCGACGGGAGCCTCCTTCAGGTTCATGATGTTGAGGTAGGGGATCCGGGCGTTGCCCACGAAGGGCAGTGAGCCCTTGTGGTAAAACTCGGTGACCTTGTCCGCCGGACGAACTGCCATCCCCGCCAGACGCCAAGGCTTGTCGGAGCTGTTCTTAAGCGTTACGACAGCAAGAGAGCCGAGGTGGACAAAGTCCGCCTTGATCTCCTTGTCAAAGACGGAGACCTCCTTGGTGCAGAAGTAGACCGGCACGTAGCCGTCCTGATTATTGGAGTACTTGGTCAGCTCGTAGAGAGGTCGTGCTCCTACGCCGACCATGAGCCGACCATTCTTGAGGAGTATGTTCTGAGCCACGATGCCGTAGAGGTCAAACTTCTTATCCGCATCGATCCCCTTTGGCAGGGTTACCTCGAAGGTGCAGTACTCTCCCTTCGTCTCAAGTATCTCTACTCCTCGCTGGAGTCTTACCTTGCCCTCTTGGACGAAGGCGATATTGAGGTCAAACATCCCCTCATTCCACTTCAGGATGATGCCCTTGCTATTGCGGTCCTTGATGATGGATCGGGTCTCCGGGGAGGGTCCTGCGGTGATGCGGAGGGTGTAGGTCTGACCATCACTTGAGGGCGTCTCCTCTGGGGTATTGATCGACCTGTCCGTACAGGCTGATAGCGCCAGTATGATGAGCGACAGCAGCAGGGAGAGGCTTATCTTTCTATTTATCATAGTCATATATATTGTTCGTTGTGAGGAAAAAGACTCACCGGATCATTACCAGTCCTCGCCCTCCATATTGGGTCTGCGGGCGGGGTGGTTGCTGATGCTGTTGCGGGCATCGACTCTCCAGTTCTTACTCCGTGCAATGGAGTACATACCTGAGCCGGAGCCGGGGTTATCGGCGATGAAGAGCTGACCGGGAGACTTGCCGGTGCGGTCGGGGAGGTAGTTCAGCAGCTTGTTGATGGTCTCGGCAGTGAGCTGGTTACCGATGAGCTCGACATACTTCAGACCCTTTGCCCCGGAGAGGTCGATCGTCTTCAGTTTGTTGCCTGAGGCGATCAGTCGCTCCAGCTTGGTCATCTTGCTCAGGTCGACCTGCTCGCTGGTCCAGTCCCAGCCTTGGATATTGAGGTATGTGAGACCGGTCATCTGATCAAAAGAAGGCACATCGTACGGTATATTCATCTGGCGGATGATAGATCCGGAGTTACCCAGGTCGAGGACCTTAAGACCGGCAGGATTGGATAAGAATGGCAGCTTCTTGGTATTGATGAGGAGGAGCATTGGATTATCTGCCAGTAGCAGGGTCTCAAGCTTGGGATACATTGCTGAGATGCACGCTGATATCCCCGTACCAGAGAAGTTAAGGTGCCTAATCTCAGTATTTACATTGTCGGAGCCTCCCCAGTAATACTTCACCTGCCCATACGAGACTGTCAGTGAGGTGATGTGTCCGTAGATGATGAGTTGGTTGGTGGTAGCCTTGACCAAGTTGGTGCTGGTGGAGCCAAAGTTCTCAATCTTCTCACCCTCGTTCAGCGTTCCGTTGCCATTGAGGTCGATCCAGACGTTGTCACGCTCTGCCGGATCAGCCTCCACGGAGAAGGCAAGAGTGAAAGGTGGCTCGCCGGAAAGCTCCATATAATTCTGGGGGAGGTCGCTTCGCACAATAGGCACATCGACGCTCCAGCCTTTGTTGAGAGCCTTCTTGAGGTCGATTTCCACGCCCTTTTCCTCCAGTCCGGGATTACCCGAAATTTGGAGCAGCAGATGGTGTACATCGTCGGGCTTCACTCCGGAACGGTCAGGGAGTTGATCGATGATCTTATTGATCACGCCGGCAGAGAGTTTATTGTTGCGTATATCCAGATCGTAGAGGGCGGCAACGGGGCTGATCTCCACATCGGTCAGATGTTGCTTGGAGAGCTGCAGATCCTCAAAGGCACCGCGGAAGGAGATCCTCGGCTGGGAGACGGTGTACTCCATGGCGCCGAAAGACTTGGTAATCGCCTCACCGGGATCCTTGACGTTATTATCATTAAGATCCACGTAGGCCGCATCACGACTGCTGTAGTCCAGGTAGGCAGAGACGGTGATGGGGCTGCCCACCGGGATATCCGTGGTGATGGTGACATACTGCGTCTTGCGCTCCTCCTTCTCCCGATCCAGGGCGACGATATGCTCGCCGTCCCAGTAGCCGTAGCCGATGTAGGCAATACCACTCTTCATCGGTCCCTTGCGCGCCGGGATCAAGCCCTCTGAGGTGACGATGGAGGAGTAGGATCCTGCGGCGAGTGTCAGCTCGGGGATCTGTGTTACGTCGGGTCGCGGCATTACCCAGGTCATGTAGAGACCGGTCTCTCCGGGTGCAAGTGCTTTGGGTCTGGACAGGAAGCTCTGGTAGGGAGATGACTGAGACAACTCCAGCACCTCTCCCGTCATCAGGTCGATAAAGGGATACCTGGTCCCCACGCCGGAGCGGAAGCCACCATTGTAGACGTAGTCTTTCTTCGTCCGTGTGCCTGGCTCCGAGAAGGTGACGGGATCGCGGAAGGGCTTGTCGCTCCTATTCTCGAGGACGACCACCTCGTAGGCTCCGATGTGCTCAAAGTCTCCCTCCACCTTGGTCATGTCGGTCTCGGCAGGGACGATCCCCTTGAGACGGAAGATCACAGGGGCATTGAAGTCCTCTATCCGGCATCCATTGTAGGACGAGGCGGGCATCAGTGCGAGCGCCCGACCCTTCAGCTCCGGGGCGAGGATATTCTCATCGAAGTGATCCTTGTCGTAGAAGACCATATTTGGTCCCTTGAAACTGCTCTGGTTGATGCCGCTGTAGCCTACGAGGTCGATCGGCTTGCTTTGGTCAATCTCTGCGGGTAGGGTGATGCTGAGCGTGCCTACCTTGCCGTCCTCGGAGAGCGTGGCGAAGGAAACCTCACCGAGAGGGAAGAGCTTGCCCTCCTGGGAGGCAAAGAGTAGGACTTTGTCGTTTGCCTTGAAGCGAACGAGGAAGTCCTTCGAGTCCTCCATCTGAGACATGACGGCACGGAGAGAGGTGTCCTCTCCGGGGGCATTCACCTTAATCGTCAGGGTAGATCCATCCGTGGTGTCTGCGTCTGTGGGGCGTAAGCTCTCCTGCGTGCAGCCTGCGAGAGCTAATAGAATAGGGAGCAGGGTCAGTAGACCTGCATATATCTTTTTATTCATAGTCATGGGAAGAGGATTAAATTTCGACACCGGGGACATCTGGTACGCCCTTTGTCTCCTTTACGGTGATGGTGCAGGTAGCCGTCTTGCCGTTAGTCGTCTTGACGGTGATGGTTGCATCACCGGGGGCGACACCGGTCACACGTCCGTCCGTTACTATGGCAATGTCGGAGTTGGAGGAGGTCCACTCCAGCCTTTGGTCGGTCGCGCCGGTTGGCTCGATGGTAGCCGTAAGTTGCAGAGACTTTCCGACTTTGATCGTAGCTGCGGTCTTGTCGAGTGTTACGGCGGTTACCTCGATCACCTTGTCAGAGACAGTGATGACTAAGGTTACTTTGGCACCACTGGTGGCAGTACCGGTGATGGTGGCGGTACCGGCTCCCTTGGCCGTTACTCGACCGCTGGCATCTACAGTTGCCACGCCTTGGTTAGAGGAGCTCCACGAGATGTGGGTGTTGGTCGCATCTGCCGGCTCGATCGTCGGATTGAGATCCATCGTCCCTCCGATGGTCATCGAAGCTTCCGTTGTGGGGAGGGTGATCTTGGTCACAGGGATCTCCTCCACGGTCACCGTAGCCTTAGCTGTCAGACCATTGGCGGTCTTTGCAGTAATCTCGGCAGTGCCTGCTTTGACTCCGGTCACCACACCGTCTGAGACCGTTGCCACAGTCTCATCGGAGGAGCTCCAGGTGACATTCTTATTGGTGGCATCCGCCGGCTCGATCGTGGGTGTGAGGGTTATTGTCTTGCCCACCTTGATCGTAAGCTTGCTTTGGTCGAGTGTGATGGCGGTCGGCTCGATGGTCGTCACCTCACCGATGGTCACCTTGGTGCCGTCCCATGAGCCGGAGACCACATAAGCCTTGCCGATCTCCATAGGGAAGTCCTTGGCTGCAATCTTCTGATCGGATACTACCCAGTTGCGACCATTCTGATAAGCAAGCTCCAGATCCGGCACAGTAACCTTAGCATTGGGCACGTACCAAGTGACCATCGCTACGGTTGCTCCTGGATCTAGGTTTTTGAGCATTGCAAATGGCTGTCTTGGGTTTGCATCTTTAGTGTAGATGATCTCACCGGTTGTAAAGTTCATATGCGGATAAGTCATGGAGTAATCCGTCATATTCATCTCCATTTTAAGTGCCCATGAGCGCCAGCCCCCATACTTGGAGGTACGACCCTTCTGGGAAAGACCTACGCGTGGTCTGATGGGCGCATCGGAGTTGTTTGTGAAGAAGATCACCTCGTAGCATCCGAAGTGCTTAAACTTCACAAACCTCTCGGTCCGCTCAGTCTCCGATGGGATAATCCCCTTCTCGTGAAACATCACCGGAGCGGAGAATTCGTCCAAAGCGATCGGTCCATAGGACTCGGCACTGACTAAGATCTTATCACCCTCGATCAGCATGCGATCTCTTTTGACTTCAGTGCCACTCTTGTACCCAAAGTCGGCCGGTCCATCGTAGGCAATCAGGTCGATCGGCTTGGTCTCGTCGACACCGGCAGGCAGCTCAAAGGTGAGTGTGGCACGCTTGCCACCCTCCTCCACGCCGGCAAAGCCGACATTAGCGAGGTCGTAGAGCTTGCCGTCCTGCCAGACGAAGAGAGCGATGTCGTCATCCTTCTTGAAGGTCGCCTTGAGCACCGGGTCTCCTGACTCTCCCGACAGGTGGGCGCGGAGTGATGGGTCGGCATCAGGCGCCACGACGGTGAGGGACATTGTGTACCCTCCTGTGGCATCTGCATTGTCCGGCTCCGGTGTCTGTGCTTCCTGCCGGCAGGAGGCAAGTGCAAGGAGCAGTAGCGCAGTAAAGATATAGGATATATTTTGTCTCATAATAGTGTATTCATTTAGAGCCCAACAACCGGTACGTCGTCAATGGAGGTCTCGCCTACGACAGTCACTGTGCAGGTTGCCTTGACTGAGGGGTCAGACTTGGAGGCAACCGTGATGGTGACTGTACCGGCCTTGATACCGGTCACTACTCCCTGAGCGTCCACCGTGGCAATCGTCTCGTCGGAGGAACTCCAGATGAGTTCCTTATTGGTCGCATCCGTAGGCTCGATGGTGCAGGTGAGGGTCAGCGTCTTCCCTACGGAAACTTCGGCCGAGCTCTGGGACAGGGTCAGCTTGGTCACAGCGATGGTGCTGCTCTTGACGGTGATCGTGCAGGTTGCCTTGATCTCCGGCTGTCCCTTGACAGAGACTGTGATGGTCGCAGTGCCGGCCTTGACGGCAGTGACGAGACCTTTCTCATCCACGGTGGCTACATCGGTATTGTTAGATGCCCACTCAACCCCCCGTGTCGTAGCATCGCTCGGCTCCAGCTTGTAGAAGAGCTCAAGTGTCTCGCCCTCATCCAGCTCTGCGGATGTCTTGGTGAGTCGAATCCCGGCGGCGGGGACTGCCTGGGGTGCCTTTGGGAGGACGAAGGTCTTGCCATTGTAGACGATCGTCACGCTCTCCTCGTCCTCGGTGATCTGAAGATCAGCGGTGGCTGCTCTAGCCTTCACCTTCTGACCATTGACATCGAGGACAGACTGCCACGAGGTGCCGTTGTCGAGGCTTACCTCCCAATTGCCGTCGGCATCCACACGCAGCTGAGGAGTGATGCCGGTTGCTCCAGGTTCGCCGGGTTGACCGGGTGCTCCAGGTTCGCCGGGCTGACCGGGTGCTCCGGGCTCGCCGGGTTGACCGGGTGCTCCAGGATCTCCCTTGGGACCTTTGGCCGGGACGGGATTCCCCTTAGCATCGTGTATGATCTTGCCATCGATAGCCCAGTAGAGGATGCCGTCCTCCTCGATCATGCTGATCTGAGGCATCTTGCCGGAGCGGACGACGATCTCCTCACCGTCACTCATCACAAGCACGTATCCTGTACCGTCATCCAGCTTGCGGTAGTCCTTGATAGCCTTGTTTTTGCTCTGTGCGTCGACGAGCTTCTGCAGAGTCGCGATGCTCTCATTGGCAGACTTTACCAGCCCCTCCACCTTCGTCATCCGACCCTCCAGATCCTTGACCCGATTGTCAAGGTCGGTGAGGTCCGTGCAGCCGGCGAGGAGTAAGCTCGCTATGGCCACAACGGCTGTCATTATATATAGTCGCTTATTCATACTTCTTAGGTGTTGTGTATAGCAGGGTCATTGGTTACTTGATCTCGATGAAGTAGTCCTCCACCTCTCCGGCTATCAGCCCACCGGCGTTGGGGTTGGTAGCCCAGAAGTCGCCCTCTTTCTTCTCCTTATACTCCTTGTCGTCATCGAGGACGATGCGGAGACGATGGATGCCCTTGGCGGCTGTCGTGGGGATCGTATACGTAGTGTCGAATGTGCCGAGAGAGACTTTCCCTAAATAGACTTTCTCGTCCGGGTCATTGTACACCTTGCCATCCTTTGTCTTATACTTGTAGAATACCCCATTGTCATTGTAGTCAATGTAGATGCCGATGACGGGGGAGGTGAAGAGATTGGTGCGATCGGTCTCGATCTTGATCTTGAGCTCCTTGCCTACGGTGGCCGAGATCAGTCGGTTGCTTGTGTTAAAGAGCGTGTACCCTTCTCCTGCTGAGGGATTGCTCATCCCGTTGATCCACACGTAGCTTATGAAGATATCGATCGGCTCAAAGACTCTTACCCCGGAGTAGGGCACACCATTATCTATGATGGTTGACTCATCCTCATCAGTCTGCTCGTCGTCCTCTGCGAGGTTGCTGTTGTCCTTATTCTTCCCGAGGATGCGAGCCGGGGGAGCGATGTTGATGACGATGTCCCTGTTTTCGTTGTACCCGCCGCCTGCACCACCACCGGTGCCGAGGACGTCAGGGACGAGAGCGTTGAGCTTATACCAGCCATTGGAGACGCCGCTCCAGCCCCAATTGAAGTGAAAGAGGTCGTCAGTCGTGTATCCATCACAGACGAAGGAGTGACCGCCACCCTTCCCGGTACCACCATGGAGTACGGGATGGCGGGCATCAAGCTCCCTTTTGATGATGGATGACCACTGGCTACCGGCCTCTTGCGCCGTGATACGCTTGATGTCCTTAGTGTAGCCATAGTGACGGATCAGAGCAGGTACCACCTTGTCGTGTGTGGTGCCACTGCCCTGTTGGGAGTAGTTCATGTCAAAAGCTACCCCCAGCCCATACATAAATCGCGCAATGGTCGGATTGGGCTTGGCATCTATCTTATTGTCGGGTGTGCCATTCGGTGCGACCGGCATATCGTCCCAGTCGATGCGGTAGTTGTAGTCGTGTGAGAGGTAGCCATAGGACTTACTCATGTAGCCATGTGTCCCCACTGCGTGATCCGGATATTTCCAATAGCGCATGATCTGGGCTGTGGCCGCAGCGACGCATCCCGTCGGAGCGTGTCCGGGGGTCATACCATTAAAGGGATCCATCTGGTCCCACATAATATCTCCCAGCAGTGGCTCTACGACGATACTGCCGGGCTCAACGTCAGCGCGAGTGGTTGTGGGCTTAATGTCGAGAGCGCGTGCCGTATTGATCTGCTCAGCGTAGATATCAAGCATCATCCGCAGTCCGCAGGGCAAGTCATTAGGGTCAATCTTGCCGCTCTCGGAGTACCCAAGCAGCGGATAAGCACGCTCAGTGGCTGCGATGATGGCGTAGCCGCCTCTCTCTCCGGCAAAGAGATAGTATGCCGGCTGGTACTCACTCTCTGCTGCCCCTATGCTTCTTGTGCCGGGCACGCTCTTGTCTGTGGCTAAGAGGCGCAACTCTCCCTCTATGGGAAGTGCTGACGCAATCTCTTCGGCTTGATCCTCGGAGATGAAGTAGTCATCATTGACTACCTCAGGAGCTGTCCTCTCCGGCTCTTGCACGCTGCTCCTATTGGAGCAGCCACAGAGTAGACCAGCCAAGACCAGCCAGAATAGGTGTCTTTTCTTCATAAGTGGTTTGGTTTAAAAGTTAAGAACTAACCATAGCGACCAAGGTTGCAAGTCGTCCCTACGATTGGTTCAAGGACAAATGTAAGAATAATTTAATTGCTACCTAATTTAGTGAAATACAGAGGTATCAGTTCTTTTTTAGAGACCGGGTAGGGACAAACCAATAAAGAGCGCAAGCGGTGATTAGTGAACGAAGAAACTCAGAAGTCCTAAGTCATTTGCAGATGATCCTTAAGAGAGTCCTCCGATTGTGTGACTGCATTGATGAGAATGATTTTTCCCGCTCTGGATTACTTCGTATTTTGATTAACTCTCGGGCGGGGCCGGAGTCGTTGCTCTTGGGTCGCTGTAGCAAGGGGGTAAGGGTCCCCTCCGCTCTGGGGAAAATCTAATACCGATATTAGTGATCTCTAATA
>NZ_KV793778.1:0-1514 GCF_001808555.1 Porphyromonas sp. HMSC065F10
CATCGGTCATCCGCGAAGCGGTGACCGATGTGTAGCAACCCACCCCTATCACCTCGACCCCTTGCGGGTCGCCGAGCAGACATCCCCTCCCGGTGACCCGCAAGGGGTCGAGGCATAATGCATACGCTTGTACATCGGTCTTCGCCACTACGTGGCTCGACCGATGCCTATGGAGCGGGCATCCTTCGGATGCGGCAATACCCCCACGATGGCGTACCCGCCAACATCGTATCCTACCTATAAGCTGCAAAAATGACTACCTTTGGGAAAACAAGACTTTTATGGAGTACAATCGCAACACCTACTTCTCAGCATTCTACCACATTGTCTTCTCTACCAAGGACCGACAGAGATTTCTTGAGGGAGATCTCAAGACAAATATCCTCAGGTATATGGTTGCTTTTGTCAAAAACAACCATGCTCATCTAATCATCGTGAATGGGATGCCTGATCACATACATATGCTTATCCACGTGAGCAGCCCCTCATTCCTGATGTCTGACTTTGTACGCGAGCTAAAAAAGTCTACAAACAAAGTACTAAATCAAAACTATGGCTTTGGCGGAAAATTTAAGTGGCAATCCGGGTACTACGTGCAGAGCTTAGGTAGGTCTCAAGTGGATAGTTGCTATCACTACATCCAAGACCAGGAGCTACACCACCGCTCCATGTCCTTTGATGACGAATGGGATGCGATAATGAAAGGGATCTCAAAAGACGAGACCGTACTAGCTGAAAAGCAATGAAACAACACCTGGCGACCCCGTACGTCATCCACCCGGCGGACCTGCGGATCAGCGAGGAGGGGATCACCTTCCTGCCGCTCTACATGACCCCACTACTCTGATGATGAAAACACTGATCTACTTCCACGGCTTTCAGTCCGGCGCCGGCACCGCCACCGTGGGGCGCTTCCGCCGGTGCCTCCCCGACTGGCGCGTGGAGGCACCCGACATCCCGCAGGACCCCCTCGAGGCGCTCTCCTTCCTCCGCGCCCTCTGCGCCGAGCTCCGGCCGGACGTTGTCCTCGGCACCAGCCTCGGTGCCTTCTACGCCCACCAGATGGTCGGCTACCGCCGCATAGCGGTCAATCCCGCCCTCCACCTCTCCGAGATGCCCGAGATCCTCCACGTCGGGCAGTACCACTACCTCCAGCCGCGGCTCAATGGGGAGACCACCTTTGAGATCACCGACGAGATCATCCGCCACTTCCGCGAGGCGGAGCAGCGGCAGTGGGACCACCTGCGCGACCGCGACGGCCGAGCGGAGCCGATCCTTGGCTTCTTCGGCACCCGAGACACCACCGTCGACTGCAGGAGCGACTTTGAGCAGCACTACGGCACCGCCTGCACCGCCTCCTTTGACGGCGAGCACCGGATGACCGACCGCATCGTCAGCGAGGTCCTCGCCCCGGCGGTTCGCACCCTCGCATGATCAAGCCTATCAAAGACCTTTGCAAAAAGGTCTTTCGCCTAAAAAGCGCCGCTTTTTCGGCAGGGACTTTGCAGAATGCC
>NZ_KV793778.1:1614-10620 GCF_001808555.1 Porphyromonas sp. HMSC065F10
CCGCAGATGGGGTATTATGCAAAGGTCTCTATCAGATCGATGGATCGGGCAGGCTAAAGGTATCGCCCCCCTCCAGCGTCCCCTCGCGGTAGCCCTTATAGAGCCACGCCATGCGTTGCTTAGAGGTACCGTGATTGAAGGCATCCGGCACCACGTACCCCTGAGCCTCCATCTGCAGCTTGTCATCCCCGATGGCGTGTGCCGCATTGATCCCCTCCTCGATGTCGCCCGGCTCGAGCGAACCGAAGCGCGCATCGTCGTAGTGTGCCCACATACCGGCGTAGTAGTCCGCCTGCAGCTCCAGCCGCACGCTGATCGCATTCGCCTCCGTCTTGCTCACCTGCGCCATCCGCGCATGCGCCTTATCGAGCGTGCCGAGGAGGTTCTGCACATGGTGCCCCACCTCGTGCGCAATCACGTAGGCGTAGGCAAAGTCTCCCCCGGCACCGAGCTGCGTCTTCATTTGGTTAAAGAAAGAGAGGTCTATATATAAGGTCTGGTCCGCCGAGCAGTAGAAGGGGCCCACCTGCGACGAAGCCCCACCGCAGCCACTCTGCACCGCATCGGTATAGAGTACCATCCGCGGTGGCGTATAGGTCTTGCCATACTTCGCAAAGATTTCCGTCCAGGCATCCTCGGTCCCCTTGAGGATCACCTTGGCAAAGGTGGCCATCTCCTCCTCCTCGGCCGTCGGGGTGTACGGCTCCTCCTGAGCTGCCTGCTGCGTGACGATCGCGCCACCGCCCTGCCGAAGCACATCGAGGGGATTACCCCCCATCAGCCAGGTGATCAGCCCGACGACGATCAGCCCCCCGATGCCCATGCTGGCACCCTTGACCCGCCTACCACGCCGGTCCTCTACGTTGCCGCTCTGTTGTCTTCCGTCCAGTCTCATATCTTTTTTTCTGATAGAAAATTAATAGCTCTCGGTCTCATTGGGAAACGACCCCTCTGCCACGGCGGCGGCATAGTCGTCAAAGGCGCGCACCATCGCCTCCCCCACTTCGCCGAAGCGGCGGAGGAACTTTGGTCTGAAGCCCTCAGTCATCCCCAGCATGTCCTGCATCACAAGGATCTGCGCATCGGTATCGGGGCCGGCACCTATGCCGATCGTCGGCACGGAGACCGCCTCCGTCACCCGCTTGGCGAGGGCGGCGGGGATCTTCTCGAGCGTGATCGCCGTGACGCCGATCTCGTCCAGCATCCGCGCATCCTCCAGCAGTCGCTCGGCGGCCGCTTCCTCCCTCGCCTGCAGGCCGTAGCCCCCGAGGCGGTGGATCGACTGAGGCGTCAGCCCCAGGTGCCCCACCACAGGGATATTTGCCCCGAGGATCATCTCCAGAGAGGCGCGGACCTCGCGACCGCCCTCCACCTTCACCGCATCACAGCCTCCCTCCTTCATCATCCGGATGGCGTTCTGCAGGGCGGCATAGGGGTCCCCATGCACGGTGCCGAAGGGCATATCCCCCATCACGAAGCAGTGGCGCACCGCACGTGTCACGCACTGCACGTGGTAGATCATCTGATCCAGCGTGATCGGCAGCGTCGTCGGGTGACCCGCCATCGTATTGGATGCCGAGTCGCCCACAAGTATCGCATCGATGTGGCTCCTGTCCACGAGGAGGGCGGAGGTATAGTCGTAGCAGGTGACGCAGGCAAGCTTCCGCTGCCCCTTCAGCTCCGCAAAGTCTCTTGCGGTAATCTTCTTACGCTCGGTTTTCTCAGTCATATCTTGATTGTCGATTGATTTCTCTCTCACAAAGGTACCCCATTCTCCCGAGACAGATTCTCGCCCTGATCTAATACCGATATTAGTTTTCTCTAATACCGATATTAGAGATCTCTAATATCGGTATTAGAATTTGGCCCCATTCAGGCGGTCGGGCAGAGAGGTCGCCGAGCAGACACCCCCTTTCAGGGCAGAGGTAGGCTACTTGCTCAAGAGTAGGTATATTTGGGATGGTATTACCCCCACACATAGAGATAAAGTTGGTAGCATAATGACAGCACAAGAACTGGGACAGCATATCTGGAGCATCAAGGAGAGCATACGCGGACTATACGACGACAGCGAGGTGGAGGATGTGATCCTCCCCTTTACGCTGCTACGCCGTATTGACTGCGTACTGGAGAGCAAGCGAGAAGTGATCGCAAAGGGACTGGAGAGCGTGACAGACGAGAAGAAGCGGGCATACAAGCTCAAGTCGCTGATGAATAAGTACCACCTCCCCTTCTACAACCACTCTGGTCTCTCGCTGCAGAAGCTCCTCGCCTCGCCACTCAATCTCAGAGACAACTTCAAGGTCTACCTCAATGGCTTCACCGATAATGTCAAGGACATCCTCTCCAACTTTGTGCATGAAGATAGCTCCAGTGGCTCCACAGACCTCTCTCAGATCTATGCTCGCCTCGATCGGAGCAATAAGCTCTTCCCCGTGGTAGAGAAATTTGCACAGGTAGACCTCAGTCCCGAGGTGGTGGATAATACCATGATGGGTACCATCTTTGAGATTGTGGTGCGCTACTCCAAGGAGGCGACCAATACCAAGGCGGGGCAATTCTATACCCCTCGTGAGATTGTGCGACTGCTCGTAGCACTCACACTCAGTGGTAAGGAGAGCGAGCTATATCAGCCAGGGCGGATATTCTCTATCTACGACCCCTGCTGTGGTACAGGCGGCATGCTCACCGAGGGGAAGGAGTATATGAAGGAGATCTCGGGCATGCCCAACCTGAGGGTCAATCTATATGGTCAGGAGCTAAATGAAAAGACCTATGCCATCTGCAAGTCGGACCTCCTGATGAAGGGCGAGCTTCAAGATTTCGAGGACCATGTGATGCAGGGCAACACCCTGACCGATGACAAGTTTGCCCATAAGCGATTCAATTTTATGCTCGCCAATCCTCCCTTCGGCATGGACTGGGGCGACGACTATCGGGAGGTCTCTAGGGAGAGTACCACCGGCGGGAGGTTTGAGGCCGGACTACCCGACAAGAGCGATGGGTCGCTCCTCTTCCTACAGCATATGATCAGCAAGATGGACGAGGGGAGCGGCTCCCGGATCGGCATTGTGCTCAATGGGTCGCCCCTCTTCAATGGCGGTGCCGGCAGTGGCTGGAGCAATATCCGGAAGATGCTCCTCGACCGCAACCTACTCGATGCCATCGTAGCTCTACCGAAAAACCTCTTTTACGGCACCGATATCTCCACCTACCTATGGATACTGGACAATAACCGCCCTGTCGAGCGCCGCAGTACGGTGCTATTCATTGATGCCACCTACAAGGAGTTTGTGGTGCCTCTCCAGCGGTCACTCGGTAAGAAGCGCTTTGAGATCAGTGAGGAGGGGACACAGGAGATCCTCCGGATCTATCAGGAGTATGTGCCACTCTCTCGCACCATTCATGATGAGGAGACAGGCAAGGAGCGGAGTGTCGAGATCGCCAAGATACTGGACTATGACGACTTCCTCTACACCCAAGTGACCATCCGCCGACCGATGCGCCTCTGGTATCGGGATATCCCTGATCAGATCAGGGCACTGCTGGCAGAGGGTACCATCCCCGCACCCGATGCTCCTAAGCGACAGAGGAAGTGGGACTTCTTTGACCAGCTACTCACCCTGGAGGGTCTGGAGGAGCAAAGGAGCGACTACGAGCTATTTGACTACCTCAAGCAGCAGAAGGTGAAGTACAATAAGGGCAATATCAACGATGTGCGACGCCTCTTAGGTGAGGTGTCGGAGTCGGCACCTGAGGTCTACACCGATCCGCTCGACAGCTCCTCTCCAATGCTGGCGGACACCGCCCTTAATGATACCGAGTTGATCCCCTTCAAGGTGGATATCTGCGAATACATCCGAGAAGAGGTGCTGCCCTTCCGTCCCGATGCGTGGCGCGATGAGAGCCAGGACAAGATCGGTTGCGAGTTTCCGTTCACCAAGATATTCTACGAGTATCAGCCACTCCGCTCCATCGACGAAGTGCTCACCGACCTCAAAGCTCTGGAGTCGGAGAGTGATACTTCCCTCGACTCCTTTATCCGCTCACTGAAGCAGTGATAGTTATGCAACGATACGATAGCTATAAGCCCTCGGGCGTGGAGTGGATAGGAGAAGTGCCTTTTCACTGGAAAAAATGTAGGTTCAAAAACTTTCTTCAACTCATAACAACTCCATCTTTTTCCGAGACTAAAATAGGATTGGAAAATATTGAGTCATCTACAGGTCGATTCATACCCACAGAAACCACTTATGAGGGGAATGGCGTGGAGTTTAACTGTGAAGATATTGTTTATGGCAAACTCCGTCCTTACCTTAAGAAGGTATGGTTGGCAGAGTTTTCAGGTAATGCAGTAGGAGACTTCTTTATTTGGCGATGTCAAGGCAATGCAAAGGCTTCCTATGTTAAATATCTGTTATTATCAGAAGACTTTACCGATGTTGCAAATGGCTCCACTACTGGTGCAAAAATGCCAAGAGTAAGTTCTGATTTTATCCTAACCTTGGGGTACTTTCTTCCTCCGTTAGAGGAGCAGGAGCGGATAGCGGAGTATTTGGATCGGAGGTGTGCGGAGATTGATAGCATCATCAATAAGGAGGAGCAAGCCATCGCACTGCTGGACGAGCTGAAGCAAACCATCATCAGTGAAGCGGTTACCCGTGGACTCGACCCCACCGTCCCCCTCAAACCCTCCGGTGTGGACTGGATCGGCAATATCCCCGCCCACTGGCAGGTTAGTAGACTAAAAAACATAACTAGTTTATTCGGTCGAATAGGCTATAGAGGTTATACTGTAGCTGACCTAGTTAGCCTGGGTGAGGGGGTAATTACGCTTAGCCCATCAAATATGGTTAATGGCTCAATGGACTATTCTTTTTGTAGTTATTTAAGCTGGGAAAAGTACTATGAGTCACCTGAGATAATGATCAAGAATGGTGACGTTATACTTGTTAAAACTGGATCTACATATGGTAAAACCAGCTATGTAAGCGACCTTCCAATGGAAGCCACAATTAATCCACAGATAGTTGTTTTTAAACACATAGTAGGCAATAGTAAGTTCCTTTTCTATCTGCTTTGTACCAATTTCCTGCAACATCAAATTAAGAGAGGAGTTGGGGGTAGTACGATTCCTACACTATCGGAAGGGTTTATATTGAACTGTATGCATCCCCTTCCACCATTGGAGGAGCAGGAGCGGATAGCAGAGTATTTGGACCGGAGGTGTGCGGAGATAGATGAGGCTAAGGAGCGAAAGCAACGACAGATTGAGTTGCTGAGGGAGATGAAGCAAACGTTGATCAGTGATGCGGTGACGGGTCGTGTCAAGGTATTTTGAGGATAACGAAATTGAGGAGAAGAACTAAGCTATGATGAATCCACTGAATGAGACAGCACTCGAGGTGCATATCACGGAGGCACTACGGGAGAGTGACCTATACAACGAGCGGCATGCAAGTCAATTTGATATTGAGCGGCTCTGCGACCCTGAGATGCTGGAGCGCTTCCTGAGAGCGCAGGAGGATGTGTGGGAAAAGCTCGCCAAGAGATATGGGGAGAGGTGTGTGACGGAGGAGGTGATCAAAGTATTCAATGCCTATCTAGACCGTGGGCATAGTATCCTCACACTGCTCAATAAGGGATTGACGATTGCGGGGGTCCGCGTGAAGTTTGTACAATTCAAGCCGGAGCTTACGGATACCGATAGTGAGCCCTATCGGCTCTATCGTGCCAATTGCTTCTCGGTAGTACGGCAGCTACAGTATGGTACTCTTGGAGGTGATGCAGGTAAGGAGATAGATCTCTGTATCTTGGTCAATGGCTTGCCCCTCCTCACCTGTGAGCTGAAGAATGAGGGGACGGGGCAGAGCTACCACAATGGGATCTATCAGTATCGGTACGACCGTAGTCCCGCCAATCGGGTGCTAAGGAATTGTCTCGTACACTTTGTGGTGGATAATAGCTATGCCTTTATGACTACCGAGCTGAAGGGGGCTGAGACCCGCTTCTTGCCTTTCAATAAGGAGAGTACCAATCCGCTGGTGGAGGATGACTATCCTACCAGTTATATATGGCGTGAGGTGTGGCAGGCGGATAGTTTGCTGGACCTCATCCAGCACTTTATCAAGCGATACAAGGTCGCAGGAGGGAAGTATGTGACGATATTCCCTCGCTATCACCAAATGAGGGCGGTGCGTCTGCTGAGGCGACTGGTGCGGGAGGAGGGTCCCGGGCATAACTACTTGATACAGCACTCTGCCGGTAGTGGCAAGACGAAGAGTATGGCGTGGCTGGCACATCAGCTGGCTAATATGACGAATGCGGATAATACGCCGATCTTTGACTCTATCATAATGGTGACGGATAGGATTGTGCTCAATGTGAATATGGCTGAGGAGGTGGTAAACTTCCAGACAACGGCGGGCACGGTGAAGGATATCCGAAGGGGATCTAAGAAGCTGGCAAAGGCGATCGACGAGGGGGGACGAATCATCATCAGCACGGTGCAGAAGTTTGCCTTCGCTCTACAGAGCCTGAAGCGGGAGAAGAGTAGGAAGTATGCGGTGATCATAGATGAGGCACATACCGCTTTGGGCAACGAGAGTGCTAAGGACATCGCAACTGCTCTGACCACGGATAAAGAGCTGTCAGAGATGAAGGACTTTGACCCCTCGGAGTACAGCTCTCAGATGGATGCCCTGATGGCCTATACGCAACTGATGCGGGGGCAGATGCACCATATCAGTTACTTTGCCTTTACCGCTACACCAAAGGATAAGACCTTTGCCCTCTATGGTAAGGATGGCAAGGAGGCACATGATCTCTACTCGATGAAGCAGGCGATAGATGAGAAGTTTATCCTCGATGTGCTGCTCAACTACCGTAGCTACACCACTATGTATGGAGTGACGGAGAGTGGGAAGGTAAGCGAGGAGGATCTGCTGCGGCAGTTTGATGAGGACAAGGCGGTGGGGCTGATACTGACCAGCCTGGGTCAGGATACCTATATCATGACACGTAAGGCCTCTATCATGCTCGATCACTTTATGCAGCATACGATCAATAAGATCGGGCGGCGTGCTAAGGCGATGGTGGTCTGTGACTCACGCAAGGCGGCGGTGGGCTACAAGAAGCTTATCGACCGGCTGATCGCAAAGCACTACGGGGGTGCGATCAAGACGCTTGTGGCCTTCTCGGGTGAGGTGAAGGACGACAATGGAGTCTGCTACTCAGAGGGGAATATGAATGAGGGAGGAGTGACGGATGATGCCATCCGGAAGGCCTTTGAGGGGGATGAGTATAAGATCCTGATCGTGGCGGAGAAGTTTCAGACGGGATTTGACCAACCGCTCCTCCATACGATGTATGTGGATAGGCGCCTGGGTGGCATACAGTGCATCCAGACGCTCAGTCGGCTAAATCGCTGCTACCCGGGGAAGGAGGATACGATGATCCTCGACTTTAGGAACACTGCTGTCCAGGTGCAAGAGGCCTTCCAGCCATACTACACCAACATCTCCCTCGACGGCGAGGTGGATACGCAGCGTATCTATACTTGCAAGGAGGATATCGATCAGTATCAGATCTTTAATGAGGAGGAGGTGGATCGTGTGGTGCAGCTTGTGATTGACAATAAGGTGTCGTCTATCCCATCGATCTTGCTGAATATTGTGGAGGAGCGTGTGAAGGTGCTATCGACTGAGGATCAAGACCTATTCCGCAAGCAGGTGGATCGGTATGTGAGGCAGTATGGCTTTACGGCTCAGTTTTTTGACTTTACCGATCCAGAGCTGGAGAAGTATTATATCTTCTGCAAGCTGCTCTATAAGTTTCTCCCCTATACCAAGGAGACGCTCCCGATGGAGATACTGGAGCTGGTAGACCTGGAGAAGCTGCGGATCCAGATGAGCTATGACGGTGTGATCGAGCTGGAGGATGAGGAGGCGGAGATAAACTCGCCTCGTATGGGGGAGCCCACTGTGATGGTGCCAGATGAGCAGAGGTCGCTCAAGGAGATCCTCGACATGGTGAATAGCCCGTACGCTGACATCCTGAACGAGAATGATGTGGTGATCCGACAGATCTGGCAGGAGGTGATGGAGGACCCGGAGGTGAATGATGCTTTCCGTGCGGATAATACTTATGACGCGCTGATGAGCCTGGTGAAGGAGAAGTTTGATGAGAAGGTGGCGGATCAGATCGAGAGGTATTACGACTTCGCAGAGGTGATGGAGAAGGAGAAGGGCTTTTCGATGGTGCTCATGGAGCGATTTGTAGATGCTCTCTCCAGACAGACGAGGCGGCAGCAGGACTTAGTCTATAATGAGGAGTTGCTGAAGGAGAAGATTGTGAAGGTGATGGAGCCTGAGTTTGCAGAGATGAGCAAGTATATGCGACCTCTCTATGAGGTGGTGGAGTACCTCTTCTTTGTACTCAATGCGGAGAGTATCCCGAAATTAGATGGGATCAATGAGCTAGTAAAGGATACGCTTAATCAGGTCTACACAGCTCCTTCGCTCAGACTGGTAGATAAGAGACGCAACTTCAATCAGTTGATCACGAAGTATGAGGCTTTTCTGAAGAAGCTCTATTATCTCATCCATGAAGAGGAGATAGAGGGGCAATATGGGACTGACTCGTCGCTTGCCGATGCACTACATGCCTTTGGGAGTCTTTGGGGACTGAGGAATAATCCGAGTCCGGAGTATAAGAAGTTTGCAGACTACTTATCGATGGTGCGTCAGTGGAGAAATGATGAGTCGCATCTCGCACCGAGTGCCAGTGAGAACGAGGTAGAGCGCGCCACCACCATCTTGGTAGCCATGTACCTCTATGTGACGGGATGGTCGATCACTGATCTTGAGGAAGCCGGCTACTAACCCCTCTCGCCCATTGCGGAGCTTGTAAGTAAGCCGAGCAAACACCCTCACCCGGCGACCCGCAAGGGGTCGAGGCATAATGCGTACGCTTATATACATCGGTCGTCGGCACTTCGTGCCTCGA
>NZ_KV793778.1:10720-14119 GCF_001808555.1 Porphyromonas sp. HMSC065F10
GCCTATGGAGCGGGCATCCTTCGGATGCCGGCGTGCTGTCTAAGCCGGTACGTTTGTGCAGAGCGTCCGACCCGTCCGACTTGTCCGGCAAGATAGGCACTCGGCTGGTGCCTAAGCCACGGGGGAAGGGTCTCAGGATTTGTCGGTATCTTTAGCGGTACAAGCAGACAGCTACACCCTATACCTATGACAGAGACAGATCAGAGAGCCATGCTCCGGGCGACCATCCGGAGGATTACCGACAATGTGTGCGCTGACGTCTACGTTTTGGAGGGAACGGCACTTCCCTTGGTGCCCTTATCCATTCACTGAAGCACTAATACAATGATGCAAGAAGGACAAGTCATTATCTATGTCAATGAAGAAGGCGACACTCGTCTCAATGTTTTACTTGAGGATGAGACCGTTTGGCTTTCACAAGCACAGATTTGTGAGCTCTACCAGACAAGTAAGCCTAATGTAAGTGAGCACATAAAGAATATATTTGAGGAGGGGGAGCTGGATGAGAATTCAGTTGTTCGGAAAAACCGAACAACTGCATCTGATGGGAAGACATACCAAGTGAAGTACTACAACTTGGACATGATTATCTCACTTGGATATAGGATCAAGTCGATTATTGCCACGAGGTTTAGACAGTGGGCCACAGCTCGTCTCAAGGAGTATATGATCAAGGGATTTACCCTTGATGACGAGAGACTAAAGAATGGGGGAGGTGGTGCCTACTGGAAAGAGCTCTTAGATAGGATACGAGATATTCGATCTAGTGAAAAGGTAATGTATAGACAGGTCTTGGATTTATATGCCACTGCTATCGACTACGACCCTAAGAGCCCTCTATCAATTACTTTTTTCAAGATGGTGCAAAACAAATTGCACTATGCCACACATGGACAAACAGCTGCTGAGGTGATATTTAACAGGGTGGACTCAGGGAAGGTTTTTGTGGGATTGACGACATTCAAAGGCTCATGGCCAACGCTTGCTGATGCTAAGATCGCGAAGAACTACCTTACGAGTGATGAACTAAAGATCCTAAACAATTTAGTATCCGGATACTTTGACCTTGCAGAGCTTCAAGCGATGCGAAGGAAACCGATGTATATGGAGGACTATATCAGACAGCTTGATAGCATACTCTCATCTACCGGTGAGCAGGTATTAACGCATGCGGGCTCTGTCTCACATAAGCAAGCCATGACAAAAGCAGAGAAAGAGTATAAAAAGTGGCAGAAAAACACGCTGTCTCCCGCTGAAAGGGATTACCTTGAGGCCATCAATGAGCTGAGAGATGAAACTAAGGAACTCAAGTCCAAAAATGAATAGCCTTTATGAGATCGTACGTTGGCTGTAAATACTCCGGTAGGGAGTGAATAGGACAAACCTACAGCTAAAGAGCGATGATCCCTCCGGGGCTTCGCCCCTGCGGGATCGTCCGGTGAGATGGACGGGCGGGAGTCCGGACAGGGCGTCGCACAATCAGTTCGTCCGAGAGCATAACTGGCAGGCGGCACCCCTTGCGGGGTGCCTATCCATAGACATTCTAACACTTCACCCCTTGCGGGTGCACTTCTTTCACAGGGGGGGGCTCTCCGTGGCGATGCGCCGGAGCCTGTAAACCATTGGGAGACCTTTGCATAACACCCCATCTGCGGCGTCACTTTCGAGATTCGGGCTTGGTCATGTGCGTAAGCACACTCCCTTCGCCCTCACTCTCAGTCCCTTGCACCTGGGGTGTTCTGCAAAGTCCCTGCCGAAAAAGCGGTGCTTTTTCGGCGAAAGACCATTTTGCAAAGGTCTTCATTGGCCTCTTTTTTCCCTACCTTTGTCGTAACCAAAGAATAGATAGAGTATGACAGCAGAGGATAAGCAGCAGCCCCGCGTGGTGATCATCGGCGGGGGACTTACAGGTATGTCGGTGGCAGCAGGGTGCGATATGCACGAGATCCCCTTCCTCCTCCTCGAGCGGGAGGAGCGACTGGGGGGACAGATCCAGACACGTCAGCAGGGGGGATACACCTTTGAGACCGGGCCCAATACCGGGTCGGTCTCCACGCCCGAGGTGGCGGAGCTCTTTGAGTACGTCTCCCCGGAGGCGGAGATGGAGGTGGCTAAGTCCGCCTCGGAGGCGCGCTGGATCTGGAAGGGGGACCGCTTCCACCCGCTGCCGTCGGGCCCGATCAGCGGCCTCACCACCCCGCTCTTCTCATGGCGGGATAAGCTGCACATCCCCTTCGAACCCCTCGTGAAGCGGGGCACCGACCCCAATGAGAGCGTCGGGGACCTCGCTGAGAGGCGCCTCGGCAAGAGTATGGTGGACTACGCAGTGGATCCCTTCATCGGCGGGGTCTATGCGGGCGACCCCTACAAGCTGGTGACACGGCTGGCGCTGCCTAAGCTCTACGACCTGGATCGGAAGTATGGGAGCTTCATCGGCGGCTCGATGAAGCTGATGAGGGAGCGGAAGCCGACGGAGCGGGACAAGAAGGCGACGAAGAAGGTCTTCAACGTCGTCGGTGGGCTCTCGCGCCTGATCGAGGGGATCGAGCGAAAGGCCTCACGCAGCGGGCGCTTCGTCACCGGTGCCACCGATATCCGCATCCGTCCCGTGGAGGATCACCGGTATGAGGTGACCTTTACCTCCGGGGGAGAGAGCGAGACGGTCCGGTGCGACCATGTGGTGACGACGATACGGCCCGCCCTCCTGCCCCCTCTCTTCCCGGACGACTGGGCGGGGCGCTTCGATCGCATCCGGACGCTGGTCTACGCCCCGATCACGGAGGTGGTGGTGGGCTTTGACCACCTCCCCGGGGTGGAGCGACGGGCCTTCGGTGCGCTGGTGCCGACCTGCGAGCGGCGGCGGGTGCTGGGGATCCTCTTCCCCTCCTCCTGCTTCGATGGGCGGGTGCCGTATGAGGACAGTGCGCTCTTCACGATATTTATGGGCGGGCTGCGCAATCCGGAGTTAGTGACCGGGACGAGCTTAGAGGAGCGGCAGGAGATCGCCCTCTCGGAGCTGTACGAGATGATGCGGATCCCGCGGGAGATCCGGCCGGACCTCGTCTTCGTCGCCCCCTACAGTCACGCCATACCGGAGTACGACCTGACGACGGATGGGATCCACGAGGACATCCGCCGACTGGAGGCGGAGTACCCGGGACTGCAGATCGCCGGCGGGGTGCGGGACGGCATCGGGATGGCGAAGCGGATCACCCAGGGCATCTCCATCGCTGACGCCATCGCCGGCTACCGGCGCGAGTAAGCGGATAATAGAGCAAAAAAAGCGCTCGCCCCAGTCGATCTTAGGGTGCGGATCGGTCGGCGACATAGCACCTCGGCAGAGATGCCATCCGCCCGTGCCCCCTATCCATCTCGCCTTCCGATCCCGCAGGGGCGAAG
>NZ_KV793779.1:0-49138 GCF_001808555.1 Porphyromonas sp. HMSC065F10
CCTCTATGTGTGTACTTTTCTAGGACACCACACAATTAAGAGTGCAGTCTGACCGGTGGAGCGGGGATGGAGGGACTTCTTTGCGAAAGACTCGATTTTGGGTAACTTTGGAAGAAAGTTAGGTAAGTACAACGCTAATAGTAAATAGTCAAGCCAATTATGGAGTATCGTATCGAGCATGATACCATGGGCGAGGTGAAGGTCCCCGCTGATAAGTACTGGGCTGCCCAGACGGAGCGCAGTCGCAATAACTTCCGGATCGGTCCCGCTGCCTCTATGCCGCACGAGATCATCACCGCCTTTGGGTATCTGAAGAAGGCGGCCGCTTATGCCAATTGCGAGCTGGGGGTCCTCCCTCAGGAGAAGCGTGATCTCATCGCTCAGGCGTGCGACGAGATCATTGAGGGCAAGCTGGATGATCAGTTCCCTCTTGTCATCTGGCAGACCGGTAGCGGCACGCAGTCCAATATGAATGTCAATGAGGTGGTTGCCAATCGCTGCCACGTCCTCAATGGTGGCAAGCTGGGCGAGCCGAGCCTGATCCACCCCAATGATGATGTCAATAAGTCGCAGTCCAGCAACGACACCTTCCCCACCGCGATGAGCATCGCCGCCTACACTAAGGTGATACAGCATACCCTCCCAGCGGTGAAGAAGCTCCAGAAGAGCTTGGAGAAGAAGGCTGAGGACTTCAAGGACATCGTCAAGATCGGCAGGACCCACCTGCAGGATGCTACCCCTCTGACGCTCGGGCAGGAGTTCTCAGGCTACGCTGTACAGCTGGGCTATGCGATCAAGGCGATCGAGGCGACCCTGCCGCACCTCGCTGAGCTGGCGCTTGGCGGGACGGCCGTCGGCACCGGACTCAATACGCCCAAGGGCTACGCTGAGCTGGTGGCTAAGTACATCGCAGACTTTACCGGGGAGCCCTTTGTGACAGCGCCCAATAAGTTTGAGTCCCTTGCCGCTCACGATGCCGTGGTGGCGGCTCATGGGGCACTCAATGGTCTTGCGGCCGCTCTCTTTAAGATCGCCAATGACATCCGTCTCCTCGGCTCCGGTCCCCGCTGCGGCATCGGTGAGATCCACCTGCCGGAGAATGAGCCGGGCTCCTCGATCATGCCCGGTAAGGTCAATCCTACCCAGTGTGAGGCGATGACGATGGTCTGCGTGCAGGTCTTTGGTAATCAGACCACGATCACGATGGCCGGTGCAAGTGGTAACTACGAGCTGAATGTCTTCAAGCCGGTCATGGCTGCCAACTTCCTCCAGTCCGCTCAGCTGCTCGGCGACGCCTGCCTCTCACTGGAGGAGCACTGCGTTGCCGGCATTGAGCCCAATAGGGAGCGCATCAATACCCTGCTCAATAACTCTCTGATGCTGGTCACGGCACTCAATACCCACATCGGGTATGAGAAGGCGGCCAAGATCTCCAAGGCTGCATTCCACAACGGGACCACTCTCCGCGAGGAGGCTGTAAAGTCCGGCTTCCTCACTGCCGAGGAGTTTGACCAGTGGGTTCGCCCGGAGGATATGGTGGGTAGCCTTAAGTAATAGGGTAACCTACTGATCCGAAAAAAGTCGGATCTCGCACTTCATCAGGTGCGGGATCCGACTTTTTGTCATAAGCCCTCCATACCACCTAAGACGAGATGAAAAGCTTTCGCCAAAAAAACGCCCCCGCCTCGACTGGAACCAAGACGGGGGGGACGGTACGAGCCGCCCGAAGCGTAACACGTCCCTAACTCTCTCAAGCTGAGACAAAGATAACAACATAATGTCAAATAACATAGACGAGGGGGCGGGGCACACATTGTAACACTGATACGAGACGACAAGGGATCCCTCAGCATTTACGACCCACAAATTAATGAGAGGATAGAGGGGACAAGAGCGGTAAGGGCGTACTTAACTCGGTACGTTAGCCCTACTTACGGACTAAACATCCTCCGAGTAGATGACTTGATAATTGACCCAAAGGTCGCCAAAAGGGTACTTTATCACACCGCCACGGATAAACGTTAGAGTTTAGACCAGACCTGCCGGGGTAATTTCACAACTTCACCGTCATCTGTAATATAAAAGTACAGTGGGAGACCGACGCAAGCAGGGACGAGTGAAGCAGCGTAAAAAACGGGGCATCCACGGTACCTGCCAACGCAGACTGCGAAATCCCAAAGCCATTCTTTCGCATAAGCGTCAGCAATTTCCTTTTCTTCTTTCGTACACTTTGCTCTCATGCCCATTGAATTACGTGATTATATAACACCCACAAAGATAAAGACAATGGAACCAATCCACACAGAAATCGAGCTGAAGAAGCTCGTCCTCAATACCGGGCAGATAGAGGGACTGCCTGCCTTATGCGGAAGCGGACTTTGAGCGGTGGCAGCGGCTGGACTTTGTCATCGGGTACGAGGTCAGGCTCTCCAACAACCACACCTGCAACGGTCACCTCTTTTTTACCGACATCTGCGACGAACTGGCGGGGAAGTACCCGAAGTGGTTCAAGTTCACCAAGTGGCACCCTCAGTGCCGCTGTTTTTGTCTTGCGATCTTTGACGATGACCCAGGGGTTGGAGAGGTGCGGGACGTGCCACCAAACTTCAAGCAGTGGGTCACCGACAACCAGCCCCGCCTGGACAGGTCAATCAAGAAAGGAACCGCCCCCTACTGGGTGCGGGATAATTTCTCCAAAGAGGGCAAGCTCACCGATGCCGGCAGGAAGCCCCCGAAGCCCGGCACGTCAGGCGGAGGGCGCAAGCCCCCGAAGCCGCCACATGGCACCCCGCCACCGGCACCCGACGGAGACCATATCGAAGAGGGGCGCAGAAGATTTGAAGCTTACGACCCCGACCAATGGGAGAGACGGCATTTCTACGAGAACACGAAGGCTACTACTATTCAGATGACGGGAAAGTACACAAGCTATGACAAAAAATGAGACAGCCCCACGGGGATAAACCGCAGGGCTGAATAGTGGCACTCAAGCACCCTAAGATGGTCTCGCGCCTAACTCTTTCAAGCTAGGACAAAGATAACAACATAATATCAGATAACATAGATTTCACCGATATATGTCCTTCTCAACCACTTCACGTAATTCTCAAGATCTCTCTCAATATGAGCATACCCGCCAAGCCAATAGACGTATCTGTTGAAGAGCAAGATCTGAAGCGACACCGGTACACTCCACCAAGCGTCCTCCTTTTTTATTTTCGCGATACAAGGAGACTCAAGGTATTTGTCTTGTGCAACCTCAGGATCTTCGTATACGCCCCCTTGCTCTACCCACATCCGCTCATAGTCCCAAAACATTGATTTGTCTTGGTCCTTCCCAGTGTACGGGTTGCCCGCCTCCCCCTTGAAGTACCGGCACTGCTTAATAAGCTCTTCCTTAGTCATGGGCTACTAAATCTGATATAATTACTCACTACAAAGATAAAGATAATGGAACCAATCCACACGGAAATCGAGCTGAAAAAGCTCGTCCTCAACACCGGGCAGATAGAGGGACTACCTGCCAACCCGAGGAAGATAGACGTTAACGCTTTCTCCAAGCTTAAGGAGAACATCACCAATAACCCCGAAATGCTCGCCCTCAGGGGGCTTATCGTCTACGAGACCGAGGGCGGTAAGTACGTAGTCATCGGGGGTAATATGCGCCTGCGAGCCATGCGAGAGCTGGGAACGTTTGATAAAGCCCCCTGTATCATAGTGCCGCCGGGTACCCCCCGTGGAGAAGCTCAAGACCTACACCGTCCTCGACAACCAGCAGGCGGGAGAGTGGGACTGGGCAATGGTCACCGAGTAGACGACCTTTCGGCGGACGGCAACGTGGTCAGGCGGGTCGTATATAAAACTATGACTGACCTATTAGATTCTGAGGATGAGATTATTGCCCTATAACGTCAACCCCCGCCTGTTCCTAACTCACGGAACAAGTGGGGGAGGGGCGTCCGACTGCACCCGAGAGAGTGGAGACGAACTAACTCTTTCAAGCTGAGACAAAGATAACTACATAATATCAAATAATATAGATAATGGAACCAATCCACACAGAAATCGAGCTGAATAATCTCATTGTCATCACTAAACAAATAGATAGACTACCTGCAAAACCGAGGAAGATAGACATCAGCGTTTTCCGCAATCTTAAGACCGAACCTTATCCTCGACAACCAGCAGACGGAGGAATGGGCCAGGGCAATGGTCTCCGAGGACTGAAAATGGGCGAGGGAGACGCTGGTGCACTTAGAGACGCTATAGATGATCTCACGCGCGAGGGGGCGATAGGTAGGGGACTTGGCTTGATAACTCAATACAACAGAGTAATACAAAGTTCCGAGAAATTACCTTACTATCCGGTCAATACCTAAAGAAGATAAAGGGGCAGATAAAATGAAGACGTGGTGCCAAGTGGCACCACGTCTATGATGGGTCTCGGCTTAACATCCAACTCATGCGTTTGGCCTCGCATTCCCGACCCTGGCGGGAAGCCCCTCGGGACAGACCCGAGACGAACCCCTTTGATACGCCAAAGATAACTACATAATGTCAAATAACATAGGTAATGGACTCAATCCACACAGAAAACGAGCTGGAAAATATCGCCCTGAATACCGAGTGGTTAGAGGGACTCCCTGTTAGCCCGAGGAAGACCTTAATAAGGATCCCGACTCAGGAGAAGAGATCATCGATCTCCTTGGGGGCTTGCTGGTGGTGTGGCTCTGTGACATCCTCTCTGTCGTACGCGACACCGGCAGCATCGTCTCTGCGACATGGCTCAAAGCCCTCGGGGAAGGTAAATTTTAGCCCGGGATCAATGCCGAGGGAGGTGTCCTTCTGCAGCTCCTTGTCTCCGTAGATCTTCTGGAAGAACCTCGCCACCACCGGTAGTGCCAAGCTCGCGCCCTGACCCATACGCATACCATCGAAGTGGATCGATCGGTCCTCGCCGCCTACCCAGCAGCCGGTGCTGAGCTTAGGGGTAAAGCACATAAACCATCCGTCCGAATGATTCTGTGTCGTACCGGTCTTCCCTCCCATATCGGCATCTATGCCGTAACGGAAGCGCATCCTGCTGCCGGTACCGCCATTCATTACTTCACGCATCATATAGAGCGTCTTGTAGGCGGCATCCTCCGGGAGGACCTCGTGGACCTTGGAGGTGAAGTTGGCCACCACATTTCCATACTTATCCACAATCTTGGTGACGTAGAGGGGCTCTTGTCGCATTCCTTTTTGGCTAAAAGTGGTGAAGGCTCCCACCATTTCCTCGACCGATATGTCACAAGAGCCGAGACAGAGGGCGAGGGTCGGCTCTATCGTGCCGGTGACGCCCATACTGTGGAGGTAATTGACGAAGCTAGTGGAGTAGCCGTCACTTGACAGCTGACCCATAAGCCAGGCGGTGACCCAGTTATCCGAGTGCTTCAGTCCCCATCCGATGGAGACCATCTCGCCGATCATGGAGGAGCCGGCGTTTCGCGGTGTCCAGATGGAGCCGTCAGGATTGCGGAGTGCCGGCTGTACGTGAAGCAATTGGTCGCATGGTGTGAAGCCCTCGTTCATCGCCATGGAGTAGAGATAAGGCTTGATCGTCGACCCCACCTGACGGCGTCCCTGGGTGACCATGTCGTACTTGAATGTGAGGAAGTCCGGTCCACCGACGTAGGCGCGTACCTCTCCCGTCTCGCTGTCCATTGCCATGAAGCCGGATCGGAGGATGGTCTTGGCATAGATGATTGAGTCCCTCGGGGTCATCACGGTGTCACGAAGGGTGGTGATGTAGCTGTCTCCGCTCCGCTCGTAAGCAAATACCTGCATCTCGGTGGGCTTGTCAAAGGAGGCGATGATCTCCTCCTCGGGTACCCCTGCAGCTCGCATGGTGAAGTAGCGTCCACTCTGACGGATTGACCGGTCGATGATCTTGTCTCGTTCCTGTGGCGTGATGCTATTGGAGAAGGGCGCATTGGCACGACCTGATTTCTCCCGATCAAAGGCGGGCTGAAGAGTGGAGGCCAAGTGCTCGATCATAGCCGCCTCAGCGTGCTCCTGCATCCGGGTATTGATCCCGGTGTAGATCTTGAGCCCGTCTGTGTAGATGTCGTAGTTGGAGCCGTCCTCCTTCTTATTCTTTGCACACCAGCCATAGAGCGGATTATTGATCCAGGCGACAGAGTCTCGGCTGTACTGATCTCTCTGCCAGTCCGGGTAGTCGCTTCGGCGTGGCTCCTTAGCAGTCATTATCTGGCGGATATACTCCCTGAAGTAGGGTGCAGCTCCGTTGTTGTGGGTGCGGCGATTGAAGATCAGCTTGATCGGGATCTCCTTGTGCTTGGCAGCCTCCTCCTTGGTGAGGAAGCCCTTCTCGACCATTCGGTCCATCACTAAGTTACGCCGGGTAAGAGCGCGCTCCTCATGGCGACGGGGATTGTAGAAGGAGGGATTCTTCACCATAGCCACGAGGAGAGCCGACTCCTCCACCTCCAGATCCTTAGGTAGCTTACTGAAGTAGGTGAGAGAGGCCTGCTCGATCCCGATGGCATTGTAGAGGAAGTCAAATTGATTGAGGTACAGGCTGATGATCTCCTCCTTGGAGTAGCGTCGCTCCAGCTCCACCGCTATGACCCACTCGATCGGCTTCTGCAGCGCCCTCTCTATGATATTGTCTGCGTGTGGGGAGTAGAGCTGCTTTGCGAGCTGCTGGGTGATCGTACTGCCACCGCCGGAGTCCTTGTCGCCCATGATGATGGTGCGGAAGAAGGCCCGCAGTACGCCCATCATGTCGATGCCGCTGTGGTCGGTAAATCGCTTGTCCTCAGTAGCGATAAGCGCATGGACGAGCGAGGGGGCGAGGTCGTTGTAGTCCGTATGGATTCGGTTATTATCCTGCAGGGCATAGGTCCCCAGCACCTGGCCATCCTGGCTGATCACCTGTGAGGCGTAGCGGTCGATCGGATTTTGCAGGTCCTCAATCGGGGGCATATAGCCGATGATCCCCTTAGAGATCAGGAAAAAGAGGAGTATTACGGCCACGACTCCGGCAGCGAAGATGATCCAGAGCCAGGTGATAAACTTTTTGAAGCCTTGTGACATGACGATGAGTATATCAAGTATCCGTGCTTGAGGCGGATAAGTCCATTCTAATTCATAGGCCCTCAACCTCAATGTGAAGACCTAATTGGTGCGCCAAATTTACCACTTTTCGCTCACTCTGTCCTCCTCCAATCTCAAGGGCTGAGTCATCGCTGCCATGAGAGTAGGGTACCCACTTTTTCACTTCCCGTTCATAACGATCATTGCGGAGAGGCTTGTGGCTAACCATTGTGAAAATATTTGCTTACAGCTATTGGCTAAGTCGGTAAATAGTCTTACCTTTGCAACGTCAAAGAGACACAATGTCCTATGGTGTAATTGGCAACACGCAAGATTCTGGCTCTTGAATTTAAGGTTCGAGTCCTTATAGGACAACTGACGAGACGACCCTACTGCAGATGCGGTGGGGTCGTTTTGCTTGTCAGGTCTATGTAGACTGACCGCTCTGTGGCAGTGTGCGGAGCAGCTCAAAGAGGCGGATCGCCATTGGGCAGCTGAGGCAGTGGTAGGGGATGCAGTGGTTGGTGTAGAGCTCCAGCATACACTGGGTGTCGAGGGCGTTAGTCGCCGTGATGCCATACCGGCTGAAGAGGTCGATGTAACTATTGCGCTCGGGAGGGAGCTCCCGCAGCCGGTCGAGTGCAGCCTCCTTGCCCGCATGTGAGCCACTCCACTCCGCATAGTAATAGACGGTGGGGATGATGGCGTTGATCATCAAGATCCGGATCAGGCTGTCGCCTATTGCTCCTATCTTGCGAGCTGACGGCTGACCGAAGTCGAGGTGAGACTGCCAGTAGGGTGAGGGCTTCACCCGTAGCAGGTGATCAAGCCTCTCCCAGTCCCTCGTGGTGACAGCCCCCATTAGCTCGTCCTCGTGGTGGAAGATCTGAGCCGCCACGGATAGCATCCGAGCGGGATAGGCGGCAGGGCGTAACCTCAGCTTGCGAAACTTCCCCTCCCCGATCGGTGTAAGGTCAAAGGCTGAGCGGTAGAATAGATACTCCTCGGTCAGCTGCACCTCGTACTCATCTCGTGGGGCGGTGGTATGGAGAAGCCCCGCTTGTCCAAGCAGTATCGCCTCCAGGGCCGTAGGGTCGGAGGCGTGGCGCTTGAGGGCTCTGTAGGGGATGCTTCGGGCGGTCTCCTCCATAGGGTCGTTGTTGCGGTGACAGCCGAGGTAGCGCATGATAGAGCGGAAGAGGAAGGCATTGACCCCGCCCTCATCGACAGGACCTGCAGCCATTCGCTCCACCCTATTGTGCATCCGCTCATGGATGAGTGGTCGGAAGCAACTCCTGATCTCATCGATGCTGATCTCGGTGATCTCGGGTGTGCAGCGGAGGGAGCGGCCACTCACCTGTAGCTCTGTCATCCGGTCTACCGACTCCTTGCTGAGGCGCAGCACCCCACAGGGCACTCTCTCGCCTCTCTGGTCATACACCTCTCTGTCGTCCTCCAGGACAACGTGGAGTATGAGGTCGGTGTAGCGTGGGTCGGAGTCGTGACCGTGTGCGTACCAGTCGGAGGCGCGCAGGTGCAGCTCTACGCTGCCTACCCATAGGATACTCCCTAAGCGAATACGTGCCATGGTGAAGTCAGGCCCATCGGAGCCATTCTGCACTCCGACACTCTCCACCTCAACCTGCTGACCCCGAACGGTGAGGTCATCAAAGAGCCGATTGCTCCAGCAGTATTGCAGTATATCCTCAGTCACTCCTATTTATTTTGAGAGTGGATCGATGCTATTGAGGTTTCGGTCCACCAGCAGTGCGTCCACAGCCTCCGGCGTCCAGCTGCCGGACTTCAGTGCGCGGAATGTGATCTCAAAGAGGTCACCATCCTCAAGGAGGAAGTTATTTCCCCTATTGACGAAGGTGGGGAGGAGCTCCTTGGACCCATCGCTGTGGAGTCGGTCGTAAGAGAGATTGACCAGATCCTTCATCCCGATGAGCCGCATGCCGACATTGCGGACAAGGGTCGCATCGTAGGGTAGGGCAAGGCTAAGGGCATTGACCTGCTTCAGATCGTTTCCGGTGACAAGGATCTTGATCTCCTCACCTTCGGTAAAGGTGGTCCGGTCTGTTGAGAGGGTCAGGCGTCCGCTCACCACCTTGCTTGACGGGTAGACCCCGCCATCAAGGACCGTCCCTACTGTGGAGATGTCGTAGGCATCGATCAGACCATTTTTATTGATGTCCCCGATCGAGATATAGCCAAAGTCGGCATCCTTTGTCCTCAGACCTACATAGTTTGTATAGGAAGTAAAGTCGTTCTCGTCAATCTTTCCATCGCGATTGATATCGCCCTGTAGTCGCAGGGTACTTCCCGGCACTTTGTAGACGTACAGCTCCTGCCCGGAGCCATATTTACCGACTCCCTCAGTGATGTGGAGACGGAGGTAGCGCGCCTCCGGCTTTTCAGCGAAAGTAAAGGTCTTCATCGACCCGTCTTGACTCCAGCTGAAGGGCTGCTCAGCAGACCAGCTCTTCCGATCCTCAGAGTAGGCGATGGTCCCCTTGAGGAGTGTGCCATTGCCCGCATCGGGTCGGGGGTAGTACTCCATAGAGTCAAGCCGGGCGACCCCTCTGAGGTCCAGGGTGAGGTCAAAGGGGGTCGCCTCCTTACTCCACTCGGTATGCCAGGTGGTGGACTTGTCTCCGTCGAAGAGCTTGGAAACGCCCTGACCGGACTGGTTGGGGACGGAGGTGGTGGCGACGATGTCCTTGATCGCATTCTCGTACGGGTCCTTGGCCGTCCGGAGGGTGAGCAGAGACCAGTCCGATGTGCCATCGCTATTGACGGCTCTCAGTCGCAGGGTATACTCTGTCTCCGGCTCCAGCTCCTCAAGGGTGAAGTGCTCGCCAAGGATCGTCGAGTAAAGCACCGACCCGAGCTCTATCTCATAGAAGTCTGCCCCCTTCACTGCACTCCAGTGGGGAGTTAAAGTGTAGGCATTCATCAAGCTCTCCTCGGGTGACAGCTTGGGCGCCTGGAGCCGACCCGTATGGCGATAAAAGTGGTTTGGCTGGTTGAGTGTATAGCCATCGACTGCTACCCGGATCGGCTCAGTGGTGGTATCGACCTTATCCAGCTTGATCAGCACTACAGGATTTCCCTTGACGCTAATCTGAGATGCTTCGGATCCCTTGGTGCTGTAGCGATTGAGCTCCGGTGACTCGTCGTAGAGGAATACCCCTCCCTTGGCTTCCTCGTAATCTGCACGACTTGTCACCTCTCGCAGGAGTATCGGTCGACCATTTACAGAGACAGATACAGCAGCGGGCTTCTGTGAGATACTTAGTCTGATCTCTGTCGTCTTGAGGGGCTTAAAGCCCTTGTAACCTCCATTCGTACAGCCTATGTCAAAGGTGAGCCGATCCCCGCTCATATTGAGAGTCAGCGGTGTGCGGACGGAGGCTCCCTCCGTATAGGCTACCGTGCGCCCATCGTCATCGTATTCAGTGAAAGAGCCATCCGCTCCTCCGTAGAGCGCATAGCCCCGGAAGTCCTTTTGGGCCTTGCTTATCTGATTGAATGGATGGGTGTATGGGAGTATGGCGCCGGCCTTGACGAAGACGGGGAGCTTCCAGAGTGGGGCATCGAAGCAATTGATCACCCGTCCGCCCTCGTAGGGCTCGCCGGTGAAGAGGTCATACCAGAGACCGACCGGCAGGTAAATGCCGTGCCTGAGATCATTTCCCTCCTTGTCAGGAGCCGTCTCCTTGTATATAGGTGCGATGAGTAGACTCGGCCCGAGGAGGAACTGGTACTTCGTCGCACTCCCAAGGGTATAGGGTGACGCTTCCTCGTAAAACATCGGACGCATCAGCGGTGTCCCATCCAACGTCTCATACGCACAGCTATACATATACGGCAGGAGGGCAGACTTGAACTTCAGGTAAGATCGGTTGATCGAGGTGGCCGGCTCCCCCAGTGCCATGGGGTACTTAGGGTTGGTACCCCAGCCATCCATATTGAGCTGAATGGGAGTGAAAGCCTTCCACTGATAGTCTCGGACATTCACCGGGAGGTTGCCTCCGCCGAAGATCCCGTCCATATCGGAGCTGATAAAGGGCATCCCCGAGAGACCGCTGCCGATGTAGGTCGGTATGTGGAAGCGTATGTACTCCCAGTCGCCACCGGTCTGATCACCCGACCAGACAGTGCCGTAGCGCTGTGTCCCTGCCCATCCGTCCAGTGTGATGATGAATGGGCGAGCTCCACTGCCCTCACGGGTCATGATCTCGGCAGCATCGGCAATCCCATTGAGACCAAAGGAGTAGCCTGCTCCTACCCATGCCACGTCAGTCTTGAGTACCCTTACACCTGCTGTCCCTACCTCTTTATTGAGGTCCCTCTGCAGTAGTGGCTCTATGCCCTCGACCGGATGGAGGTCGCTCTGAGTCCAGAGTCCGATCTCTACACCATGCTTGTGAGCGTATGCGCCATACTGTCTGAGGTTCTCAATGTTTCCGTCCAGTGAGTCCTCCTGCCCATAGCCGGCTCCGTAGCCATCGTTGGGCAGCACCCAGCCAAGCGGCATATCGTGCCGGGCGTAGCGGTCGATCACCGCACGGGCGGAGAAGAGGTAGTTGTCCCGCTCCCCATTGAGCGACTCCTTGATACCGCCATTATCCTTCTGGTTCTCGATATAGCGCTTCCCATCCTCCATAAGGATCCCCTTACCCTGCTCTGAGGTCTCCAGCCAGTAGTCGCGGTTGTAGGCATTGAGGTGACCCTCGAGGTAGCCAAACTTTGGCACCAATGCCGGTCTCCCTGTCAGAGTGTAGTAGTCTGAGATAAGCTTATCAGGCGTGTCGCTCACCATGAGGAAGAAGTCTAAGTAGTCCTGACTGTGCTGTAGGGCAACCTGATCCTTGGTCTCCTCGCCAAAGTCGTACCTCCCGGGGCGGAAGGTGTACGTCAGGATCCCATAGCCGGCTGTACTCCAGTAGAAAGGAGTAGGGGAAGCCACTCCTCCATCGACCCAATTATTGGTGTTCTCAATGGCAATAGACTGTCCACGATGAGAGAAACGACCATTTTGCACACCTCCCCCATAGAAGTATTCGTGCTCTCCCATGGAGAGGAAGAGTGCGCTTGACGCATCCTTAAAAATCGGAGCTCTCAACTCTTTGACAACACCCTTGCCACTTCGCAGGTCGGTCACGCTCATAAGACCGGTTCTCAGCCCCGTGGTGATAGAGACCGCATCGGTGGAGACCACCGGATTGCCCGATCGGTCTGTGCTAATGGAGATCCGGAAGGGAGTGGCGCTTCTCGGGTGACTGACCAATATCGCTGCCGGCGGCTCCGAGAGAGGATCGCGAAGCGGTCTGCCCTTGGGGTCCTGATAGATCCTGACGATATGATCGCTGTAGAAGTCCAGCACCCTCGCCTGCCCATTATCCATCGTGATAGTGATCGTGGATGGACCTGTCGGCTCGCATCGTGTGACTGTCTGACCCTGAGAGGCAAGGCTCAGGATGAGGGCGAGTGTAGCTAAGATCAGTCGTGGAGAACGTCTCATGGTTTATCTATTGAATTTGGTGTCAAAGTAAAAGAACCCCGATGGGATCTGTATACAAAGGTACCAATATTCGCCTGTGTCCTCTCGCTTCGGACTGACCCCGGCACAGGGGTTACGGCTAATCCGCATTGATGTACCGGGAGGAGGAAACGGAGGCTGTGGGTGGTGGCAAAAGTTTCCTTAGGCTCTAACTGCTTCCTCGTCTACCATCTATAGCCTTTGCTGCGGAGCCCATAAGAGACGGGTGTCCAATGCCCGATGGATAGGGGCTCGATCTAATACCGATATTAGTGAAGTCTAATATCGGTATTAGGCGTCACTAATATCGGTATTAGAGATTTCCATGAGGAGAGGGCTGCTTGGGTAGGGGTGACGCACTCGGTGAGAAGGCTTGATGGTGCGACCCTCTTGCTGGTGTTTCGTTTCCTATTCTTCAGAATGAGTTGAGTGGCTTCTGTACCACTCAAGTGCGTGACCCCTCAATCCCGGTATTAGAATTGTGGCAGAAAGGGGGCAATTCATTACCTTTGTGCCATCACCGAAGAGTGGCGCCTATGCGCTGTGTACCTATCCTAATAGTAGTATTGTATCCAAGATGAAGCGAAGTATTGAGGGAAGCCGAGTGCGACAGACCATCCTGTGGATGTGTTTGGTGCTGCTCGTCTCTGTCAGTGGGTCGGCGCAGACGACGACTCGTGTCCACGTGGTCCGGTCCGGCGAGACCCTATATCGGATAGGTAAGCAGTATGGCGTCACTGTGGCTGATCTCTATAGGCTCAATCCCTCTGCCCGTCAGGGTATACGTGTCGGGGAGCGGCTGGTGCTACCCGCAGGCGTATCCACGGCAGCTTCATCGGATGAGGAGTTCTATGCGATCAAGAAGGGGGATACCCTCTACAGCATAGCTCGCCGAGCAGGCACCACGGTGAGGGAGCTGATGGCTCTCAATACGTTCCTCAAGTCTCCTGACGACATTGCGGTAGGCATGATCATCAAGCTGCCTGCCTACTCTGCGACATCCCCCTCGTCGCCTGATGCCAAGCGTGTCGTGCCGGCGGCTGCGGACAGTCTCAATGGTATCCGGCTTGAGACAGTCTCCGGAGGGGCTAGCGTCTACTCGCTCGTCAAGGGTACTGCCTGGAGTGAGGAGGACTTCTACAAGTACAATCCTCAGGTGCTGGAGCGTGGGCTGAGAGCCGGGGAGTCGGTTTTCCTGCCGGATGGCAGTATACCGAATAACCTGGCTGCCAGGAGTGTCGTTGCCACTCGCCCTACCACCGGATCAGGGACGATGGATGTAGTGCTTGCTCTTCCTTTCAGGCTTGATAGGGAGAGGCGCTTTGCGGACTACTACGAGGGGTTCCTGATGAGTGTGCTGGAGGCTAAGCGGAAAGGTCGGGACATCAACCTGTATGTCTACAGTTGCGATGACGTGGAGCTGCCGTCAACCAAGGTGGCGATAAGCAACCTCCCCGACGTCGACCTGATCATCGGTGGCGTCTCGATCTCCTCGATCCGCCAGCTGAGCGAGCTGGCTCGCTACAAGCAGGCTGCTTATGTGATCCCCTTCTCCTCCAAGGACGTAGCCTCCTCTCTCTCCGGTCGTATCTACCAGGTCAATACCCCGGCAGCACTACTGTATGATCAGGCTGCGGAGCGCTTTATGCAGACCTATGGCTCATACCATGTACTCTTTGTCCGTCCCATAGCGGGCGAGGAGGAGAGTCCTTTCGTGCTAGCTCTCCGGAATAGACTGCGCCTTGCCGGCACCTCGTACTCGGAGTGTGCCTCGTCAGACTTTATGAGCGGTGAGGATGTATCTCGGCAGAGCTTAGGTCACCTGAGGGTGGTTGTGGTGCCGACCTCCTCGTCTCTCTCTGCAGCACGGCAGGTGCTGAGTGCCATCGACAGCGCACAGGAGGAGCTCGGGGATAGCTCCGTGGTTACTGCCTTTGGATATCCTGAGTGGCAGACCTATGCCTCCTCGCTCGGGAGACAGATGTACCGAGCTGAGGCAACCTTCTTTACCACCTTTTTCATCTATCCGAGAGATCGTGCCTACCAGCGGTTCTCGGCGGACTATATGAAGTGGTTTGGTCACGGTACCGGCAACACTTTCCCACGATACTCGGCTCTCGGCTACGATACGGGGAGCTATTTCCTGGGGAAAAACGAGGCGTCGGACACGGCCTACAAGGGTGTGCAGTCGCTGCTTGACTTTGGCAAGAGTGCACCGATGAAGAGTGGGACCAGGAGCAATCAAGGGGTCTTCCTCGTCCGGTACAATAAGGACAATAGCGTGTCGCGCTTCTGATGATGAAAAGACTAGCACTCTCTCTGCTGCTGACTCTCCTGACCCTGTCTCCTATGAGGCTTGGGGCGGAGAGATGGGGCAGGCTCCTCATCGGTCCGACCGGTGGAGTCAGCTTCTCCACCGTCACCTTTCGTCCCATCATCCAGCAGAAACCCTATCTCGGCTACAGTGGCGGAGTGGCACTGAGGTATGATGTGGAGAGCTATGCCGGTGTGCTGGTGGAGCTTAATTACTGGCAGCGTGGCTGGACGGAGGCTCCGGAGGACTATCCGCAGTATACCTATAAGCGTAACCTCTCCTTTGTGCATGTGCCGATCATGACCCACTTTATGATCGGTGGAGCCAATAGTCCCCTTAAGCTCACCATTGATGCGGGCTCTCACTTCGGGTACAAGCTGGGAGAGCGTGAGGAGGAGCAGGTGGACGAAGGCTTTGACCCCGCCACGATGCGCCGTGTCTATCGGGAGCATCACGGGCATGAGCTGGATCACAACTTCTGGTGGGGTGTCGGTGGTGGCGTCGGTGCGGAGTACCATATGCGTCGCTTTGTGATCGGGCTGAGAGGTGGCTATATCTATAATCTGGGGGAGCTCTTTGACAATAGCCGGACCTCCCTCTTCGGGACCTCCTCTGAGCAGGTGATCGATGTGCGTACGTACCTCCTATATCGTTTCTGATCCGCATAGTTTATAGCCATGAGACGATTTTTCTCTCTCTTAGTCTGCCTCTTCGTAGGGTGCTATGCCCTGATGGCATCGACACCGAGGCGCATTGTTTCCCTTGCTCCATCTCTCACCCGGTCCCTCTATTACCTCGATGCTGCAGACTGGATCGTCGGGTGCACCAGCTACTGTATGGCTGCGGGGCGCAAGGGGGTGACCGTGATTGCGAGTGCGGTCAAGACCAGCCCTGAGGCCATCGTGGCGCTGAAGCCGGACCTGATCCTCGCTACCTCACTGACACGACAGAGTGACATTGAGACCCTGCGGAAACTGGGTCTTGAGGTGGTTACCTACCGCACCGGTACCACACTGGCTGAGATCTGTGATCAATTCGTCGACCTCGGCAAGAGGATTGGTAAGGAGGCTGAGGCGAAGAAGCTTGCTGAGGCCTCCCTCGTAGTGGCGGAGGATCTCGGGCAGCGAATGAGCGCTCAGGGACTTACCGGACGGACAGTGCTTATGCAGCTCGGGGATAACCCCCTCTATGGAGTGACGGGTGGAAACTATATGGGAGAGATGATCACCCGTCTCGGGTGTATTAATATATGTGAGGACCTCAGTCATGGGACGCTCAGCAGGGAGTATGTGCTGCGGAGTGATCCTGACTACATCTTCGTCGTAGGGATGGGGGAGGATCGTCAGCCGATGATCAAGGGGTGGCAGTCCTTCCCGGATCTTAAGGCAACTCGGCAGGGGCATCTCTGTGAGCTGGAGGCTAACGAGGCCTCGCAGCCTACACCGATTACCTATGTCCTTACTCTGCGAAGGATGGCTCTTGACCTGGGTCTGAAAGAGTAGATGTCGATGAATAGGTGGACCAAGTGGGCTACTCTGCTCGTCGGACTTCTGGTCCTGTCTCTCATCACTGCTGTCTTCTCCCTCACCGTGGGGGAGATGCCAATCCGTCTCGCTGACCTATCTACCATTATGCGTGAGGACTCCATCGAGTACCGTGTCCTCCGCTACATAAGACTACCCCGTATGGTCCTTGCCCTCTCCGTAGGAGGATCCCTCAGTCTTGCAGGGTGTCTCTTACAGGGTGTCTTCCGAAATCCACTCGTAGAGCCGTACACTATGGGTCTCTCGGGAGGGGCATCCCTGGGTGTGGCTATCTGCATCGTCTTCGGAGTCTCTTCCCTGCAGTACGTTTGGCTTCCGATTAGTGGGTTTATAGGTTCGCTTGCCGTCATGGGCGTGATCTACACGCTTAGTCTGCGACGGCGGTCGGTCGAGGTGCAGCGGATGCTCCTTGTCGGAGTGATGATCAGCTTTGTCACCTCCTCGGCAGTCCTCTTCATAGAGGCTGTGGCACATCCCGAGGATCTTCAGAAAATCATCCTCTGGTCAATGGGTTCCTTGACGCAGTCCGACACCGGTATGGTTATCGGAATGGCAGCTCTCTCTCTCCTGCTCTTAGTGATCTCCTGCCTCTTTGCCACACCGATGAATGCCATGCGACTGGGGCTGAGGAGTGCGGGACACTTGGGTTTGGACACTCGCCGGACAGTCCGATGGCTCTTTGTCATCTCTTCCTTTGCCACCGGGTGCTCCATCGCTGTAGCGGGCGTGATAGGCTTCGTCGGGCTTGTGATCCCGCATGTGGTCCGACTCACGATAGGCAATGACTATAGAGTTGTGATCCCTGCCTCCTTTCTCTTAGGCGGTCTCTTCCTCCTGCTCTGTGACCTGGTTGCGCGGACGATCATTGCTCCCAACGAGCTCCCCATCGGGGTCATCACCGGGATCCTCGGCGGGTTGCTTTTCATCCTCCTCTTGACACGCCCCCGCAGTCGTAAGCCTCTGCTATGAGTCTCCTCTCGATCCGTCATTTGTCCTCGGGATACGCCCGAGGCTTCGCGATAAGAGATGTCTCTCTTGAGGTGGAGCGGGGTGCTGTGGTCGGCATCATCGGTCCCAATGGCTCGGGAAAGTCTACCCTCCTTGCGACAGTCATGGGGGATCTCTCACCGATGAGTGGTCGGATCTCCCTCGGAGAGAAGGACCTGAGACTGCTGAGCCGGCGGGAGCGCGCCTGCGCCGTCTCGGTCGTCTCCCAGATGATCGATCCCATAGCTATCACGCTGAGGGATTACGTTGCTATGGGTCGCCTACCGCATCATCCGCCACTCTACTACTTTGAGAGCACTGCCGACCAGGAAGTGGTGGAGCGATCTATCCGAATGGTCGGCATGGAGCCACTGGCTCATAGATATATGACGGAGCTGTCTGGCGGTGAGCAGCAGATGGGGGCTATTGCACAGGCGCTCTGTGTGGAGCCTCAGCTGCTACTCCTCGATGAGGCCACGGCACACCTTGACATCACACATACCGTGCGGGTGCTCAGTCTGGTCCGCTCTCTTGCGAAGGACCCGACCCACCCCCTGACGATCCTCGCTGTCCTCCACGACCTCACCATGGCCTCGGAGTACTGCGACTACCTTGTCCTGATGAGGGAGGGGCAGGTCTACGCCCAGGGAAGCCCAGAGGAAGTGCTGACAGAGAAGCATATAGGGGAGGTCTACAGGATGCCGGTCTCTATTACGGCTCATCCTATCTCCGGTCGGCCGATGGTGCTCCCTCGGATGGCTTAGCACACGAATAGTGGTGGAAAAATGGGCAAGAATGGGTACATTTGGGCAACTAAACCAATAACAATCTTATGACGCTGAATCCACTGACAGCCATCTCACCTATTGATGGTCGCTATCGCAACAAAGTAGAGGACCTGAGTGACTACTTTTCTGAAGCCGCTCTCATCCGATATCGCATCCGCATAGAGGTAGAGTATCTGATATGTCTCTCTGAGGTGCTTCCCCAGCTTGAGAAGATCCGCAATGACGAGGACCGTCGTCGACTAAGAGCTCTCTACGAAGACTTCTCGCTCCGGGACGCTGAGCGTGTGAAGGAGATTGAGAGGACGACCAACCACGACGTGAAGGCCATAGAGTACTTCATCAAGGAGCAGATAAGCGATGATGAGTTTGGCCCTGTGCTCGAGTTTGTCCACTTTGGTCTCACCTCCCAGGATATAAATAATAGCGCACAGCCGCTGGCCCTCAAGGAGGCACTCCATGACCAGTGGCGCCCTCGGTTGGATAAGGTGCTGTCTGAGATTAATCAGCGTGCTGAGGCGTGGGCAGACATCCCGATGCTGGCACGCACTCATGGTCAGCCTGCGTCGCCTACTACGCTCGGTAAGGAGATGAGAGTCTACGGCTATCGTCTCGAGAGACAGCTGGCACTACTTGACCTCGTCCCACAGACGATAAAGTTTGGTGGCGCTACGGGCAATATGAATGCTCATCATGTCGCTTTCCCTGAGATCGACTGGCGCAACTTCGCCAATCACTTTGCCCACCACCTCGGTATGGGGCTGGAGGAGTATACGACCCAGATCTCTAATTATGACAACCTTGCGGCGCTCTTGGATGGCCTCAAGCGGATCTCGACGATCCTCATAGACTTCTGCCGTGACATATGGATGTATGTCTCGATGGAGTATTTCAAGCAGAAGATCAAGGAGGGTGAGGTGGGCTCCTCCGCTATGCCTCACAAGGTCAATCCCATTGACTTTGAGAATGCTGAGGGCAATCTCGGTATCGCGGTGGCATACCTGGAGCATCTGGCACATAAGCTCCCTATCTCCCGCCTGCAGAGGGATCTCACCGACTCCACCGTGATGCGTAATATTGGTATGCCGGTGGCTCATATGATGATCGCTTTCTCCTCCATCCTTAAAGGGCTTGATAAGCTGATCCTCCACGAGGAGACCATACTTGGAGACTTAGACGATGCCCTGCCGGTCGTGGCGGAGGCGCTGCAGACGATCCTGCGTAGAGAGGGCTACCCCAAGCCCTACGAGGCGCTGAAGAAGCTTACCCGTACCAATGAGAAACTTACCCGAGAGCATCTTGAGGACTTCATTGACCACCTGGAGGTGCGCCCGGAGGTGAAGGAGGAGATGAAGAGGATCACCCCGCGGAATTACACCGGTGTATATAGTAAGTGACCATTTCTTCGTACCTTTACACCGTTAAATATTAGCTATTTACAATACATGCAGCCGTGAGGCTGCGTCACCCTCCCGTGAGGGAGATAGACAAGTCTAAAATGAATAAAGACGACTACATGGACAAGGGGTCTCTCTACGATGATGACCCTGCCGATCGTCCCGAGGGACGCTCCTCGGCAACGGATAGCGACTATACCGGTCGCCCACGGTCTCAGTACCGAAGCAGACGAACCGACTCTGATGATGACCAATCAGTGGGCATAAGGCGCCGCCGTCGCATCCGTGATATGCGTCCCGATGAGGGACCTACCACTACCACCGACTACAGAAGGGAGAGAGCCGGTGTCTCCGAGAGCTACGACTCCTACAGACGTCGCACCAACTTCTCACGTCAGGATAGGATGCCTGATCGTACTGATCACCGGGATAGTGAGCCTGATACCGACTACAGAGCGAGGTACAAGCAGAGGTTTGAGAGCAATCGCCGGCTCTATGGTCAGTCCTATGCCGATGATCGTGAGTCAGACGAGGGCTCCTTCCACATCTCTACCGATGATCAGGAGGAGAGACGCCCGAGTAGAGGTCGCTCCCCCTACCGGCCCTATGGTGATGGCCAGGGACAGAGACGCCCCCAGGGCGGTCGTCCCTATCGTCGTGATCAAGGGGATAGACCCGCATACGGACAGAGACCGCGCCGGTCTTACAATGACAAGGATGGAGAGCATCGTGGAGGGCGCCGCCCTAATGGAGCAAGGGATAATCGCTCTCGAGGCGGCAGCTCCCCCCATCAGTTTGGTGGGCGTCAGGGAGGAAATATGGGCAAGCGTAAGCCGGCCCGCCCGACCTACGATCAGCCTGAGATAAGTACGGATGAGCCCATCCGGCTCAATAAGTTTATCGCCAACTCCGGTGTCTGCTCTCGTCGTGAGGCGGATGATCTCATCGCTGCCGGTGCCGTGTTAGTCAATGGCACCCCCGTCACCACTCTTGGTACCAAGGTGACGATCAATGACTGTGTTGAGGTCAATCGTCAGGAGGTGAAGCCGGAGAGCAAGGTCTATGTCCTGCTCAATAAGCCGCGCAACTGCGTCACCACATCAGATGATCCGCAGGAGCGGATGACGGTCGTCAATCTTGTCCGCTCAGCTGCTAAGGAACGCATCTACCCGGTGGGGCGACTTGACCGTAATACGACCGGCGTACTTCTCCTCACCAACGATGGTGAGCTGGCTGCTAAGCTGGTCCATCCATCCTTCGAGAAGAAGAAGATCTACCACGCCTGGCTCGATAAGGAGGTATCTCCCGAGGATATGCAGAAGCTGGCAGATGGGATCGAGCTTGAGGACGGCGAGATGCACGCCGATGCGATCAGCTACGTCACCGATGAGGATCACGCTCAGGTGGGTATAGAGATCCACTCCGGTCGTAACCGCATCGTTCGTCGTCTCTTCGAGGCTCTGGGCTACCGAGTGGTGAAGCTCGACCGGGTTTACTTCGCCGGTCTGACTAAGAAGAATCTTGGTCGTGGCAAGTGGCGCTACCTGACACAGGAAGAGGTGGATAACCTCAAGATGGGAGCATTTGAGTAAGCAGATAAGAAATTCTTATGAAAAGAGTAAAGATAGTCGACCTCGTCAAGGATCCTAAGTACATCGATCAGGAGGTCAATGTCAAGGGGTGGGTCCGCACCAAGAGGGGTAGCAAGTATGTCGCCTTCATCGCCATGAATGACGGCTCCTCTGTGTATAACCTCCAGATCGTTGCCGACAAGAGCAAGATCGATGAGGAGCTGCTCAAGAAGATCACCACCGGTGCCTGTCTCTCTGTAGACGGCAAGCTGGTAGAGAGTCAGGGCAAGGGACAGACTGTAGAAGTACAGGCCGATGCCATTGAGATCTACGGCACAGCAGACCCCGATACGTATCCCTTGCAGAAGAAGGAGCACACCTTTGAGTTCCTGCGAGAGGTGGCTCACCTCCGTCCGAGGACCAATACCTTTGGTGCTGTCTTCCGCATCCGCCACAATATGGCTTACGCGATCCACAAGTACTTCCACGACAAGGGGTTTGTCTACTTCCACACTCCGCTGATCACTGCCTCTGATGCTGAGGGAGCCGGGCAGATGTTCCAGGTGACGACTCTGGATGTAGCCAATCCTCCCCGCACCGAGGAGGGTGAAGTAGACTACAGCCAGGACTTCTTCGGTCAGGAGACCAATCTCACCGTCTCCGGTCAGCTGGAGGGCGAGCTTGCAGCCATGGGGCTGGGCGAGATCTACACCTTTGGTCCGACATTCCGCGCAGAGGACTCTAATACTCCTCGCCACCTGGCAGAGTTTTGGATGATCGAGCCGGAGATGGCCTTCTACGACAATACCGACAATATGGACCTGGCGGAGGACTTCGTCAAGTACCTCATCCACTGGGCTCTGACGGAGTGCGCAGACGATGTGCAGTTCCTCAACGACACCTACGATGACACCCTCATCGATCGACTAAAGTTTGTCGATAGTCAGCGCTTTGCCCGCATCACCTACACCGAGGGTGTGGAGGTGCTGGAGCAGGCGATCAAGGACGGGGTGAAGTTTGAGTTCCCCGTCTACTGGGGCTGTGACTTGGCGGCCGAGCACGAGCGCTACCTCGTAGAGAAGCACTACAAGAAGCCTGTGATGGTCACCGACTACCCGAAGGAGATCAAGGCTTTCTATATGAAGCAAAATGAGGATGGCAAGACCGTCCGTGGTATGGATGTGCTCTTCCCCCGCATCGGCGAGATTATGGGCGGATCCGAGCGTGAGGCAGACCTCGCTAAGCTGACCAAGCGCTGTGAGGAGGTCGGGATCCCGCTGGAGGCGATGAATTGGTACCTCGATACGCGCCGCTTCGGAGCCTGCCCTCATAGTGGATTTGGTTTGGGCTTTGAGCGCTTGGTGCTCTTCGTCACGGGGATGTCCAATATCAGGGACGTCATCCCCTTCCCCCGCACCCCTAAGAACGCTAACTTCTAATCACTGATAAGTAAAAACCTCCGAACCGTAAGGCTCGGAGGTTTTTGCTTATGCTCTGTAGCGAAGGACTCAGAGCGTCTCTATGATCTCTCTCGCCTCATTGATGATCCGGTCGGAGGTGTAGGAGGGGCTGAGCTTACTCTCATCGAAGAGCGAGAGCGCCTCATCGATCTTGGCGAGCGCCTGCCGGTCTCCTGCATACTGACTCCTCAGGGCTCTGATCTTGTCAAAGGACTGGACTCCCCTCCGCAGTCGCTCAAAGCGGATCGAGGAGCGTGCACCCGGATAGACTAAGTAGGTGTCACCGGCAGCCCAATTGCTGTACCGGCTGTCGAGGAGAGGCTGCTCCACCCAGCTATTGTACGCCCAGCGGAGGTAGCCGTCCAGCCCCTCACGTGCGGCATACCATCCATACCACTCTCCGTCAGCGGCGGCACTGAAGGTAAAGGTATTGGGTCGTGGCTCAGCACAGCAGGTGTAGAACGTGGTAATCTTCCCCTCGCTGCCCCGCTTCGCCTTGAGCTCCTCAGAGTACTTGGCGGCGAGCCCCACGCAGTAGTAGTCGAGGTGATCTGACAGTTCCTCGTGTAGCGCCCCGGTCATATGCACCTTCAGCTCCGGGTCCGCCTCCTGGATCAGGCGAAAGCACTCCTCCATCACCTCGGGAGACCGCTCATCCATAGCTATATAGGTCCGGTCGATCCACCCCTTTGCCCTAAGGTGCTGCGCAAAGGAGCGAAGCATCGCAGACCAGAGCTCCGTGTAGGACTCGCTTCCCGGCTCAGCGCGGAGGAACTTGTACTCCCCGCTCGCTTCATCAAAGTAGCGAAAGGAGAGCTCCCACGGGACCATGGAGAAGCAAGTGATCGCCTTGTCGATCCCGAGATCCAGCATAAAGCTGACCCACTCATCGAAGTGCGTGTAGTCGAAGTGCCACTTGCCGTCCCTCCCGAGCCTCCAGTCGATCATGGAGTCAAAGGGGTCGTGCGTCTGGCCATTCCAGGGCTTGTACATGATCGAGGCGGTGATCGCCTTGCCCCCTGCGTCCCGGTACATCTCCATATAGGGGCGCATGATGCTGAAGTGCTCCTCAGACCAAGGAGTCACCCCGTAGTACCTTGCTATGGCGTAGGGGTTTTGCCACAGATCGAGGAAGAAGTCACTCCTCTCGGGCAGTGCTCTCTCGTCCACCACCACCGACAGGGGCAGGGTCGCCAGTGCCCGATCACCATCGCATATGGTGACCATCGCCCGGTAGCTTCCCGCTCTCGCATCCCTCGGAATGTCGATTGAGAACCAGATAGGGCGTGTCGTGCAGGGCGTGAGATCCAGTGAGCGGGCAAGGTGGTCAATCCCGTCTGCTACCAGTGTGGAGTCGAAGAGGGAGTGATCCGGTCGCTCACCACAGCCCCCGAGACCATCCTTATTGAGCTCATCGGTCAGCACGTAGCGGACAAATCCGGTACCCGACTTGCCCTGAGATGAGGGGATGACTGCGCCATCGCTGCTCCTTAGATCGGAGATCTCATAGGTGAGTGCGGTGAGAGGGGTGGAACTGCTCACGACTGCCTGGGCGTAAACACGCTCGCCTCGCCATCCGCTCAGCCGAAGCTCTTTACTTGTCAGCCCCTCGGCGGGGCGCTCCTTGGGGTACCGGATGTCAATGCTTCCCCAGCCGATGACCGGGACGCTAAGCGACTGCCAGAGGGACCGGTCTGACGGTGTGGGATTGGGCAGCTCCTGATAGCTCTCCACGGGATACTGACCATATGCGGTCGCGAGGGACAGCAGTCCTGCCAGGAGAGCGGTTATTCTCTTTCTCATCGTTTCTTGGTTTGTGGATTGGTTTTTACTCAGAGACAAAGTTCGCTAAATTGTTTCTAATGGGTACTTTTCCTCTCCGCCCTCTGCCATCTCGGGCAGTCTCTTGCGGGAGAGACTCCGGTCCCAAGGGGATGAAACTCCAGTCCCGTAGGGATGGAACTGTAGTGCCGTAGGGCTGGCACTGCAGTCCCGATAGGCTGGCACAGCAGTCCCGTAGGGCTGGGACTCCGGTCCGGCCTCAGTCGATCTGAAGCCAGTCGGAAATTAGGTAACTTTGTAGCTGATATACATTAGACCCTTACATGAAACATATACGAAACTTCTGCATCATTGCTCACATCGATCACGGTAAGAGTACGCTTGCCGATCGTCTGCTGGACTACACCAATACGGTCGCCAATCGCTCTGAGGATCAGGTGCTGGACAATATGGATCTGGAGCGTGAGCGTGGCATCACGATCAAGAGCCACGCCATACAGATGCGGTATGAGTATCAGGGCGAGGAGTATATACTCAATCTCATCGACACTCCCGGACACGTCGACTTCTCGTACGAGGTGTCGCGCTCCATTGCTGCCTGTGAGGGGGCGCTCCTCGTGGTTGATGCCTCGCAGGGGGTGCAGGCGCAGACGATCTCCAATCTCTATATGGCGATCGAGCATGACCTGACGATCATCCCGGTGCTCAATAAGATTGACCTCGATAGTGCCAATGTCGACCTCGCCGGGGACGAGGTGATCGATCTCCTGGGCTGCGACAGGGAGGATATCCTCCTTGCCAGTGGGCGCTCGGGTATAGGGGTCAAGGAGATCCTTGACACCATCGTGGAGAAGGTCCCCGCTCCCGTGGGCGATCCGGACGCTCCGCTGCAGGCGCTCATCTTCGACTCCGTATTCAATGCCTACCGCGGGATCATCGCTTACTATAAGGTGGTGAACGGATCGGTCCACGCCGGTGAGCGGGTGAAATTTATGCAGACCAATACCGAGTACGATGCCGATGAAGTGGGGACTCTGGAGCTGGATATGGTGCCTAAGCAGGAGGTGACGTGTGGAGACGTTGGCTACATCATCTCAGGAATCAAGGACTCGGGTGAGGTGAAGGTGGGCGACACCATCACATCGGTGGAGAGTCCCGCTCAAGCTCCGATCAAGGGCTTCGAGGAGGTGAAGCCGATGGTCTTCGCCGGTGTCTATCCGGTCGCCCCTGAGGACTATGAAAACCTCAGGACCTCGCTTGATAAGCTGAGGCTCAACGATGCCTCCCTGACCTTCTCCCCCGAGAGCTCTGCAGCCCTCGGCTTTGGCTTCCGCTGCGGTTTCCTCGGCCTGCTCCATATGGAGATCGTCCAGGAGCGTCTCGACCGGGAGTACAATATGTCTGTCATCACCACGGTCCCCAACGTCTCCTATATGGTCTACACCCGTAAGGGGGACGTGATGGAGGTGCACAACCCATCCGGACTCCCCGATGCTGCTGAGATCGATCATATCGAGGAGCCCTACATCCGCGCGTCAATCATCACGACGATGGACTATATCGGTCCGATCATCGAGCTCTGTCTCGCTAAGCGGGGGATCCTCATCAAGCAAAACTACCTCTATGGTAACCGAATGGAACTGCTCTTCGATATGCCCCTCGGGGAGATCGTGATCGACTTCTACGACCGACTCAAGAGTGTCTCCAGCGGGTATGCCTCCTTTGACTACCACGTCACCGACCTCCGCACCTCAGACCTCGTGCGGGTGGACATTCTCCTCAATGGCGAGCCGGTTGATGCCCTCAGTATGCTGACCTTCCGAGGTAACGCCCAGACGATGGGGCGGAAGTTTTGTGAGAAACTGAAGACGCTGATCCCTCGGCAGCAATTTGACATCGCCGTGCAGGCTGCCATCGGTGCCAAGGTGGTCGCCCGAGAGACGATCAAGGCACTCCGTAAGGATGTAACTGCCAAGTGCTATGGTGGTGACGTGAGCCGCAAGCGTAAGCTCCTCGAGAAGCAGAAGGAGGGAAAGAAGCGGATGAAGCGCATCGGTAAGGTGGAGGTGCCTCAGAAGGCCTTCCTTACTGTGCTTAAGCTGGACGAGGACTGAGTGAAACGGAAGATATAATTATGTCAGATCAAGATACAACAGCCACTCCATCGGCACCGGTTCCGCCCCAAGGGGAGACGACACCGCAGGACTCGGCCTTTGTGAGAGAGGGACTCTCGCGCATCCTTGCCAGTCGTGTGCCACCGCACAATCTTGAGCTGGAGCGTACCGTGCTCGGCGCACTGATCCTTGAGCGGTCGGCTTTTGCCCAGGTCGATGAGGTCTTGGTAAAGGACTGCTTCTACGACCCCAAGAATGCGATGATCTTCGAGGCTATCCAGCAGCTGACTCTGGAGGACAGCCCGGTGGACACGCAGACGGTGGTGGAGAAGCTGAAGCTCAATGGCACGCTTCGCTCTGTCGGGGGGATGGGCTATATCGCGACGCTCGCCTCGATCGTCAATAGCACTGCCGACCTACCATACCATGCGCGCATCCTTTACGATAAGATGGTGCAGCGCAACCTTATCTCCTTCGGTAACCGAGTGATCCAAAACTCCTTTGACGAGGAGATCGAGGTAGGAGACCTCTTGCAGGACTCTGAGCAGGAGCTCTTCAATATTTCTCAGGGTATCAATAGCAACGAGATGAAGACCATCAAGGAGCTTTTGCCCAATACCCTGCAGGAGATCCGTAACGCTGCCGAGAGGAAGGATGGTATGAGCGGCGTGAATACCGGCTTCCGGGACTTGGATGAGATCACCTTTGGCTGGCAACCTACGGACCTGGTGATCCTTGCCGCCCGTCCGGCGATGGGGAAGACCGCTTTTGCCCTCTCGATGGCGCTCAATATGGCCTTGGACTACAAGGTGCCTGTCGCATTCTTCTCCCTCGAGATGGGAGAGGATCAGCTGACCAAGCGACTTATCTCGATGCACACCTCTATCCCCAATGAGGACATCAAGAGAGGGACCCTCACGGATGAGCAGATGCATACGCTCTTCTATGGTCTGGGACCAATGGAGGAGGCGCCTATCATTATCGATGATACGGCAAGTATTTCGATCTTTGACCTGCGGTCGCGAGTTCGTCGCTTAGTGCGCAAGCATCAGGTGCGGGTGGTCTTTATCGACTACCTGCAGCTGATGACGGCCAGTGGACTGAAGAATAATGCCAATCGCGAGCAGGAGGTGAGTACTATCTCCCGATCGCTAAAGCAACTCGCCAAGGAGCTAGGGATCACTATCATTGCCCTCTCGCAGCTCAATCGTGAGCTGGAGAAGCGGAATAAGGAGGGACGTCGGCCGCAGCTCTCGGACCTTCGTGAGTCGGGGGCCATCGAGCAGGATGCAGATATGGTCATCTTCATCCACCGCCCGGAGTACTACGGCATACTCACTGATGAGAATAATCGTGATATGAGAGGCTTGGCACAGGTCATTATCGCCAAGCACCGTAATGGCCGGGTGGGGGATGTCTACCTACGCTTTGAGGGTGATCTCATCCGCTTCTCCTCTGCGCTGGATAGCAATATCAATGACGACTACCAGTCGACCTTCTCCTCGAGTCTCAATGGGCCGTCTGTTGATGACCCGCTCTCGGGAGGTGGTTTCCCCGATGATCAGGGAGGGTTTACGATGTAATGACTGATTGGAAATGGGTAAGAATACTAAGATTCAAGAATTTTTAATCGAAAACATAGATTACGATATGAGTATGATGAAAGAATTCAAGGAGTTTGCCATGCGTGGTAACGTCCTTGATATGGCTGTTGGTGTCATCGTCGGTGGCGCCTTCGGTAAGATCGTTTCCTCCTTTGTGGATGACGTGCTGATGCCTCCCCTTGGGATGCTCCTCGGGAAGGTGAATTTCTCTGACCTCAAGCTTGTCCTCAGTCCCGCCACTATGGGTACTGATGGCGAGATCCTGAAGCCGGAGTCAGCTATTATGTATGGACAATTCATCCAGACGGTGGTAGACTTCTTGATCATCGCTTGGGCGATCTTCCTGATGGTCAAGACGGTCAATAGCTTCAAGCGCAAGGAGGCTGAGAAGCCTGCTGAGCCGGCTCCTACACCGGAGGATATCCAGCTGCTCCGTGAGATCCGTGATGAGCTGAAGAAGAAGTAATCTCGCTCTCTGCTCAGACTAATGCAAAAGAGGCTGCGTGCTCAATAGCACGCAGCCTCTTTTGCTAAATATAGAGGAATGATCTACGGATCAGCTATCAGAGGGCACTCTTGACAGCCTCTACCCAGCGGTCGATACGCTCGTCGGTGAGGTCATCCTGATTGTCCTCGTCCAGGCAGCAGCCTACCAGCTTGCCACCCTCCTCGGCACGGCTGGCCTCGTACTCGTAGCCATCCTTGCTGATCGCACCTACAAAGGTGCAGCCGCTGTTGCTGAGCTCTTCCTTGAGGATACCCACAGCATCGCAGAAGGTATCTCCGTAGCCCTCGCTGTCGCCGCATCCGAAGAGGGCAACCTTCTTGCCGGAGAGATCCTGGTCAGCGATGTCTCCGATGAGGTCGGACCAGTCGTCCTGCAGCTCACCGTCATCCCAGGTGCTGCTTCCGAAGATCAGCAGGTCGTAGTTGGCTACGTCCTCTGCATCGAAGTCAGAAGCGTCACGTACGTCATCAGCAGCGACACCAAACTTCTCGGCGATGCGGTCAGCGATGTCTTTGGTGGTTCCGGTAGAGGAACCGTAAACAATGATAGTTTTCATATAAGGTGATTATAACTAGTAGTAATACACTCGGACAAATATAGAAAGTAGTTTTGACATAGCCAATCCTCTGGCTCGAATATTTAGCCCAATCTACAGTCTGGCTCTTATTCTGAGAAGTCAAGTAGGACGACCTGATAAGGCTCTATAGTCAGGTCAAATGCTTTCTTAAGGGGTAGGCTGATTTCCTCCTCCGTGCGTACGTAGCTGTAGTAGCGTGACAAGTCGGCCGTAGTGGTCGGGGGCTCCGGAGTGAAGCGCACCATGGTCACTCTCTTGACACTTTGCCGCTTCCCTGTGACCCTTACCCTGTAGGTAAGTGGGTGGCGGGTGAGATTGACCCCGCGGAGGTAGTAGTGCTTTCGCTCCTTGTCAGAGGTAAGGGAGAGACAGATGTCATCGTGGTCATCTATCTCGTGTACCGCATCTCCTCTGGTCCGCTGGAATTGCGACACAAAGTCGTACAGTAAGGTCGGGTGATAGTGCGCCCCTCGTACCAGTATGAGAGGATGATCAGATGGATCGGTTGAGAGCAGCGGTGCGATACCGACTCCCTCAAGCAGAGGGGTGTGCCTCTCCGAGTCTATCAGGAAAGCTGCTCGCTGTGCCAGGGGTGGTAGAAAGACGGCAAGCGACTCCGGATCAGCGAAGGTGGCTTCGCCGATCATCATCTGTTGCCGCTTGGTCTGTAGCTTCCTATTCGCCTCGGGAATGAGATTGATCAAGTGTGGGTCCTTGATCGCCGTGAGTGCCAAGTCAAATGCGTAGTCGCTATAGTGGGTGGTAGAGTCTACGAGTGGTCCGGCGGAGACTAAATTATCCTGGCCGATGCTCGCCGCAAAGATCTTGAAGCGCCGCTTGTACTCCTCTGAAGTGAGCCCATAGCCGATCTGAACTAAGAGCTTAGGATTCATTGCCAAGCGCGAGAGATACTTTGTCCTCTCGCCTATCTCGGCGACATCCTCGTATCGCGGTGTGGCAGATGGATCAGTGATCCCGGCATTAGCAATGACCATAGGACGGGCACTGAGTAGCTCTGATACCTTGATGAGCTTAGAGATCCCAAAGTCCCCGGTGTACTCTGTTCCTCCCAAGGTCCAGATCGAGAGAGTATCCTGATGACCATAGTGGGGAGTGGGGTAGCTCCCGGGGTAATAGCCATTCGCAGTTCTGCCACCTGGAAACCTCACGAAGTCGGGATCAAGCCCTCTCAGGAGCTTCATGAGCGCATTTGGCAGCGGGACCTCCGGATCGGACTGTGGCTCTTTCCTCGTGAGCCATAGTTCATCGAGGGAGACATAGCCCCTCGGCTGGGTGTAGCCCATCCCCTCATCCGTGCGCCGGATGGGTCGAGACTCTATCATCAAGTAGGCGGAGTCCGTCGCAGTGGTGATCTGCAGCTCCACATCCTGACGGCTCCAGTAGACGTCACCACGTATGGAGGTCTCGGTGGAGACTTTTTTGGGGGACAGTGTGTCCCTCACTAAGGAGACCCTTGCCTCCGCCAAGTCGCTGCTGACATAGCAGCTAAGACTATACCGCTCACCATCCTTTACCTCCAGTGGGAAGAGTGTGCTTATGATCCTGCATGGGACAGAGTCGGTGTCCTTGGGGCGAAAGGTCAGGTAGTGAGAGGACTCCTTGTAAAAGGTCCTGCCCTCGCTAAGGGTTATCTCCCCGCTTTGAGCTCCCCATCCGTAGAGCGAAGTGGGAGTGGGGTAGTAGGTCTTGTACCCGTTGGGGGTGATGAGTGTTGATGTGGATGTATTGTAGCTGCAGTGCAGAAGAGGTGGAGCCAACTCAAATCCTGCATTCGGGATGAGGTTAGGGGTAAGGAGGTCTTTCCCACCGCACCCGACGTCCAGAGTGATCCCCATACGAAGAGGCTCCTCCGAGATCACCGGCAGGTCTGTGTCTATCACTATCTCACTGAGAGGCGGGCGGTGTGATTGACAGCCTCCTCCTGTGGCGATGAGTACCGCACCTAAGAGGAGAGAAGAGAAGAGTGACTTACCCCTTGATCTTATCATGGACCTAAAGCGATCCCACGAGAGCCACGAGAGGCAGGTCGACCGCCAGGGTGATAAGGATCACCATTAGGATGCTGCTGTATGCCTGCTTCGTTTCGCTCCCCCTGACACGCTGATAGACCATAGTCAGGGCAGCAACGACCGGTCCCACCATCAGGAGCAGGCAGAGAGCCATATGTGACCTGACTGCCCCACGCATAGCAGTGACAGCAATAGCCCCATCGGATCCATTGAGGGTAGAGATGAGGGCGTTGACCGGATCACTCGGCCCCACGAGGACAAAGACCAGTACCCCGAGCATCACCAGCCCCAGGATGTTGATCACGTAAGCGAATGTGGTGATCCGCCCGGGCTCGCACCGCAACAGTGAGCGGAAGGCCTCACCGGCAATGAGACAGACAAAGGGGGCTACTACAAGGGATGGCGCAGGATCGCTTGTGCCGGAGGCGAGGTTGTAGACAAGGGCTGAGACGATCGTCAGTAGAGCGAGACCCTCGGTAGACAAGTGCCCTAGGCTGTACCTCATCCCCGAGGACTTTTTCTCATCCATCAGGGTCACCACGCCCCAGGGTATCAGCGTCAGGAGGCATCCCCACAGACCACGGCCGGACCATCGTCCTGACTCAGGCGTTAGCCAGTGGCACTCGCCCGGAATGGTTGCGGAAAGGGCTACGAGCAATACGCCGAGGACAACTGATGCAATCGGTATCCACAGCCGACCTCTCACCCCGGACCGGCTCCCGAGGAGACCCCATAGGAGCATGGCAAGTGACGGGATGACTACTCCTCCGGCCCCTACCGACAGACCGGTGAGAGCCAGGAATACACCACAGAGTAGTATGGGGCCTACCGGATGCCTCCTCTCACTTGTCATCATATCGTGGCATACCATCAGCGCAAGGGTCCCAAAGAGAGCACCCGGCATGGCCGGCCCCCCGGTGATGATGAAGTAGTGAAAGAATGGAGTGGCAATGAGGAAGAAGAGCGCCACTCGAGCAATGGGTCGGCTGCGGTCTCTACAGACAAAGATGAAGAAAAAGACCCCGAGCAGTATCGTTGCCAGCAGGGTCGGTATCCGAAGTGCTGCTGTCGATACCTGCTCGTCACTATTATCTATCACTCTGTGCATCAGGAGTACCGAGCCCTCGTATATCGGTGAAGTTGTCCGTGTGAGGAGATCGGCAGTCGTCAGCTCCCCCTTGCGGTCCAAGCGACACAATTGCTCTACTTGCCCGGCTACTATCTCCTCCCTCGGTGTCGTACTTCCCAGCCCGTAGAGGCTGAAGAGTCCCAGTAGGACCATCACCAAGAGGTACAGCAGTAGGTCTCTCCTCCCATGGAGGAGTGCTACCACACGTGATCTTCTTCGTCTCATGGCATTACGGCTTAGTATGTATATGGATCTTGCACTCTACCGCCACCGGACGACCGATGGCACTCTCCTCATCCGACCTGAGGGCCGATCTCGTCTGGCTGACCAGCTTGTCCCCGGGCACGGTGAGGCTGTAGTAGAGCACCTGTCTCATCCGGGATATTTGACCCGGTGTGAAGCGGTCGTTGTAGGAGACCTCGTAGTCCATGAGGTTGTAGGAAATCTGATTAAATCGCCCATCGCAGAGGTCTCTCGTCAGGAGGGTGGAGAGGACGGACTGCAGTGTGGAGCCTTGGCTTGACTCAAGAGCAGCGATCTGCTCACTCATCACCTTATTGTAAGCGATCCGATTGTAGGAGGGCGTATCCTCGACATAGTCGCTGTCGATGCACTCCTTAGTGAGCTGCAGGGCACTCGTCTCTCCCTCAGCCTTTTTCTCCGCAAAGACATGTCCCAGACCGAGGTAGTGCCCTAGCTCGTGAGCAAGCGTTACAGCTGCCGGTGTGAGATCCCCATGGATCTTGCTGATCGACTGAGTCTCCTTGACTCGGTTCTCAAACTGCTGGTAATTCAGCACAATGCAGTGATTGTAGTTGTCAAATCCCTTTATCGCTCTGTCAAATGTACCGAGTCCCTCCATCTTATGCTCCGTGACGAGATAGGGCATATGGGAGATCCCGAGAGTGATCTGCCCCACATCCTTACCGGGCTTGAAGGGGAAGACATAGACGTTGATGTAACTGCTGATCGGGAAGCTCATCGAGTGGTAGATGCCGCCCTTCTTATCCTGCATCACAGCAGTCGGATCGAGAGCCCGCTCCGTCATGTCGTGTGAGGTGATGCCTGATGGGGATAGTCGCTTGCCATCCGGATCTTTTGTGGCTAAGACAAAGCGGATCCTGGAGTTCGTCAAGCCGATCCTATTGTATCCCTTCCCCATCATTACTCTCTTGGGGTTTGGCGGATTGCCGGAGTAGAGCTGATTGACCTGCTCGACCAGTCGCTGGAGGGATTCCCCGTTTACTTTAGTGTAGTCGTTATTGGGATCGTTGTCGTTATTCTGAGCATCTTTCTTGGCAATATCCTCGGGGTTGGTGATGACGTGGAAGATCAGCGGGATCTCGTACATCACGCTGTCAATGGCAAAGTTCTGATCGCGACCCAGCTGATGGACCTTGATGCTCACTCTGTCCTTCTCCCCCTCCTCGTCCTCGGCTATGACAAAGGCTATCTCACCGACCCGCTCCTTGTCGGAGAGATTGGGGCGTACATTGATGGTCACCTTATTCCGACTTCTGCCGGCGGGTAGGTTGGCCGAGAGCCAGTCGGTTTCCGTTACGGGGACAAACTTCCGGTCAGAGGATATGATCACCTTTAGTGTATCACCCTCGGCGGCAATGTTTTGGAAGTCCGTCTTGTTGCTCTTCAGCGGTCCGATCGTATCGAACGGGTGGCAGCCGGAGAGTAGGGCGATGACTCCACCGAGGATGATGGCGAGGTAGATATATATAGGGTGCTTAGAGGTCATATGTCAAGCCTTCATTTCCGAGGCTAAAGTTACCCATTTTTCGGCAGACACTCTTTCCACCGGGCGCCTGCATCATCGTGCTGAGCAGGTGAAAATGTGGGGCAAAACTAATACCGATATTAGGTGAGTCTTTTACCGGTATTAGTGTCATCTAATATCGGTAAAAGAAAAATCCCTGAGCCTGCAGGGTCGCTTACCTCTGATCCCCCGCTGCCGCACGCCGGTAGTAACGCTCTACCCAGTCAAATAAGCTGAGGTCGCAGCCGGTGATCTGCTCTGACTCATGAGCCGTGACGCCCTCCCTGGAACCGGGGCGGGAGACAGTTAGTCCGCTGGCGTAGGAGCCGGTGATTGAGGATTGACCCTCCTCGCTCTCGCAGCGGAGGAGCTGTCCCACCCTGCCGGACCCGCGGAACTCACACTTGCTTAGGTCTATGGAGGCCCCGCGACGAGCCAAGACACCGTAGTCCGGTCCCTTGCCCCTCACCTCCAGTGTGCAGTCAGTTATCGTGGCTGAGGTCATCCCTTTGGCATCGGGATAGCGCCCATCCAGATTGCCGTCCGTCTCTATGAGGCAGAGGTTTTCCTCCCCTCTCTCCCTGCTCTCCGAGCTATAGATGCCATAGAGGTGGCTGATGGTGCCGCAGTAGCCGTCCGTCAGATCGATCAGGTCATCCTCAGCACCTCTCACAAGGATCGTATGGGGGGATACTGTCCCGCCGAAGCACTCCAGTCCGTCATCTCCTGAGCTGAGGATCGCCACATGGTCGATCTTGGTGTCGGAGCCGACACCATTGAGCGTGAGTCCATTATGCTCTACATCTGCCCTCAGGCTTGCTCCGGGGCTATCGATGATCAGGTAGTGTATCTCGCCCGAGTCATCGCGAGGGACGTCTCCGCCATAGTATTGGTCGCGCTCCGCTTCATCAACCTCCGCCACCCGATGAGCAGCACCGCAGATGGGTGCCCTCCCATTGATGATCAGCCCTCCCCAGTAGCCGGGGAGATTGCATCCCTTGTCCGCACAGAGGACTACCGGCTCCTCAGCCGTACCGAGGATCCGTATCTTGGCCCCCTGCTCCACGAGGATGTACTTATCGAAGCCCGGCATTGAGGCGATCACCGTTCCCCGCTCTATTGTCAGTGTCGCTCCCTTTCGGACTCGAACTGTCCCCTCGAGGTGGTACCTCCCGGCGCTGAGCACAAAGTCCTCCGTGATGTCGCCGACGAGGATCGTTTCGCCACTCTCACCCTTAGGTAGGGTGTAGTCAGGATCCATCTTGCAACCGGCGAGGAGGATAAGTGCTGCCGTCAGCAGGCTAAGTGTATGGTAAGTCATAAGATCAGTCGGGAAGTGTATACCTAAAGCCTAACGTCAGCCTTGGTCCCTCGTAGGCGAGCTGGTAGAGGAAGTCTCCGGATCCCTGGTAGAGCCTTGTAGGGGTATTCAGCAGGTTGTCTCCACGGAAAGTGAGTGAGAAATGATCAGACAGCTTGGCATGCGCCTCCGTGGAGAGACGTAGGGATGAGCTCTCATAGAGATCATCTATAGCACTCTCACCCACACTGACACACCTATCTGAGGCGTATTCACCGGTGATCGTCACGCCCCATAGTTCGGTGGAGTAGTCTATGGCACTGCTGAGGCGATGATGCCCGATGCCTGGTAGGGGGATCCGCTCTCTACGGGCATGCTGCAGGGTCTCCACGGACGAGGTGTCCCACCCGGTCAGCCGGTACTCCATCCTCACACCGATCGGTCTTAGCAGAGGCGAGGAGAGGCGGCTGAGTCTGTAGATCGCCTCTATGGTCAGCCCGATCGTCTGCGCAAAGGGTGCATTACCCATTGTCTCCAGCGACCAGTGTCCATCCGTGGGTACAGCACTCTTTTGCCGTGGGATCACCTCACTGAAGTCTTCCTGTGTGAAGTCGGGATCTACATATCTGTAGAGGTAGTCATGCGATCCGATCCAGTCAAGCGAGGCAGAGAGGTGGTTTCCCTCCCACTCCCTACGGACTCCGGCGCTGGCAGACAGCCGATACTCGGGTCGCAGTTCCCTTCGTCCCATCTCCACGGTGTGGTCGGTACTCGAGTGCTTGTTGTAGGGGATCATCACCCTGTAGTCAGGCAACACTTGGTCGGTGGACAGAGAGACAAAGGAGAGCCATCTGCTCTCGGTCTTGTAATCAAGGGTTAGGTAGGGCAGCAGGGCGAAGTAGTGCTTGGTGCCGGAGACATCCTCGCCGGCTCTATTCTCTACTACCGTGTGACAGAGATAGCTAAGTCGATAGCCCCTGATGCCGCTGCCGAGCGTCAGGGAGAGCTGGTCGGGAAGCAGGTCTCGTTGCCACTTGACCAGACCATCAGCGCGCTCCGTCACTACGTCAAAGCTGGCCGGGAGATAGCTGGGGATATTGGGTGTGCGAGAGAATCTCTGCTCATCCCAAGTATCTAAGTCGTGTACATATCGGTGGTCGACCAAGGGGCCGAGGCAGTAGAGTACCCCTCTATCTCCGAGGTAGGAGGCTTCGGTGAGATCTCGCTTGGGCATTGAGGCAAAGGTGGGGAAGTGGGCGCTGAGCAGGGGATGGACCTTATCTGAAGTGTCGCTCTCTGATGCCTCCAGCCGTCTACCCGAGAGGAGTAGAGTCAGCTGCCCCTCTGCCACTTTGGCATTGAGCTTAGCCTTAGTGCCATAGCTCCTCTCCCCGAGGTGTGTGCTTTTCTCACTGATCTTGCGGAAGCCGTACGACCTCTCGCTTACCTCATCATACGATAGATGTGGCAGGTGCCCCTCTCTGATCTCCGTCCTGATCTCAGTATCCGGCAGGTGATGTGCAACCACCCGCTCATTGGGGCAGTCCTCCTCATGGTGCTGATGGTCAATCGACCAAGAGAGATGCGCTGAGGAGCTTGGCAGTCGGTGGTCACCGGAGAGAGTCAGCGTACCGGTCACTTTTTGCTTCAGTCGCCCGCCATCCCAGTTGGGGAATCGACCCGATAGAGCTCCTCCGGCTCGGGTTAGTCGCTCCAATTCTCCCGAGTAAGTGGTCTGACCCTCAGCCTCCAGAGGCACTATGTTATTGATCCCGAGGTGGTATCGCTGATCCCAAGTGTCCTGTAGCTTGAGTGTGCCACTGAGGTTGATCCTATCTCGCTCTGAGATGATCCAGCGGAGTGTACTCCCGGCACTAAGTCCCATCCGACGACTGACTGTCTGTCTCAGCTGATAGTTCCCGATATAGCGTCCCGGCAACCCCGTCGCCCAGGTTGCCCTCATCTCGTCATCCGTCTGCTTGCTATCCTGGTATGAGAGGTGGTAGCCCACTTGGAGCCTTGGGGTAAGAAGGGTGCTGTTACCGCAGAGGCTGACCCCGCCCATAGGATGCAACCGAGGGGCGATGATATCTCCTGTGGCGGAGAGACTGAGTCGAGTTGCTTCTTGTGCCGTAACGGCAAGAGGTAGTGCGAGAGTGAGGAGGACAGTGCCGATGAGTCTGCAGAGAGCGTGCTCCATTTCCCTAAGTATTCGTCTTGTCAAAAGTCGACTCGGAGTGTGCCACGTACCGCCCAGGGCGATCCCTGACTGTAGGCCCCCGGAGCGGTCAGACGGCGGTAGACATCAATGCGACCCAGCTTCAGGATATTCTCCAGCCCGAAGCCGAGCTCCACATAGCTCTGGTGGCGCATCTCTGTGGCTATCGTGGGAAGGATGAAAATGTCTGTCGCATGGGCTTGCTGATTGAGCTTCGATGTGTTGCCGTAGAGGTAATTAATGCTCCACACACCCCTTAGGCTTAGCTTATTCAGCAGGGGGATCCTATTTAGGATCAGCCCCCTCATATGCCACTGTGCGAAGAGTGTTGCCCACTCGTCTGCCACATACTCCAGTGGGTAGAGGATCTTAAATGCATTGTCGTGCAGGGTGAAGCCACGATTGGTCGGTGGTATGTAGAGGAGGGGGAAGGGGACTGTATTCCAGAGCTTCCCCACCGTCACTTGGTAGTCCATACGACCCCAGATGCCCATCGGCAGGCGTTGCTCCAGACGGATCTCCGTCCGGTGCCTAAGGTACTCCCCCCCGAGGACCCGTGCAGCAGTCTCGTGCTTCAGGAAGAGAACAGGGTACTCCCGCTTGATCAGATCCTTGAATGGCGAGTGGCGCTCCATCGAGCCGGGGCGGATGCGCTCTCCCGGTGCCCACCGAACCTCCACTCCGGCAGCGGCATCCGTGATGGACCACTGGCGTAGCAGGTCTCCATCCCGCTGAACCTTGAGGTACGGGAAGCCATGCTCCGCCGGCGTGTCGGTCACATGCTGCAGGTAGACACGGAGCGACAGCGTGGAGCCGTAGTCGTGGATGTACTGTATCTGCCAGATATTCCGATAGGACCGATTGGTGAGATAGGTGGTGCCAAAGTGGTAGTAGGTATTATCCTGCGGGTCGGTCGCATAGAGCTGACCAGGGGTAAAGAGGTCGTGGCTATAAGAGAATTGTAGCTCGTCCCTCGGAAACTCTTCCCGAAAGTACCCTTTAGGGAGAAATGACCAGATGACAGATAGGGAGTGCTTCAGCTCGTGATCCCTGAAGCCATAAGCGAGGTATCCCTCGAGGAAGAAGCGTGGGGAGATAAAGCCCGTTGTCCTCCCCCCAAGTCGCAGGCGGTTGCCCTCCACCTCATTGAATCCTATCATCTTAGTGATCGGACCAATGTCGAAGTAGCTCCCTCCGAAGAGTTTGTCTCTGTCGTACCGCGTCCTGATGTACCCGAGGGATATCATATCTGCTGCATCTAAGAGGAAGCGGTAGATAGGGATCGCCTTTACCTCTGCGAGGAAGTCCTTGAGCCCCTGATCAGAGGCGAGCATCCGCTCCGTCTCAGGTCGGTATCGGACTGCCGTGGTGTCGGAGGAGAGGTCAGTGATGGCCTGAGGTGCCGTGAAGAGTAGAGTGTCTGATCGGGCTATCGGCATCCCCGGGGTAACCACCTCTCGACCGCCGTAGTGTCTCGTCTGCTCCACGTAGAGGGAGAGCAGGCGCCAGTAGAGCCTAAAGGAGAGGCTGAGGGCCTCCTCGCTCACCTGCCTCTTGTCCGGCTGAGCGGGATCGTACTCCTGAGTGATCGAGAGAGCATCGACGAAATTGAGGTTGGTGGACTGAGGGACGATGAGCTCGCTCCTCAGTAAGCGTGGTGGATCGGTGACGGTGAAGTAGAGATGCCCTCGGAAGGTGGGGTCGCTCGGCACAAAGGGGAAGAAGGTGACCATCTGCGCCACCTGTCCACGCATAATGAGTGTATCGGTGAGGTAGTACTTATACTGGCTCAGCCCATCGGAGCTAAGGGGGCTAGCGAAGTGCGTCTGCAGTAGTCGGACGTCTCTGCCATAGAGGTCCACCTCAGGGAAGAGGTCCTCTATCGCCACGGTCATCGTCCCGTCATCAAGGGTCTGATCTAGCCCGGTGTGACGTGAGTAACGGATCACCTCTCGCCACTTCTTGTCCTCCACACTATATCCGTAGTCTGAGATCCGATCTCTTATGGAGAGGGGGAGTACCCACTTTCCATCAAGACGGGAGCGAGTAACGTACTTTGGGAAAAAGGGGAAGAGCGTATTGAGCCACTTTGCTTTTAGGTCAAAATTGGCAAGCGAGAGAGTCAGCCGATCGGCTCCTCTGAGGTGATAGCTGTAGTCTATGCTGTCTCGCCTATTGCGCTCACCCTCCATTGCATCCAGCACGAGGGTGATCGCAGGATTATCCTCCTTGCTGTACTTCCCCCTGGGGGTCTCGATGGTGATGTTGGGTATGGTGTAGAAGAGTGGCACAGAGTCCTGCTTTGTGATGGGGAGACTGTCTCTCGGAGCGGGGTATTCCCGGTGTGCCGCCATTATCTCTGCAGAGAGCAATGACGACATATGCGTGACGATAAGCGTCACTACGAGGGCTATGACTATTACCCGCCGCATGATGGACTATGTACCGGGCGGTCTGGGGCTATTCGGAGACCACCCGAAGGGTCTTCGAGAGGGGCTCTTTCTCTTTCTCCTCTCCGGTATCGCTGTTCTTCCCACCGAAGACCAGCTCAGCGATGAACCGATACTCTGGGGGTACACCCGCATCCTCACGCACTTGATTGTCATCGAGTCCGTTGTAGTGCTGGAGATTAGCACCGAAGCCAAGCTCAACCAGTCCCAGCCAAGCTGCATACTGATGTGAGCCCTGCACCTGCTCCGCCCAAAGGGGGAAATTGTGTGCATAGGCGGGGAAGCGCTCCTGCAGCGACTTGGTCACTTGCTCGTCGTCAAAGAAAAGGACCGTCCCTGCTGCATCACGAAACCCTTGGATCTTATCCGCTGTGCCATCGACATACTTCTCCTCACCGATTTTATCTATCAAGAGGGACTTGATCAGGTCCCAGTGGCGGTGGTGTGCCGGACCGGTGAGGAGGACCATACGAACCGGTTGGGAATTGAAGGCTGAGGGTGTGGTGAGGAGAATGCTCCCCAGCAACTCCTCGACCTTTTCTATCCCGTTCGGTAGGGAGCTATTGAGGTCGTACTGAGAGTGTCGGGTGAGGATAGGCTCCTCGCTCTGTATAAATCCTTTCATTTCTTTTTTCAAAGACGTTATTAACCTAAACTAGTATCACGCCGTTGGGGCTAATATGGGTCCGATGGTGGAGAGATCGGAGAAGTCTGAGGAGAGGAAGCGGCGTAGCCCATCGGAGTCTACCTGGCGAACGATCTCTCCGCGGTAGGCTATGGTGATCTCACCGCGCTCCTCGCTGACGATGATGACACGGGCATCCGATTGCTGACTTACGCCCAGACCGGAGCGGTGGCGGAGCCCCATCTCCTTTGGTAGGGAACTCCCGTGTGCGACAGGTAGGATGCAGGCAGCGGCGAGGATGCGCCGGTCGCGGATGATCATCGCCCCATCGTGGAGCGGAGAGCCCTCGTAGAATATGTTTTCAAGAAGTCGCGAATTGACGTCCGCATTCAGCAGTTCACCGGTGTGTGCAATTGGCGTTAGGTCGACGTTATTCTCAATGACGATCAGCGCCCCCACCTTTTTCTTTGCCATTCGGAGGCAGGCAAAGGTCATCATCGCGATGTACGAGGCCTCCTGTTGCTTGGCTTGGTCGCGCTTGCGCTGTCGGAAGATCTTCTCCGGGGAGAGCCACTTATTCGTCGATCCCAGCAGGGTGAGGAAGCGACGTATGTCGTCCTGAAAGAGGATCACCAGCACCAGCAGCCCCATCCCCATCATGTAGTCCATGATCCGACCCATGAGGCGCATGCTTAGGATGCGGGAAAAGAGTACCCACATCATCACAAAGGTGATGATACCCACGAGGAGCGTACTATTGCCCCCCTTGCGGAGCGCCTTGAAGAGGTAGTAGAGTAGGACGCTAAAGAGAAGTATGTCGAGTACGTCGACGATATTAAAGGACAGCCACTCCATAGTATATTAGGGTGCTACTTAGTCGACCGGCTTGGCATCCTCGGTGGTGAGCCGGCGGAGTTCCTGATACATACGGACGCACTCTACGCACTCCCGCACATCATGCACCCGCAGAATGTGTGCGCCATGGAGGAGGGAGTAGGTATTGAGGAAGGTGGTGCCATTGAGTGCCTCAAAGGGGGTGTGACCAAAGAGCTTATAGATCATACTCTTCCGGCTGATGCCCACAAGGAGCGGGTAGCCAAGGTCGATCCACTTGTCGAGATCAGCCATCATCTCCCAATTTTGCTCCGTATTCTTTGAGAAGCCAAAGCCCGGGTCAAGGATAATATTTTCGTCTCTCATACCCAGCTCCCGAGCTTTCTGCAGCTGTCCGAGGAGCTCCTCTATGGCCCCGTCAGCGACACGGCCATCGTAGTGGAGGAGCTTCTGCATAGTCTTGGGCGTCCCCCTCATATGCATCAGGATATAGGGAACGTCAAGCTGTGCTGCTGTAGGGAGCATCTCCGGATCGATCAAGCCACCGGATATGTCGTTGATGATATCGGCATCGCCCTCCTCGATACACCTGCGAGCCACCTCTCCGCGGAACGTGTCCACGCTCACGATCACATCGGGGTAGTGATGGCGGATGGCGGTGAGTACCTCACGTAGTCGGCGCCACTCCTCCTCAGGGGAGACATCGTCCGCATCGGGGCGGGAGGAGTAGCCTCCCACATCAATGATCTTGGCGCCCTCAGCGATGATCTTGTCGATACGCTCCTCGACAGCTTCCTCCCCTTGGATGCGGCTCCCGGCATAGAAGGAGTCTGGCGTATGATTGAGGATGCCCATGACGACAGGCTCCTCTGTGAGATCTAGGACTTGTCCCCTGACACGTAGAGTGCAGTGCTGATCGGACTTCATGATAGGTAGGTCTATTAGTTAACTTATGACTAAGGGGCGACCTCTTGTGTCGCTCACAGAGCAAATCTAACTCTTTCCGCTCGGCTCCACAAGATCAAGCACATTCACCTTTCTGCCCCTTGCTGAGAAGTGCAAGGATTGCAAAATTATGGATTTTTTTAATTAGGACAATTATTGTATTTTTGGACAAAAGAAGACCATATATATGATAGGAGCGATTATTGGAGATGTTGCTGGCTCATCCTATGAGTTTGACAACGATATGGAGCACTACGACCTTGACCTATTCCGTGAGGGGACGACCTTTACCGACGATACGGTCTGTACAATTGCTGTGGCGGATGCGATCCTGCACGGAAAGAGCTATGAGTCCTCGCTACTGGAGTGGTGCCATCGATATCCGGGGAGGGGATATGGAGGGCGTTTCCTCGGCTGGCTCCTCTCGGCTGCCCCTAAGCCCTATGGGAGCTATGGCAATGGCTCTGCGATGAGAGTATCGCCGGTGGGGTGGGCATTTGAGACCATAGAGAGTACCCGCGCCCAAGCAGAGTGTAGCGCTGAGCCTACACACAATCACCCTGAGGGGATCAAGGGGGCTCAGGTGATCGCTGAGGCAATCTTCCGTCTGAGGTGCGGTGAGTGGGACAAGATCCAGGAGCTCATTATCTCCTCGTATGGAGCCGACTATGAGAGTAATCTGCCGGCTGCTGGAGTCTTTGATGAAACGTGCCAGGGGTGTGTCCCTCTCGCACTGACGATACTGCTTCGGTCGACTGACTATGAGGATGCCATACGCTCCGCTATACACTATGGGGGTGACAGCGACACGTTGGCAGCAATTGTCGGCGGGATGGCGGAGGCCTACTATGGCGTGCCGGACGACTTGGTCGAGAAGGCACTCACCTACCTGCCCGATGAAATGTGTCGGGTCTATGAGGACTTCAGGAGCAAGTATATGCAGTAAACTCGCTCGGTCAAAGGGCAAGGGGTGGTAGCACTATGAGTGTGGTCTCGGGGTAGTGCTTTCGGAGGTAGTCCCTGAGGTACCGCTCTGTCTCCGCAGTGATGCGATCATCGGTAGAAACACCCTTATTATATACCAACATAGGAGTGGGGATGCCTCTATGGGCGAGTGCTTCCATACTCAGGAGGATGTGATTGATGCTTCCCAGCTTAGCCGTCCCGACCAGGATACAGGGGAGTCCCTCTCGAGCGATATAGTCAATATTTAGGAGGTCCTCGGTGAGGGGTACCATCAGCCCCCCGGCACCCTCAATTAGCACCTTGTCATACTCTCTCTCCAGCCGGTGAGTATTGGCTGTAGCCTTGTCGTATTCCGGCTCCCTGCCATCTATCGCCAGTGCCATATGAGGCGAGCAGGGATAGGAGTAAATGAGGCAGCAGGTAGTCCCGTCGAGATCCTCAGGCAGGAGAGTCCTCCTCTCGATCTGACGGTGAACTGTGATGTCCTCGGAGATGCCGTGATTGCCTGTCTGGATAAGCTTCTGAGTAATCACACTGACGCCATCATCAAGGAGTGCTTTGGAGATAAAACCGGTGGCAACTGTCTTACCGGCATCTGTATCAATGCCGGAGATGAAGTAGGTGCGGAGGGGAAGTAATTCTTTCATTTGTTATTTTCTCTTTTGCCATCCGGAGCCTCTCAGTCCCACGTAGGTGAGGGGTAAGGGGGCTTCGGGAGACAGATGTAAGTTGTTTCGATAGGAGTGCTCCAGCTCTACGAGTCGCCGTGGCGTCCAGAGACCACCCGAGGAGAGGCTATTGGTGCCGGTGTCGCGTAGGTGGCTCAGCAGTCGGATAAGGGTGGGGAAGTGGAGCGTCCGGCGCTGCTCAATAAGCCGGATCTCCACGAAGCCTGTTTCCTCCATGGCTCGCTCAATCTCACAACGAGATGGGTAGCGAAGCCCGGCTCCGGTGACTGCGGTGAGCTCCTGTAGGTTGCCGGGCAAAAAAGTGCTAAATATTAGCTGTCCACCATCTGCTAAGGCCTTATACGCCTTGGGGAAGAAAGCGAGCGGATCCTCCCACCACTGGATGCAGGAGGCGGATGCGACCACATCGCACTCTCCCGGCCACTCTATGACCTCAGCGTCACCGGGGTAGAAGAGAGCGTTGTCCCCGACCTTCTCTCTCAGAGGAGTCTCCATATCGGGTGAGAGATCGTTGCAGACCAGGTGGCAATGCGGTAGCCTCGCTCGAAGTAGCCCCGAGAGCAAGCCCGTCCCGCAGCCTATCTCCAGTACCGTCTCGCACTCTATCGGCTCAAGCATCTCTACCAGCTCCTCTGCTATGCCACGCTGTATCTCACCGCCAACCTCGTAAGTCGGTATGCATCTGGAGAAGTGATTGGCAATATTCTGCTTCCGTGCGGTTAGCAATTGAGTAGGTCTCTCCATGACTTGAAATGGTTTCTGAAGACCAAGTGTGGTGCTGATGGTAAAGTGGTGACCGCGATGCACCTCTCCGTCCAAAACAACCGCTGTCCGGCAGGAGGTATCACTAGGTCCTTCTCACCGATGAGGGCCTTAGTCCATGGCACTCGGCAGCTTGTAATAGACCCTCCGAGCTTCTCTACTCGGCGCAACTCCTCTCGGTAGGCGAGTGTCCCTCGGTGACCCGGCAGGGCGAGGAAGTCTGACATCTCCTTGCGGGAGAGACACATCTGACGGACGAAGTGGTGATACATCTCTTCATCCAATGACGATGCCATCTGTCGGTAGTCTGCTTCCCTGATGCCATAGCGGTCGGAGATCAGTGCAGGAGTGCCACAGACGGCGATCGCTCTCTCCGGGGTTGGGTAGCAGTCTCGGTAGTACTCTGCAGCCCACACGCCCATACTCCATGCCACTAAGTAAAGCCGATGGTAGTGCGTCAGGTCCGGCCACTGTATGGTGTCTCCTCCATAGTCCGATACCGACACGAGCGTCCACTCAGCGGGTAGCTCCATCCTATCAATGAGTGATAGCGGAGCACCCCAGCCACTGAAGTAGAGAAGGGCAGTCCCTGATGCTGTCCCCCTGTGCCTAATCCTCACATCCATCGCTTCATCACCTCCGCTATGTGATCGATCTCCTCGGCATTCATCGCACTTGTGAGCGAGAGCCTGAGACGCTCTGTCCCGGTCGGTATGGTGGGCTTTCTGATAGGTCGTACGTAGAGTCCTTGCCGCCTAAAGTCCTCGGCAGCCTCTACCACCCGCTCTTCGCCGGGGATGACCAAGCTGATGATCTGACTCTCAAGCATACGTCCGATCCGGTCTCCCAGTCGTCGGATCATCTCTTGCAGGTGCTGACGCCGATCCTCCATTTCGCATACTTTTCTTAGGAGAAAGAGGGTCCACCCGACCATTATTGGGGGTAAGGCTGTGGTGTAGATCAGAGGTCGGGCCTGTGAGACGAGGAGTTCCCTTAGGCTCTCTGACTGCAGAGAAAAAGCGCCCACTGAGCCGAGTGCCTTCCCCAGAGTACCGATCAACACATCGACTTCACTGACGAGCCCCTTCTCCCGGCAGATCCCCAGACCACCTCCTCGGACGCCTACTGCGTGTGCCTCATCGACGTAGAGACACATAGAGGGAAAGTCTCGCTTTAGAGCTACGATTGCCTTAAGTGGGGCTTCGTCTCCGTCCATACTGTAGACGCTCTCCACCAAGACCCAGATGTGGCGGTACTCCCCCTCGTTTTTCTCTAATAGATTTCTCAGTCGGGATAAGTCATTGTGATCAAAGCGGGAAAATCTACAGCCGGATAGTCTCAGCCCCTCTACCATACTGGCATGGATCTGTCGGTCGGCGAGGAAGAGCGTCTCCCCATCGACGAGTGTGGGGATGATACCGCTATTGGCATCGTAGCCGCTCGTCCACACGAGTGCTGAGGGGACCTGATAGGCTGATGAGAGGTACTGCTCCAGATCATCGTAAGATGGGTCATTGCCTGTCAGCAGACGGGAGGAGGCGCTGCTCATCAGTGGGGAGTACTCCGGTGCCTCTCGGTATTCCTCTATCAAGTCGGGGATCTGCTGAAGTCCGAGGTAGTCGTTGCTGCATAAGTTGAGCAGCCTCTCTCCGTCCACTACGAGGTACTTGCCGTCCCTCTCGAAGTGTGGAAGTGTCCTGTAGGTGCCACCGGAGATGAGCCTCTGTAGTTTCTCTCTATACTCGATCATCTGTCATGCGCTCTGAGTACGTGTGAGAGGCCATCGATGAGTCGATCAAGCTGGTCGTCTGTGATCGCCATAAACTGCGGCTCCAAGTAAACTAATCTTCCGAAAGGTCTCACCCAGATGCCCTCCTCCACGAAGTCAGGGATCAGCCTCTCCATATCCACAGGCTCCTTCATCTCCACCACTCCGATGGCTCCCAAGCAGCGCACCTCGCGTACCCCACTCAGCTCCTGCAGTGGGGTGAGACCATCTCTCAGCTTCTGCTCGATATGACGCACACGTCCTCTCCAGTCTTGGCTAAGGAGAAGTTCGATGGAGGCCTTGCTCACGGCACACGCCATAGGATTGGCCATAAAGGTAGGACCGTGCATGAAGCAGCCCGCCTCTCCACTGCATATGGTATCTGCGATCTCTTGCGTTGTCACCGTGCAGGCGAGGGTCATGTAACCGCCTGTCATCGCCTTCCCGATCGTAATGATATCGGGCTTGATATCGGTGAAGTAGGTCGCCAGCAGCTCCCCTATTCTCCCGAAGCCGGTTGCTATCTCGTCAAAGATCAGCAGCAGGTCGTACTCGTCACAGAGTGCCCTCAGCCCCTCGAGGTACATGGGGTGGTAAAAGTACATGCCGCCTGCGCCCTGCACGATTGGCTCCACGATGATCCCCGCTAGCTCATCCCTATGCACCGCGACCAGCTCCCTCATCGGCCTGAGATCGTCTGGATCCCACTCGGCCCCAAAGGCGCATCTCGGCTGAGGGGCAAAGTAATGAGCCGGCAGGGTGCCACTAAAGAGACTGTGCATACTGGTGACCGGGTCGCAGACAGACATCGCATGCCAAGTATCCCCATGGTAGCCCCTGCTTATGGTAGCGAAGTGGGTGTGCCCTCGCCGCCCATGCGCCAGCTGGTACTGGATCGCCATCTTAAGTGCCACCTCGACCGATACCGAGCCACTGTCGGAGTAGAAGAGTCGGTCCATGCCCTCGGGAAGGATCCTCTCGACAAGCAACTTCCCCAGCTCCACAGCAGGGCGGTGTGTTAGCCCACCAAACATTATGTGCGCTAAGTGGTCTGCCTGCTCCGTGATGGCGCTCGTGAGAATAGGGTGGCTGTACCCATGGATCGCACACCACCAAGAGCTCATCCCATCGATAAGCTCCCTGCCATCCTCAAGGGTGATGACACAGCCCTTGGCTGAGGCGACAGGGTAGGTCTGCTGGGGATGAGTGGTGGAGGTGTAGGGGTGCCAGAGATGGGTTTGGTCCCACTCCAGTAGTTCGTCAGTCGTCATGAGAGTTCGTGATCCTTGCATTGTGGCAGCAAAGGTACCCAATCCCTCCCTCAATTGTCAGCAGATTTCCACCCCCGATTGAGTACGCAGGGGACTACCACTGACCTTATGACCCTTCACTGCTCCCTCTTATGACAGATGCATAGAGTGGGGTAGGAAGAGGGTTTCAAACCCTCAGAGACTCTCTGGAGAATCCGTTTTGCGCACACAGTTTACTGAGTATTTCATATGAGAAATGGTGTTACTCATCTCGGGGAATGCAGGTGAATTTCCTCCCAAAAGAGGCAAGGCCCCCACCGAATTCCTTGCCCATTTTGTCCGCCCTTCAAAGCTTGCCTTGCAATCCATACACCCTCAAGGAGTGCGACAAAAGGAGTCGGCTGAGCGACAAAACCGACGGCTGTTTCATCTCACGACCCGAAAGGGGTGAGACAAACCCAAGACCCACAGCTTAGAAGGCTGTTGACCTATTTTGATTCACGCACCTGCGAGGGGTGCGACTAGAGTACTCGCATAGGATTAACCCTATCCAGAAGTTTCAATTCACGCACCCGCGAGGGGTGCGACTCAGGAGCTTAGGGTCAAACTTGAGTATCGTGTAGTTTCAATTCACGCACCCGCGAGGGGTGCGACACAAGCTGATCGAGGAGCAACTGACCTACCAAGAGTTTCAATTCACGCACCCGCGAGGGGTGCGACCTGAGGTCAAGAGGGACTATCTGGCGTGTGAGACGTTTCAATTCACGCACCCGCGAGGGGTGCGACCAGGCGATCAAAAACTCTTGCCACGGCTCAAGGCGTTTCAATTCACGCACCCGCGAGGGGTGCGACCCAGAAGCGACGGTTACCCGTGGCATCTCGCAGTTTCAATTCACGCACCCGCGAGGGGTGCGACAGTGTCTCGTCCCATTTGCGTCCCCATCGTCTCAGTTTCAATTCACGCACCCGCGAGGGGTGCGACCAACCGGTCGGGCATCCCTCCCAGCTCGTAGGGTGTTTCAATTCACGCACCCGCGAGGGGTGCGACACACTACCGTCACCCCCATCTCCCTAAGGATTTGTTTCAATTCACGCACCCGCGAGGGGTGCGA
>NZ_KV793779.1:49238-69299 GCF_001808555.1 Porphyromonas sp. HMSC065F10
TTTCAATTCACGCACCCGCGAGGGGTGCGACTGCAGGTGTGGGGAGGCGGCTGTGGGGCTACCTCTACAGACCTGCTTTTGCGAAGGTACTCAAATTATCCCTTCTGCTCGGTTCTTTTGGCACCTAAATTTATGTAATCGTATGTCTATGAGCGCTTGCGAGTGTCTCGCTGATGGTTGATCACTTCCCCCTCGCAGGCTACGATCAGCCCTCCTGTCAGATGATCAGCTCTCCCTCCGCCTCGTAACTTGTCTTCCTCCCATAGCTCTCTATGTGGGCCTTGTAGTCCTTTCCGAGATGATAGATCCGCAGGCTATCCCGTGTCTCATCGATGATACTGACTAACCTCTCTATCAGGAGAACTTTCTGAGCCGGGTCTACCAGACACTCAAAGACCGAGTTTTGCACCCTCTGACCATAGTCTTGGCAGGTCTTTGCCACTTGACGCAGTCTCCTCCGTCCCGTAGCATCTGTGGTGCTGACATCGTAAGTGATAAGGATATACATAGGCTTAGGTCATGAGGAAGGCGGGGTAATCATTGATCTCACCCCGCAGATATCTGGCGAGGAGTGTCGCCTGAATGTAGGGCAGTAGGCCGATCGGCATCTTCTCCCCGAGGTAGGGGTGAGTGATCTCTGTCCGCTTACGCTTCTGCCACTCGGTGAGCAGTTCCTTCCGCTTCTCGTCCTTGAGGAGAAATCCATTCTCCCCCTGTACGATAAAGTCCCAGGGGGCTACCTGTCGGTTATTGATCAAGGAAAGGACAAATCGGTCCACAAGGTAGACCCTCATCTCCTCCATCAGGTCCAGCGCCAGTGCAGGTCTGCCGGGCCTGTCACTATGGAGAAATCCCACATAAGGATCCAGACCAACTGTCTCGAGGGCACTCCTCACGTCGGAGGCGAGGAGGGTGTAGAAAAAGGAGAGCAGGGCATTCACTTCATCCTTAGGCGGTCGCTTGCTCCTCTCGCTAAAGGTAAATCGGTCATTTAGAATAAGATGACGGAAGACCCCAAAGTATAGTCGTGCAGCATTGCCCTCAGCCCCCATGATCGAGTCTCGGGAAGTCAGCCGGGGAAGGTCCGATACGGTCTTGCGCAGCTCGCGCAGGACACGACGGAGCTCCTCGAGCGTCTCTCCCTCAGGCTTGTGATCTCTGCAGAAGCGCGACAGAGCCGCACGACCATTGTAGACCTTGCCGGCAATGAATCGAGAAGCTATGTGCGCAGCGCTCCCCTCATCGTCCGCCACACGATACTGGACTCGTCGTAGCAGCACATTTCCCCTTATCGGTCCGGATATGGAGGCGATGAACTGACCGTGAGGGGTCAGGAAAGAAAGGGCTACATGGTTGTCCACACAGAGCTTCATCACCCCGGGTGAGGCACCCATGTAATTGAAGCAGACAATGCTCTCCAGATTCATGATCGGGATCCGGAAGGTTTCCTTGTCTTCCCTAAGGATCACCACATTGAGCCCATCCTTACGGATATAGACGTCAGGAGTGAGGACGTAAAGGGTATTTAGGAGAGGTCTCATGGGAGGTGGATATGGTGAGTGTGGTAGTAGGTACGTACATCAGTCCGCTGTGACAGCTCAGGTAGGCAGAGATCGCGAAGAGAGCATCGTCGGCACCTCTGGTCATAGATAGGCGGAGCGGTGCCTCCCACCTCTGTGAGCCGATGCATCTCCCTCACCGTCTCCACCAGCTCCGACCTCAGGGTCTCTGTGAGTGGCACCTCGAGTCGATGCTTGGTCTCTCCATAGTAGAGGTAGCCGGTCGGTATGGTGATGCCATACATCTCCTCCAGGCAGAGAGCCTCGGCGCAGAGCTGCAGCTTGTCTGCGTTGTGTCGCTTGGGTCGGCCTCTCTTGTACTCCACAGGTGTCGCCTGCCATCGACCCGGGTAGCGAGGGTGACGAAGGTAGGTCTCCCCCTCGGTCGGGGTCAGCTCCACGATGTCGGAGACTCCATAGAGCCCCAGCCTGTGTGAGACCAGAGGTACGCTCCTCAGGGTGATCGTCTCCCCTCTCTGCTGTGGTAGATCGGGGTCGTCAACTCGATGATGGAGGATCTGCCCGAGGGCTGTGAGGTCATTGTCCTGCCACTCCATCTCCATATGGATCAGCTGCCACTGTCGGGGGCAGAAGACATAGTGCTGGATGGCGGAGATCATCAGGCAGTCCTCGTCGGAGTAGAGGGAGGTGGGTGAGTGCATTTGGGAACCAAGAGTAATGGACTGTGGCCGAGGGGCAATTCTTTTACCGATATTAGACTTCACTAATACCGGTAAAAGAATCTCCTAATACCGATATTAGACTTCACTAATACCGATATTAGTCTGAGCCGGCCGATGGGAAAAATAAGACACCCCCATGCACGATCCTCCTCGAGTGAGTGGAGATGGGAGTGCAGGGGGTGTCATGGTTGGTTGTCAGTAATTAGTGAAGTGGGCTTTACTTAGCATCTATCTCACGGATCAGAGTGACGCCCTCCGGCATATTGCTGTCATCAATAGTCACTCTGTAGTCGGCGAAGGACCTCGGGAGGTCAGTCTGTCTCTCCACCCTGATCCTGTCGAAGAGATCCTGTGCCGAGGCATTGCCCAGCTTCGAGTCGTGGCGGAAGATATAAAGACCTCTCGGCCCCATAAGCCCGCGAGAGGAGGAGCGATCAACATCAAACATCCGGTGGAGTGCCTCCCAGAAGAGTGCCAGATCGTCCGCTGTAAATCCTGTCTTCTGAGCAAAAGCGGTGGTGACGAAGCCGTGGCAGAGATAAAGTCCGTAGGGTACCGTCGCCTTGCGCCCCATAGTCCGGTTTCCACCGCCATCATCTGCGGCTTCGTTTGTCTTAGCCTCCTTGGCGTCGGTAGCAGCCATGCGCGTGATGGTATGCTCGCTCGAGGTGATGGGGTCAATGGATCGAGAGAAGGTCATCTGTACCGCTCCACGGACCTGACCGGCATTGGCTCCGGTGGTGAGGACTGCACCGAAAGTGCGAATGTCGTAGTATCGCCGGCACATAATCTCCTGGGACTTCTGACGGTCTTGTGCGTTCTTGGTCTGCTTGTCCTCGGTAACCTGCTTTACCGCATCTGCGATGGCGTCATTGAGGATCGCATTCTCCATCACAAAGATGTCGTGTGTGCCGTCTCTCAGCTCCTCGCGCTCCTCGGAGGCAAGGAGGACATAGTTACGGACCTTGCGCTTTAGGCAGACGTCGGTGACCAGCCCGTGACCGGTCTCGATGTCAATCCGAGGGAGGTTGCCGGTGTCAGGGTCACCATTGGGGTTGCCGTCCGTGACGTCAAAGAGGTAGACGAAGTCATACCTGTTTTTTACTGGTTCTTTTGTTGACATAATGATTAGTCTTCTTCTGATGAGTTGTTATCTATTGCTTCTTTCTCTTCCTTGGATGAGTAGTGGTACTGCTTCTGATGGTAGTAGCCGAGGCTGAAGAATCCCTGCTCCTCCAGTGTGAAGTGCGTGGGATAGGGGGGCTCATCTCCACTCAGCAGCGCCGTGATCTCGTCCAGCTGCTTGGCACAGATGGTGTAGAGGGCGGGATTATCCCGCTTCGCTTTCTTCTGGTGGTGTATGGAGAGCCTGATGAGGTATGGGAAGACAGCTGCCGGCGAGGTCATGGCGTTGCCGAAGTAGCTGTCGGTGATGGTCGCCTTACTATTGGCGATCTGCTGGAGAGACTCAAGTACGGCGAAGAGCCGTCCGGCGAGATATCCCTTGTTGGTTTGGTTTTTGTCGAGTGACATAGTGATTATATTTTCTTCTGTATGATGCTTGTACCGGTAGTCTCTATTGATGTAGCCCTTGATGTAGGCAGCACGCAGCTCGGAGACGTTTCGCTCAGCCTTAATGCGCTGTAGGCAGGAGGTGTAGAGGTCCGTGGGGTAGGGCGCTCCGGTGGTGATGCTCCTCACGAGTGCTTCGATGGGGCGCTTGGGCCACTTATCCGCCTTGAGGGCAGCCGGCATGAGTGCCCCGACGAGTACGTAGAGAGAGGGTATGGCGGGGTCATCGTCCATCCTCTGCACCTCTCTCCCATAGATCTTGAGATCCTCAAGGTGCCGGAGGGTATGGGCAAAGATCTCCCGTATCGTCCCCTCAACGAAGAGCTTGACCGATATCCGACCTCTCCCCGGCTCCAGAGCGAGGAGGTAAAAGCGCTCCTCAGACTCACGCTGTGGTAGTGCATTCTTATCCCCTCTAATGGCTCGAAGGGTGCTCAGCACCTTCTTGCACTTCGCTCGGTCAATCTGTAAGGGGGTTTTCCCCTTGCCCTTAGTGGGCTTCCTTTTCTTCCCGTCCTCCTCCTTAGGTGCTAAAGGAGGGCTAAAAGTGGCCGACTTGAAGTCGCTTGCCAGCTTGTCCTCGTCTGTGTGGCTGGTCCAAAAGACATAGGTAATACCGGCAAGGAAGTAATTCGTGTCCTTGTCCTTACCAAGCAGATCGTTGAGTGCACTGGCGTACCCCTCAGCGGCTTGCGGTGAGACAGGAGCATTGTATGCCTGAGACTTGCCATAGGAGTCGTATCCACTATTGACTTGAAAATTGACGAGCGAGAGTGGCATCCCACTCAGCTTGATCCCCGGGTGAAGCCTGGAGATGGGCCCCTTGTGTCCTGTGATCAGGCAGACAGCCTCCTCACCATCGGTCTGACCAGCGTAGTAGTGAGCGCTCTGGTAGTCCTTGAGATCCTGCTCATCAGTGACAAGTCGGTCACTGCCACCGGGGAAGGAGACGAGGAAAGTCATATTTGCTCCCGGCTTCTTGGTGATGGCAGCTACCTGATCTTCGTCCTGTGTGATCTTGTGGTACTCCTCCTTGTCGTAGAAGGCCTTCACCGCCTGGAAGACCGGGTTGGATGGAAATTTCTCGGCAAACTGCCTGACTTGCTCTACAAAGGAATCCATCTGCCTCCTTGACTTAGCGCACTCTTTCTCGCTCTCTTTCTTGGCGAGACCCAGTACATAGCCATAGTGATCCCAAAAGAGATTGGGAGACACCCCGGAGGTCCTGGTCACGGGAGTGGGGATAATATAAGACTCCCCTTGCTGCTTAGCTCCGTCCTCAAGTCCCTTTACCAGCACCAAGTTACCAGCCGGGTCGATCACGATGATGAGGGGGATCTCTTTCTTAACAAAGCCGTCCGGCAGCTTCTCCCCCAGCGCTTTGTCCCTCTCGTATAGTGACTGTAGTATCATCGCAGTATCTCTTCGCTATTGGGCTCCGGGACCTCGATCACACCGTGATCCATCCGGGCGCGGAAAAACATCGCTTCGGGGCTCTTCGGGTTGCTCTCAAAGTCCATATCATACAGCATCAGCCCGAGATCCCTAGTCTCATCAATGCCCTCGCCGTGAGGGGCATCGGGAATGTAGCGAAAGTGGCAGCTGAACTCACGACACCCTAAGTAGGGCATCGTGAAGCACTGCCCCTTTGAGGCACGGCGCTCAAACATCCCCTGGTACTTGCCTGGGCACTCGGACTGCTTCTCGACCTCGCTCCTTGACTCAAAGTCTCGTCTCGCCTCCTCGGGGCGGTCGGAAACGGGGATGAAGAGCTGCCGAGCAAAGATCCTGTACTCTACGTCCTTGAGGATGTAGGAGGTCCTCTGCTGACGAGCCTCCTCGATAAGTATCTCCCTACCTCCGGGGCGTGCCAGAGCTCCTACCTCGTTGCGCTTGACGGAGATGTGTCGGATCGGCTTCCGTACTTCAATACGGCTCACCTCCCAGCGTATGGCCGGCTTCCAGAGGATGGCTTGGAAGATATTGCGTGCAGCCGAGGGGGTGATCACGTCATAGCTGACGCGCTCCACCTTCAGCTCCGGACGAGTGAAGCAGGCGAAGTCTCCACTCAGCTCGAGGCAATACTCCTTGGGTATTGGTTTTTCTGTCATAGATTAGCAGTATTGTGATTAGTAGTTATACTCTTATGCGGTCTGTGTCTCCTCAACCCAGTGGTTGGAGATGACTACTCCGGCTACACTATCGTAGCAGTCGTCGTCCACCAAGACCGAGATGAAGTCCTCGCCCCACGGGATCTGCTCAATATTGCCATGGCCGAGTAGGGTGGTGTAGTCACCCTGCCGGAGAGAGACGCTGTACTCCTGCATCCGGTGGTAGTCTTCCCGCGATAGGGTCTCATGGCTGCGGATCTTCCTGACCAGCTCCTTGCCCTCCTCCATATAGGGAACGATGACTGGGAATGTCCCCTCATCATCAATAAGCTTAAATCGCTCGGCTGCGGACTCAAAATTAATGTCCTCAGGGTCGTCTGTCAGATCTTTCCCAATCCCCTCTGTGTCGAAGTCTGGGATATCCTCAAAGTACAGGCGGTAATACTTGGCGATCACCTCTGGATCGGTCGGGTCGGTTATCTTATTTGATAGATTGTGAAGTAGCATCTTGGTCGCATTGCATCCTCTGGCTATGTTGCCGAAGGGCCTACTGCCATCAGTGAGGCTGAAGACAAAGACCTGACCTCGCTGCTCCATTTTCCCATCGCGATTGCATCGTCCGCCCGCCTGTATGATCGAGCCGAGTCCGGAGTGGGCTCTCCAGACGCAGGGGAAGTCGAGGTCAACCCCTGCCTCGATGAGTTGCGTAGAGATGACCTTAGTCGGCTCCCCCTCTCTCATTCGCTCTTTGATCGTCTCGATCGCCTTTCGTAGGTGTGCAGAGCACATCGACCGTGAGAGGTGGATCATCTCGCCCACATTGACCTTAGGTAGATCTCTAAGGGCGCGGTACACTTGACCTGCGTCCTTTCGGCTGTTGACAACGCAGAGGACGGAGTGCTCTGCAGCGAGTCTCTCGGCCAGCTCCTGCGAGGTCACCATCTGTGGCTCCAAGTGGTAGTCGACACGGTCAAATGGAGCAAAGTACCTCGCCTCTCTCGGCACTAGGTCGCCCTTGATGACAAGAGGGGGATATTTTTCCCCTTTAGTATTTGGCGAGTTCAAGTCCTCGTCGTATACCGGCTGAGTGGCACTGCAGCAGAGTATGGAGCAGTGAAATGCCCCGGAGAGCGTACTTATGGCGGAGAGTATGGGACTCAGGAAGCTCTCCGGAAGAGCCTGCACCTCATCCATAACGATGACAGAGTTGGCGATGCTGTGTACCTTACGGCACTTGGCGGGCTTGGAGGCAAAGAGGCTCTCAAAGAACTGGACATTTGTCGTCAGGATGATGGGGGCATCCCAATTCTCCGTGAGGAACTTCAGTCGGGACATCTGCTCATCGCTTTTATCATCCTCGCCCTGCTGCTCCACCACGACCTCGGAGTGGTGCTCCAGGATATTCTCTTCGCCAAAGATTTCTCTGAAGACCATCGCCGTCTGAGTGATGATAGAGGTGTAGGGGATAACGTAGATGATCCGGTCGTGGTGGTTGCGGATCGCCATCTCAAGCGCCCACGCCATGGAGGAGATGGTCTTACCCGCCCCGGTGGGGAGCGAGAGGGTGTAGATGCCCGGATCACTCTCTGCACCGTGTGTCCGACAGCTCTCTAAGAAGTATGCTCGCGCCCGATTGACAGGCGTGTCGGGAGCAGAGCTGAAGCTCTCTGTCTTCGCTCTCAGTCGCTCTCGGAGGGTACTGAGAGAAGCGTAGTTGTCCTTTATCCGTAATCTCTCCGCACTGAGATCCGGAGTCATAAATCGCTCGGTGTCCAGTCGGTCGGCGTCTACAAGTGCGGAGAAGAGCATGCGGATCGCCATCTGGAGATCGTCGGGCTCGTCCACATCGTCACAATCGGCCGTCTCGAGATTCTCAGCGCTTGTGAGCTTCTCACACGCATCGCACCATCTCTTATGCTCCCCGTGGCGCAGCCGCCTCTCCATTTCATTATGGTCGTAGAGTCCGCGATGATGCCCGCTGATGCAGTAGGCAAGAGTTTCTGCAATCATGGGGTCGTCAAATAGTCGCCGTGCCTCTATGGCACCCACTATGGCGTGCGGTGCCTTGGGAGGCACCTTGCCGGACTGGTTAGCTCCGGAAGCAGCGAGGATGTATCTCTGGAAGTCCGGTCTGTACTTCCCGAAGTCGTGAAGTAGACCGGCATTGTAAGCTAAGTCTTTCAGCCCACAGGAGTCTTCGTCCTCGTATGTCAACTCTCGAGCTAGTCTTGCCACGTTAAGGCAGTGCTCCTCAATGCTTTGCTCTGCAAAGCATCCCTTTTCCTCTTCTCGGATATGAGCTATATGTGGTTCCATATAAGATCAAAATGCATAGAAGGTATGAGGCAAATTTACGACTTTATTACATTCATGCAAGGCTTTCTCTCGTTTTTTTCTTTGACCACAGTTTTATTTGCAAAGATCTATTGGTTTCCTTACTTTAGTTGCGTCGTAGCAATTGGCTTCGGACTTAGGTCTTATGACCTTGAATTGAAACTATGCTTTTTGGGATGATTCATAGTCCCTATCGCGCTCTCCGCTATGCGGGGAGCGCGTGTTTTGTTCCGTAGCATAAGAGAGCGAGAGGGTGCCACGCTCATCAGCGTGACACCCTCTCGCTCCTTAATTACTATTGGGCGCGTGGATTACCAGATCACGACACGCTCCTCAGGGGCGATGTACATAGAGTCTCCCTCCTGGACACCAAATGCGGTGTAGAAGGTGTCGATGTTCTTCAGAGTCTGATTGACGCGGAATTTCCCGAGACTGTGGACATCCGTCTTAGTGCGACGGATGATCTCCTCAGGACGGATATTCTGTCCCCATACGCGGGCATAGCCGAGGTAGAATCTCTGGTCACGGCTGAGCCCATCGATCTCCGGGTACTCCTTACCCTCGGTGGCATTGACCATAGCATCGTAGGCAACGAGGAGTCCTCCTTGGTCGGCGATGTTCTCGCCGAGAGTCATCTGACCATTGGCCATCAGTCCGGGCGCTACCTCTACGCAATCAAACTGAGCGGCAAGCTTCTGGGTGGCAGCATCGAAGGTCTTCCGATCCTCTTCCGTCCACCAATTCTCCATATTGCCCTTAGCATCGTAGTTGCAGCCTTGGTCGTCAAATCCGTGGGTCATCTCGTGACCGATCACGACACCGATGGCGCCATAATTGACTGCATCATCTGCGTTGAGATTGAAGAAAGGTGGCTGCAGGATCCCTGCGGGGAAGCAGATCTCGTTGGTTGTCGGATTGTAGTAAGCATTCACCTGATGAGCATTCATCAGCCAGCGGTTGCGATCAACCGGCTTCTCGAGGTCAGCGGTGTTGCGACGGGTGAGGAAGGCGCCTACTTCCTTGCTGTAGGCATAGAGTGACTCATTGGTGGTATTCAGTTTCTCAAAAGTGAGCCACTTGTCGGGGTAGCCGATCTTGACGGTGAAGGCACCCAACTTCTCCTGCGCCTTTTCCTTAGTTGCAGCGGTCATCCAGGAGAGGTTGTCGATGCGGAAGCTGAGTGCCGAGACCAGATTGTTTACCAGCTCTGTCATACGCGCCTTCGCCTCCGGGGGGAAGTACTTGGCGACATACTGCTTGCCGATCACGTCACCAAGGCAGTTGTCCACGCGATTGACGCCCAGCTTCCAGAGGGGCTTCATCTCCTCCTTGCCGGCGATCGACTTACCGTGGAGCGCAAAGGCTGCCTCGCGGAAATCGTTGCTGAGGAGATCGCTGGCACCATCAATGAGCTGTCCCTTGAGGAAAAGCTTCAGATCCTCCAGCGAGGTGGCAGCAAACCATTTATCAAAGCGGTCAAAGTAGTCCTTCTGTGCGACATTCAGCTCCTTGACCGACTCGTAACCCTCGCGACCATCGATGTAGCGCTTCCAGGGGAAAGTGTGTTGAGCATAGAAGTCCTCGAGAGACATTTTATTGTAATTCCGCTGACTGTCTCTCAGCTCGACCATCGTGTAGAGGATCTTGGAGAGACCTTTCTCTAAGCCAAAGAGTCGATCAGCCTGCGCTGAAGCTTCCTCCATCCCGACGAGGTCAAAGACGCGGGTAAAGTAGGTGCGGTAGGCCTCCTGATTGCCCTTATAGGCGGCCTCATCGGAGTAGTAGTCCGGTACGCCCATCACGAGCCCTGCCTGGTAGAGATTGAGGATATTGACATCGCTATTCTTCTCATCCGCTGCAACAAAGGTGTTGAAGAACGATCCACCGCCCTGGTTGTCGGACTTCGCTATGTAGTCAACGAGCGCGTCCTTGTCGGCAAGAGCGTCGATCTCTGCGAGGTCAGCGAGGATCGGCTTGGCTCCATCGGACTCCAGCTTAGCGGAGTCGGTGCTGAGTGCGTAGAGGAGGTACGCCTTGGCCTCATCCGTGCCCTCCGCAGCGTCCTTCAGGCTCTCGATGATCTCGTGTGCCGCCACCTCAGACTTGAGAGACAGCTCATCAAAAGCACCAAAGCGAGAGTACTCGGGGGTGAGCGGGTGAGCCTTCATCCAGCCGCCATTAGCGTAGAGGAAGAAATTCTCTCGCGGAGAGACCGTGCGATCCATGGCGAGCGTGTCGATGGCCGGCACCTCTTCTGCTGCCGCAGAGTCCTCTGTCTTCTTATTTCCGTCACAGCCGATAGTGCTTACAGCCAGAAGGGCCATCGCCACGGCGGATGGTACAATACCTTTTTTCATACAATGTAGTTATTTGTTGAGTGATTTTGTCTTTTCGACAAAGGTAGGAAATTTTGTGCTTGGAAGCATTACATCTACAACTGACTAACGGTCAAACGCATTAGAGTCTACCCGGATAAGTCGGAGGACCTCACGACCTTGATCTTGGTGCTAAATAGATAGATCTTCAGTAGACTGGTTATCAATGTAAAGCGGTTGGCTGATTATATATCCGGTATTAGTCAGAGGGCGTAATCACCTCATCGATGCGATCGCTCAATAACTAAGGTCAGGGAGTTAGTCAAACGGTCTGCGTAGCTTTTGAGTGGAGTGGCAGAGGGCTTGGATCTGTAAGGTTTGGTTAACAATATTGATGGTTATAGGTCCCAGTGTAGAGAAATTTCCTGTTGAGAGAGAGTTAAATTGATTGAAAAGGATACGTTTCGATGGGTTTTGTTTGTAGTTTTGAGTGGAGGGTGAAGTGAATGGGGGCAGGTGATAAGTAGGAATTATTTCCAAACCTTTCATAACACTAATTGTTATTATGCTGAAGCGACATCTTTTTACCTTGTTCGCTGCGACATGCTTGGGCGCTGTAATGCTGTCCCTCCAGAGTTGTATGCAGCAAGCATCACCTACGGGTACCGAGCAGGTACCTGATGACCCCTATTTCATAGAGGTCACAGAGGCTGAGACTATCGCCAGAGATTTTCTCAGGTCATCTGATCTCCGATCTATGGATGACCTAAGACTCTCTCTCCTCTCGGACGATAAGTCTCTGCAAAATAGTAGTGACGAGGCTGGTCAGCCGACCTACTACGTTTACGGACTCGAGAAGGGGGGCTTTGTGATCGTCTCCGCTACCAGGCTGGCCCACCCTGTGCTGGGGTACTCATTGGAGAACAACTTTGACTCTAGGAATCAGAATATGATCTCCTATCTCGGTACTCTCAGTGATCAGATAGGTGATGCGAGGAGGGTCCTGCTTGCTAATGACCCAAATGAGAAGGACCCTTACATTGACAAGGGAGAAACTGTCAGGGGCAAAGGAAAGGTCGTCGTCCCTATGATGCTCCGCACACGGTGGGATCAGGATCGTATCACAGGCGGTAAGCTGCCGCCTCAGATAGCCATTGGGTGTCTTGCTGTGGCTACAGGTCAGATAATGAAGTTTTGGTCCTACCCGGACAAGGCTGTGGGTGTGTATGGATACACAGATCGTAACTTGGGCTATGTGGAGCACAACTACGACTACAACATTGACTGGGACGCGATGCCGCTCATCAATACTGAGCCTAATCCTACTGTGGCACGCTTCTTTTACGGACTGGCAATATCGATGAATATGGCTTTCGGTCCGTCCAGTGGAGCACTGATGTTTGATGTGCCGTCTGCTCTCCATCGTCACTATGGGTATCCTAAGGATATGTATGTACTCCAGAGAATGAGCACGCCTACCGACGAGTGGCTGCCTGTTGTGAAGAGCGAATTGGATAAGGGACACCCAGTCCTTTATGGCGGTCAGGGCAAGGGTGGCGGACACGCATTCGTGCTGGACGGCTACACGGATAATAACTACTTCCACGTCAACTGGGGGTGGGGTGGTATGTCCGACGGTTGGTTCCTTATCGATGCCTTGAGTCCGGAGGCACTGGGTGCCGGTGGAGGAGCCGGTGGATTTAATATGAATCACCATATGATGATCAACTTCCGTCCTCCGCTCACGACTGCCGGAGAGGATACTGATCCCGTCGATGAGATATACGACACACCTACTAACGAGGTGGTCTACAGTCCCGTCTATGGTCTCTCACAGCTGAGAGCCTTCCTGTCCTTTACGAGAATTGCCGGGCGTGAGACTGCTTCGGGTCCTGACGGCTATAGTGACTTTACGAAGCAGCTGATGACAGGTAAGAGAGGGGACACCATTGATTACATGGTGAGTCCCACTTTCACAAGTGAGGAGCAACCTCTCTGGATCTATATCTGGATGGATGTAGATAACGACGGATACTTCGCCGACTATGAGTTGGTGGCTCGTCATGATGAGGTGACGAGTGTTGTCGCAGGATCCTTTGATATCCCCGATGTGATCTCTGATGGTCCTCACAGGGTAAGGGTCATGATGTCTCTGGATGGTGCACCATCCCCACAGAAGATTGTTGTCAATGGAGAAGTGGAGGACTACGCCATCATTGTGAAATAAAGCAGGACAGAATCACTATGAAACATAATATCCATTATATACTCACCTTATTCCTAGTCGCCTTTACTCTTAGCGGATGCTTCGAGGACAGCGACGCACCTTGTGTGCCTCTGGAAGCAATTTCAATAGACTCTGAGACCACACCCTCTGAAGTGGCTGTAGGTCAGGAGGTCAGGATTACGTACTCCTGCACACCAAGTGATGCAACTCTAGGAGAGGTCAAGTGGACCACCTCCGATCCTGAGATAGCTACTGTCGACGATCGGGGTGTGGTTAGTCCTCTTAGTCCCGGTGATGTGATGATCACGGTCACAGCTAAGGGGAAGTCCTCCTCTGTCGACCTGAAGGTCTATGACCCCAAGAGTGGCTTCGTCACCTTTGACACCAAGGAAAAGAGTTTGCTAGTCGGCGAAATGTTCGCCCTTGAGCCTCATGTGGGACCCGCTACTCTGCAGGAGCGGTCTCTCACCTGGAAGTCCTCCGATGAGTCAGTGGCCACGGTGACCTCTATGGGTATCATCAAGGCCATTGCTCCAGGTGAAGCTCTTATATCAGCATCCTTGAGTAATGGCGAGAAGGCCGAGTGTATGGTGGTCGTCAAGGCAGCTTTCTCTCTTATACCTGAGAGCTTGGATGTGATCGAGGGTGAGTCTGTGCAGATAGAGGTAAACGATCCTGCAAAGCGACTCATTACCTGGTCCTCATCTGATCCGACGATTGCGAAGGTGGACGCTAAGGGATTAGTAACTGCTATTCTTCCCGGCGAGGTCGATATCATCGCCACGACAGCTCTGGGTGAGGCGGTAAAGTGTCACGTTACTGTGAAGCTGAAGCCCATGCCCCAGATCTCCCTCGGCAAGAGCTCTCTAGAGCTGGTAATCACCCAGACCTATCGCTTCAAGGTAAAGAATGGCCAGGGACGCAACCTTACCTGGTCCTCCTCCGATGAGTCCGTCGCTACTGTGGACGAGAATGGAGTGGTAACTACTCTGAAGGTAGGTGAGACAGTAATTACGGTCAAGGATGTCAAGTATGGGCAGTCCTCAGAGTGCCGACTGAGCGTGAAGGAAATACCTACTGATCCCCTGACCCTGGATAAGGAGACCGTAACGCTCTACACCTCTGATGTTGCGCAGCTGAGAGTGACCGACGGATCAGGTGCAGCCCTGACCTGGAGCTCATCCGATACCAATATTGCGACGGTATCACGATCCGGTATGGTTACCGCTATCGCTCCCGGAGAGGCAACGATCTCAGTAAGGGACGAGAGGACCTACAAGAAGGGCACATGCCGTATCAAGGTGATTGATCGCACGGTCAAGACTATACGGGTAACCCCTGCAGAGATGTCTGTGACGGTAGGCTACATAAGAGGCTACAACCTGGAGGTCCTTCCTCTCAATGCATCCAACGCTGAGGTGGATATCTGGTCCGAGGACCCCTCTATCGCTGAGGCCATCGTCTATGATAAGCGCAATGTTATCTTTGGTAAGAAGGTGGGACATACAGTCATCCACTTTGCTACAAAGGACAGGAAGAAGGAGACGACAATGTCTGTCACTGTAAATCCTCCCGCTATCGAGACGATCTCCATCTCGTATGGTAATCTCAGTATGAAGGAGGGAGATCAGACGAAGCTGACTGCCATCAGTGCACCGAGCAGTGCTCCTACTCCTGCTGTGACCTGGAGCAGCTCTAACCCCTCTGTCGCTACCGTAGATGAGACTGGTCTCGTGAAAGCCATCTCTAAGGGAACCGCGACGATCACTGCCCGTGTCAAGGATAGCATGCTCACTGCTCGTTGTGAGATCACAGTCATCAGCGGTGATGCCGCAGACGTACCTGGCCAGGATCTCTAACTCATAGGATTGAAATAGTGTCAAAATGAAAAATAATCATATACTTTATCCTCTGATCCTTCTCTTTGTCGCTCTTGCAGGGTGCCAAAGGGCTGACTTGAGACCTCTTGATCCGACAACGGATCCACAGGAGAGGACGATTAGCTTTAGTGCAGAAGCACCTCTGCTCTCTACCAGAGCATTTATGTCACCTAAGGAGGGCTCAAGGGATCTTGAGATCCTCTTCACTAAGGATGATAAGGTGCTGATCTTTGTCTCGCAGGCTGATACCACCTTCGTCCTGAAAACCATGCCTAGCAGCTTCGGTGCTGATGGTAAGAAGTGCAATTTTGAGATTACTCTTCCCGACCAGGTGGATCTCTCTAAGCCGATGACTTTGATTGGGTATACCGGGATGAGGGATGGTGATGATCGTGTGACTAGTGAGCCTGAGCACTTTATTATAGATAAGGATCGAGTACTATTCAATATCACTCCCTCTCGCCAGCTGTCTCTGGATGAGATGCGTCCCCCTCTCTACTTCCGGTTGGACGAGTTCACATCTGCGGATAGGAAGGTAGAGACTATTTCGGTCACCTTTAGCCACATCGGTACCTACCAGGTGATCCATGCCACAAATAACTCAGGAGTAGATCGCCCTAAGGGTAAGACGGATGTATGTCTCACGGATGCAACTAATGGCTTTGCGCCACAGCTTCCATGGGCATATAATATGGAGTACCTCCAGAGCAATGTATCGACTCCATTCCTGGATCTCTCCTCTGGCGAGGTTGTCTACGAGGCTATACTCAAGAGAGACAACTTCTATAGTCGTCCTGTGAAGCAAGGTCAGACCGTTGACTTTGTCAATTGGTTTGTCCCCCGACCTGAAGCTAGGTATGGGAAGGCTGCCATTTACTACAATGATGTCCTTTCCCGCGGAGAGTTCGTTAGTGAGGCTTATGTCTCATCGGGTGCAGAGCAGATCAAAGTAGGACACGCCTACCATACTTACTGCAATCTACTACCCAGGGGGGTACAGCTGACGGACCAGACGGGAGAGCCTATTAAGTCAGAGGTACCCAGGATTACCTTCACTACCAAGATCCCCAAGGGAGAGACGATACAGATCTACTCCTACTTTGGCTACGCTGATCTTGCTGATGCCTTTGTGGATCTGAATGACAATGGCGTCAAGGATGAGGGCGAGGAGATCGATAAGTCCTACGACTTTTATCCTAAGGTCGTTGATAGCCCCACCATCACCATATACGGTAAGGCGGAGACGGTAAGAGTGAGGGATAGTCAGATCACCTCTATCCGGCTCTACAACCAGGACCTCCTGACGTCGCTCAGTGTTAGTGGCAATCTTCTGAGCAAGGAAGCTCTGGATCTGATGATGAGCGATCTCCCTGATATTCACCATGTGGAGATCAGTCAGGTCGCCCCCAAGACGCTCTCTCTGACAGACAACCCAGGTACTGAAACTTGCGATCTGAGCATTGCGTTCCAGAAGGATTGGTCCGTGGATATCCCTGTTCTGCACAAGGATGCACCCTTTGTCAATCTATGGATGGGAGGAGCAAGTGGAAACCTTTACCTAAATGTAGATGCCGAGCCTGCCGACAGGAAAGACGTGTGGGTCGACCTCAATGGCAACGGTATCAAGGAGAAGGGAGAGGAAGTGACGAGTTTTGGTCTGGATGCCGACCAGATGATGGTCCTACCTCGACGTGGTAATAATGTGGTAATCTACGGTAAGATCACTGCACTATCTGCTCCGGAGAGCGGTATCCTGGCACTCGTGGAGAGTAACCTCAACTCTCTCAAGTATGTAGATATCTCTGCCAACGGCGCTGCCGCCTTCCTTCTCAGTGGGATGAAGGATCTGGAGTATCTGGACGTCTCCGATAACAACTTCAGGACAGATATGCTCCCCTTTATACTCAGTGAGTATCCAAGTCTGAAGGTGCTCGATATGTCCGAGTCCGGTATCTCCGAGGTGAAGGGAGGATTCGCTCACAACCCCAATCTCGTCTATCTGAATGCTCGAGGTTGCGGCATCGAGGCTATGGATCTCACAGCATGCACTAAGCTGAGGACTCTGATCGTCTCTGACAATAATCTCTTTGAGCTCGACATCAAGTCTCTTACTAGTCTCTCCTACCTGGAGCTGATCGGCAATCGTATGTCTAAGGAGGCATTAGCTAGTGTTATCACCTCTCTTCCTAAGGTGGACGCTAAGATCCCCGGTAAGCTATTCCTAGGTCGCAACCCAGGTGCTACAGTTGTCGATATTGTCCCGGCCCAGGATAAGAACTGGAAGGTCGATATCGAGCGCGATAAGGGAGACAACCATATCGATCGCCCGAAGCTAGATGGCGAGAAGTGGTAATTGTATGCTTTGATTATTTAAAGACAGGATTATTCCATGAATCACAATACCAAACACTTATTCTTATCCTTTAGCTGCCTGCTGGCGCTTTTCGGACTATTCTCTTGTGACAAGACAGTCTCTATATCAGATCCTGAGAGTACTTCACTGTCTCCCGAGCGAGCCTTTACCCTCAGTGTCGCCCCGCCGATGAGTGGCAGTACGAGATCTATTGTCAGGGATCTCAATTCGGACGATATCCTCCTCAAGTGGGAGAAGGATGCCTTTGCCATTAGACTTGTGTATCACCAGCAGGGTGTCCTGGTCGATGGAGGTATGGTAGCTCCCACCTCAGTCTCCACTGATGGCATGGGTGCCACGGTGGACTTCACGGTACCGCAGACCATAGACATTGATGCCCCGTTTGACCTCTATGCTGTCATCGGGCGCAATGTCGTGGTACGGAATGGTAAGATCCTTATGGCGGTGGATGCTCATACAATGTATGAGCTGACTGAGACGTCCTCTAATGAGGATCAGCTACTGCCGATGTTCTGTGAGATCAAGGGCATTACGTCCAAGGATCGATCGCTCAAGGGACACTTTGAGCATCTGGGATCCGTTGCATCAATTGTGGTCAAGAATAGCTCTGATAAGCCGCTGACCCTATCTGGCTTTGCGATGGTGCCTAAGGACCTGTCTCAGCCATTCTATGAGACAGGATTACTACCCTTTGTCGGAAATGGCGATCTCCCCTACATTGATCTCCTCGATCGACAGAGCGAGCCTGTCATGATCCGAACCAAGGTGACCTATCCGGTCTACAGCATAGCCCCCGGTGAGGTCTCTTATGGTGGCTTCTGGTTCCGACCGACTTCTGAGACTTGTCCTGAGAGCTATCTGGTCGCCTACGATGCAGATACCAAGCAGTCCATCCACTCTACGGAGACTAAGGCTGAGCGCGCTGGGTTAGCTATAGGTAAGGCCTATTATGTCTATGCCGAGTGGGATGGCAGCGAGCTCAAGTTCCTGGATGAGGAGCCTGTCGCACCGCTACCTGAGGACCAAAGCTTTATCGAGATCTCCACGTCTAAGAAGGCAGGTGAGGTCATTAAGCTCAATATTGATGCTTTTGTAAATGACCGTCGACATGTCTGGATCGACCTCAATAATAATGGCAAACGTGAGAGAGGAGAGTATGTCACCACCTTTACTGACGACAAGAAGTCTCAGGTTACTGAGTGGCGACTCCAGTCTTCCACATTCCGAATCTATGGCGAGGTCTCTGACCTTGTTGCCATCAACCAGGGGATTACTTCGCTCAATGCTCGTAAGGCTCGCTCTCTAGAGTCCCTAACGGTCGATATGAATGAGATCAAGACCCTCGACCTCTCACAGTGTCAGGCTCTGTCCTTCCTATCCGCCAACACCTGCTCTACTGAGACCCTTACGCTGCCTGAGTCTGGTGACTTACAGGAGCTCTATATCGCAGAGAATGATCTGAAGGAGCTGACCATCCCCAGAGCAGGACTATTTGCCATCGATGTGTCAGGAAATAAGGCGCTTGAGCGACTCTCTATGACAAGTGGTGGCTACCCGTCTCTGATGATCGTCAACGTAAGCGACTGTCATCTCAGTAAGTCGTCTCTCGAGAGTGTCTACGATTCCGTACGACAGCCCACTATTCCCAAGAGGTATAGCTGGATGTACACGATCTATAGTTACGGTAATCCCGGATCGAAGAAGGCGGACTACATGATCGCTGTAGATAAGGGATGGACAGTCTACCAGACAAGCGATGAGACTCCGGACACCACTCCTCTCGCTCCGGATACTCCCGATGAGCCTACTGAGCTGCCCCTCCCGGCCCTTGCATATGTGGCAGAGTACAATCTCATGCCAGATGGTACATTCAATACCACACAGAAGTGGAGCCAGCAAGAGTACCTGAGCTATGATGAGGTGACTCACATGACCCTCCCTGAGGGCTATCACTTGCCATCAAGAGCAGAGTTCAGTGCCATCTTCCCGATGAATAAGTTTAAGGTCTACTTCAACCAGAATTCTATTAAGAGGGATCAGACGGAGGAGATTCAGCTCTCCCAGAGTGAGAGTCCTCGTGAGTTTAAGTCTGACTACTACAGTACGGATCAGTTAGTAGCCTACGGTCTCCGGTACAAGGATGATACCAATGAGTACCTCTCTGCCTGGAGATACGAGCACGTCTATACCGAGACTGCTGATGGAGATACGGATGAGGAGTACCTCAGAGTGACAGCGCGTCCACTCCCAGCTACTTTTAACGGGGAGGTGGAGGATATAGCCACCCCTGACTTCTGGAGCAGCAACACCGAGCAGGACGTGGTAAGGATCTTCCCGGCCGCAGGTTTCTTTGCTCCCGTAGAGGTCAAGCCTTATTATGACCATGATGGCTACTTCTTGACTTCTACTAAGTATAATAAGAATAAGATGTACACCGCTGACTTCACTCGTGGAATGGTACACGTAGGCTCCGGTGGTCTGCTGACCGACTCCTTTACGATCCGTCTCTTCAAGGATCGATGAACTGACCACGGTCACCCAACTAGTTTGCGGAGGCGCTTCTGAGTTCTTCAGGAGCGCCTCCGCTTATAGGCTGCGAGACTCACTGCCCTGATCTGGATATATTGCTGTCCGATAAAAGTGGAAATGGGGTTTTAAGGGGTTGATTAAGATAGGCACCATAAAAAGCAAGGTACAGAATTGGTGCTCTTCGGAATTTGAGAAAGTCGACACGAAGGTAATCCGAGCCATTGCACGTCTGAAAAGCAAAGGCATCCTGGTAATCTTCTGCGTGAAAGGAGTGGATGAGGTTATTGTCCCATAAAGTCAACCCCCGCCTGTTCCTAAATCACGGAATAAGCGGGGGAGGGGCATCCAACTGCACCCATCAGAGTGGAGACGAACTAACTCTTTCGAGCTGGGACAAAGATAACTACATAATATCAAAAAACATTGATAATGGAACTAATCCCAGGGGTGACGTTTTTGGGGAATGGGCTCACAGCT
>NZ_KV793779.1:69399-70094 GCF_001808555.1 Porphyromonas sp. HMSC065F10
GACGTTTTTGGGGAATGGGCTCACAGCTTGATAGATAGCAGCTCGGAGGGCTTCAGAGTGGCGTTGATCCGGAATTGGGTGATGAGTCTTTTGCCACTCTTTTCCTTCATTTTGTCGACAAAGAAAAGAGCGATTTTAGACATAATGTTGAAGTTCTTTGCCTCGTTATTCTTCCTCTTAAGCTGCCGGTCCTCAAGCATCACCACGTCTAATGTGTGGTGAAGGTGATTCTCTATTGACCAGTGTGTCCTTATGAGGTCGAAAACTTTCCCGGGGTCGGATAGTGATGAGATATAGTAGCTCAGTACGTCGCTTCCTTCATCCTGCTTCTTGTCTATCCGCACCCTCCTTAGCTGATGAACGGATCGCAGTCCGGGCCACTCCTTGGGGCTGATGGTCACGGCTGTGTCATCCAGTCGCATCGGGTCGACTATGCTTCTCAGCTTACGAGACTCGATCCGTCCATGGCCGAGCTCTGGGTCACCTCCGGTGGTGATGATCTCCGGGTTGTAGTACTTCCCTTCGAAAAAGCCCTCCAACTCAATCTTGGTTCCCTTCTGGTTGTCCTTGACACACAATATGTAATCACCGCCTTGTGGTACGATCTGCTCTGCGATTTTTCTCTGCGTCCCCATCGCATCGATCGTGACAGTAGCACCCTCGATGTCGATAAGGGCAAGCAGCTCCTTGATGGC
>NZ_KV793780.1:0-13287 GCF_001808555.1 Porphyromonas sp. HMSC065F10
CCTCTATGTGTGTACTTTTCTAGGACACCACATTTCTCCCCTATGGAACTAAAGTGCCAAGGCGTATTGGCACTGCACATCTCCGCTAAGAAACCAAAAAGGCTCCCCAATCGGCTTCCTATTAACTATGATAGAACATGTGGGGAGTGTCGTGAGAGGTAGTTGTGGCACTGAGCTAAGTCGCTTGTGCGGGCTATCACTTCAGGGGTGACGCACTTGAGCTTTATATGAGTCATTTAACTCATTGTGAAGAGTGGGGAACGAGGCACCCCGACAGGGGTGCACGGTGTTTAGACCGGGTGTCGAGGAGGGGCGCAAGCCCCGACGTAGACCCCGGGATAGCTCGGTCGAAAAAAATCCCTACGACCCCGCCAGGGTGTCGCACTTACCCGTCAGGCAATCAAGTGCGTCACCTTAGCGCAGTAGATCCTCCGGTGCGCTATGCCCGATCGACACAGCGGTCACCTCGGCAGGGGGGGCAACCCGAGCTGAAAACGCCCTCCCCAAGCGGTCTTCCGCAAGAGACTCACGCTAAGGGGGAGCACCCTTGGCGAATAGGGGCGATCTCTAATACCGATATTAGAGAATTCTTTTATCGGTATTAGGCGACACCTATGATCTGCGGGATAGGTCGGCAAATCTATGCCACCCGTCCGCCTTGTCCGGTGAGACGGACGCATCCGAGGGCAATTCCACACGGAAATACAATGAGGTGCGACAAAATAAGTATCTTTACACAGAGTGAGTATAATGACGAGGCATAAAACAATGAGTTCTGCCAAATACAACTGCTACATACAGATGACAAGCGCGAAAAACTAGGCTATAAAACTCCCTATGAAGTTTTTTCCTGCATTTTTAACTGTGTTGCACTTGACACTGGAATGTGCGTAAGAAGGAGATACGCTATCACGTAGTAATAGTTCAACCTGGGATGAGTAAGATAAACGGTAGTTTAGAGATAAAATTATTGTTAGGTACAACAGTCCAAGTGTTAAAGCAAATGGCGAATATTGATTGTTGAGTTATCTGTAGCCAATAGCTAACATTATGCTATAGTTTGATCAATATTTTTCTATCATGGATGCGAGGGAGTGTATGATTGTCGACTTGGAAAGAAGAGGTGATAAGCGAATGTTTATCACTGAGAAAGTCGCATCAATTAAGAGGAATGAAAATGGGTATTGGACAGTTCGCTTTTCAACTTCTCATCGTGTCTTTAAGTACAATCAAGCTCGCTTACTTTACCTAACCAATCCTGAGGTAGTAGACATAGAAAGAAAAGGGCTGTACATCAATAATAGACGAATTACTGATGTCGCCGAATTACTCCGCTTCTCTACCCAAAATCTCAACTTTTACCGTATAACTGATACCAATGGTTATGCTGAAAACTTTGAGGGCAAGAATGTTTATATTACCCGTACTCCCATAAATGAAAATGGAGGTTCGACTTGGGATTATCTCATTAAGCTTGCTGCAGAGACTGGACTCTGTGATGAGGATGGGAATAATGTACTCTCAAATGGATATAGTCTGATAGACTTAAAACGAGACAATGTACCTCTTGCTCAATACCTCGGGAATAAAAGCAAGCTCGCCACCTATTCCGCACCAAAGCAAGTCTACTATCCTTTCGGGTGTAATGCAAGTCAAAAGAGTGCGGTAGAAGCCGCTTTGACTAATCAAGTCAGCATCATTCAAGGACCTCCTGGCACTGGGAAAACGCAGACTATTCTCAACATTATTGCGAACCTACTATTGGCGAAAAAGAGTGTACTAGTCGTTTCCAATAATAACTCTGCTGTAGCCAATGTGGCTGAGAAACTTCAAAAAGAAGGGCTAGGCTTTATCGTTGCCCAGTTGGGTAATGCGGAAAACAAAGAAGCCTTCATCAAACAACAGCGTCAAGACTACCCTAATATGGAAGGATGGTTGTTACAAGACCCTTCTATTACAAAGAAGTTAGCGAAGGAGGCTCTACAGACAGTTACTCAAGGCTTTGAAGACCATACAAATCAGGCAAAACTCATGACAGAGTATCAAGCCTTGATGACGGAGAAGCACTATAGTGATTTGCAAGATAGATTTAGCTCTTTGGATGATAAATGGCTATATAGTAAACCCTCTAAGAAGCTGATTAAATTACTCACTCTTATCCAACTATTGGAAGAGCAATCAAAGAATCCTAATCTTTGGTTTAGATTGAAGTGGGCACTTGCTTTTGGCTCTCGGGCTTTCTCATTTCTGAAGAATGATATGTCTCAAGTAATTGAGAGCATACAAAGGGGATATTATCACAGTAGAAAGGCAGAGATTGAGCATGAGCTTAGCAAAATCAGTAGTAGATTAGCATCTATAGACCTCCAAAGTAGTGCGAGAACTCTTACAAGCTCATCTCTTCAGTTGCTCAAGCATAAAATGGCTGATCGCTACAAAGGTGGCAAACGACAGGAATTCTTCTATAAAGATTTCAAGAGCAAGACAGAAACATTCTTAAAGGAGTACCCCATTGTACTAAGTAGCACATATAAGTCAAACTCCAATATTAGCCCAGACTATGTGTTTGACTACGTGATAATGGATGAAGCCTCACAAGTAGATATTAAGACAGGAGCTCTAGCCCTATCTTGTGCAACAAATGCCGTTATTGTTGGTGATGACAAACAGCTTCCTAATGTGGTGAGTCCAGAAGAGGCTCGTGCTATCAATGCTATACTGAGTGATTACGATGTTCCTGATTGCTACAATGGAGCGACGCACAGCTTCTTACGATCTTGCACGGAGATATTTAAGGATGCCCCCACGACATTGCTCCGAGAGCATTATCGTTGCCACCCTAAGATTATTGAGTTCTGTAATCAGCGTTTCTATGGTGGAGAGCTCATTACAATGACTAACGATTCGGATGAAAGTCAAGTATTGCATGTAGTACGGACTGTAAAAGGTAATCACGCACGCAAACGAATCAATCAAAGAGAAATTGATGTCATAGAGCAAGAGGTGTTCCCACAATACAAAGACAAGGGGAGTGTGGGAATTATCACTCCATATCGTGATCAAGCTGAAGCAATCAATCTGAGACTGAAACAGGATATTGCAAGCACAGTGCATAAGTATCAAGGACGTGAATGCGATACCATTATTATGAGCATGGTAGATAATGCCCCCTCAGAATTCTCTGATGACTCAAATTTGCTCAATGTGGCGATATCAAGAGCTAAGACACATCTGTGTATTGTCTGCACTGGGAATGATATGCCTGAGGATACGAATTTGGCACAACTGATAGATTACATTCAGTACAACAACTTCGAAGTTACTGATAGTAAATTATACTCGGTATTTGATATACTCTACCAGCAGTACACAGTTGAGAGATTAGCCTATCAAGTAGAACACCCGCAAATATCAGAATATCTCTCTGAGAACCTTGTCTACAACACTCTAACGCAAGCCTTAGGTGAATTATGTCTACACAATCTCTCTATAGTATGTCACTATCCACTCTCTAAACTAATCTCAGATTGGTCACTTTTGAATGCTGAAGAACGAGCCTTTGCGGAGAGTCCTTTTGCTCACGTTGACTTTCTTATCTATAATAGCATCACCAAGCAACCACAGATGGCAATTGAGGTGGATGGATGGCACTTTCACAAGGAAAGTTCTGTTCAGGAAGCACGAGATACGTTGAAAGATAGTATCCTATCAAAGTACCATCTTACTTTGCATAGAATTTCTACAACAGATATCGTAACAATAGAAACGATGAAAAACCTATTAGAAAAGTCATTATGGATAAAGTAACTAAAATAGTAGAAGCTGCCGCTACAATAGCCAAGCAACTACACGAAGGGCAGGTCGATAAAGCTGGTGAAGATTACTTTAGTGGGCACCTTACATCGGTAGCATCTATGGGAAAGACTTGGCAAGAACAAGTAGTCGGTTATCTTCATGATGCAAGTGAAGACACACCGCACACTGTTGAAGAAATATTGACTATGCTGGATGAAGAGTTTAGTGAGCCACTTCTTATCTCCGATAGAGAGGAGCTTTCTACTGCATTGCGGCTGCTCAACCACCGTTCAGCACCCGACCGAGAAAGATATATCCGTGCAATCGGAGAGAACTCACTGGCAACAGCAGTGAAGCTAAATGACCTTACCCACAATATGGACTTATCTCGTCTTCCTAATCCAACAGAGGAGAACTACAACAGAGTAGAAAGATACAAGCAAGAATACAACTATCTATCAAAACGACAGATACGAGAACATTGAACCAACATCTTCTTTGTGCCAAAATAAGTCGCATCAATGCCAATAGTGTCCTAAACTATAAGACACCCAATGTAGTCAACAAAAACATCAGTCTTGAGAAATTGCATTAGCGGGTGGAATGTACGGGCTGAGAAAAGCGTGGAAAATATACGCTATTTTGGTGGAAATGAGTACATTTATAACCCAAATAACATCTCAAAAATGGAAAAACTGAATCGAATTAAAGTCGTTCTGGTTGAGAAAGATATGACTCAGACCGAACTGGCTACAAAATTAGGTAAAAGCTATAGTACAGTAAACTCATATTGTGCAAACAGGCAACAGCCAACGCTTGAAGTTCTAAAGAAGATAGCCTCTATCCTATCTGTGGAAATGAAAGATTTGATTGTGGATAAATAAGACTAATAGCAATGGCAAAAAAAACGACACGTGTTATTGACCTATTCGCTGGATGCGGAGGTTTATCTCTCGGCTTTCAAAATGCAGGCTTTGAGATAGCTGCCGCTTATGATTTTTGGGATGAAGCGATAGCCATATATAAACGCAACTTTGATCACCCTATTTACAAGCGAGACTTAAATGATATTGATGATCTGAGTGATATGGAGGCTTTGAGACCCAATGTGATTATCGGTGGCCCTCCTTGCCAAGACTATTCAAGTGCCGGACATAGGAACGAGAATCTTGGCCGCGCTCACCTCACTATTAAGTATGCCGAAATTATAACACGGATTCGACCGCAATTCTTCCTAATGGAGAATGTTCCCAATATACAAAAGAGTGAGAAATTGGGAATTGTCTTATCCATATTCAAAGAAGCAGGCTACGGAATAACTCGCATGGTAATGGATGCGAGTAAATGCGGTGTACCTCAAAAAAGAAGGCGATACATCGTCATAGGTGGTCTGAACGAGAATGATGGTTTCTTAGACAGCCTCCTATTAGAGGGACAGAGCAAAAAGAGTATGACATTGAGGGATTATTTTGGAGATTCGTTGGGATTTGAATATTATTTCAGAGTTCCACGTTCCTATTCACGACGTGGCATATTCAGTATTGATGAGCCATCTATGACTATTAGAGGCGTAGATAGGCCTGTCCCACCTGGATATTCTGGACACCCTAATGATCCAATTCCATTAAATCCATCTATTCGAACACTTACGCCTCAAGAACGTAGCTGGATACAAACATTTCCACGCGATTTTGATTGGGGCGAAGGCAGCAAGACAAACTTAAATCTTGCAATAGGGAATGCTGTGCCTGTAAAATTGGCAGAGTATATTGCACGATGCCTAAAACAGTATATCAATGGCAAAAAATAACTATCGACTAATAGACCTCTTCGCTGGGTGCGGTGGAATGAGCCTTGGATTCCAAAATGCAGGATTTGAGGTCATTGCAGCGTATGATTTTTGGCAAGCAGCCATAGATATATATAAGGAGAATTTCCAGCACCCTATTTACAAGGTTGATTTGTCTCAAAAGGATATAAGCGAAGAACTTGCGGCTGCAAACCCGGACATAATCACAGGAGGGCCACCATGCCAAGACTTCTCCATAGCGGGCAAACGCGAATTTGAAGGTAAACGTGCCAATCTAACCCTGATATATAGTAATATTATTTCAGCGGTTAAGCCTCGTTGGTTCGTCATGGAGAATGTATATAATATAGAGAAATCTCCCGTGTTTGCTCAAGCCGTATCAAATTTCCGAAAAGCTGGATATGGCATAACAAAACGAATATGGGACGCCAGTTATATGGGGGTTCCTCAAATGAGGAAACGATATTTTGTAATCGGAAAGCTTGGCGCTCCCGATGATTTCCTCATGCCCAGTTTGTTAAAGGGACTTACGGAGAAACGCATGACAGTGAGACAATATCTAAAGGATTCTCCTTTGGATACAGAATACTACTATATGCACCCACGTAGTTATGCACGAAGAGCCATATTCTCTATTGATGAGCCAAGTGTAACTATTAGAGGCGTAAATAGACCGATTCCTTCTGGCTATCAATTCCATCCCGCAGATAAAACAAGAGACATCAATCTTGTTCGCTCTCTTACATCAAAGGAGCGGAGTTATTTGCAGACATTCCCTGCAGAGTTTATCTTTGTAGGAGCTAAAACAGATATAGAGCAAGCCATTGGCAATGCTGTGCCTGTCAAGATGGCTGAATATATTGCAAAGCGAATCATAAGATACATGATGGATTATGATTGACGAGAACGCCATAAGACAACGCTTGGAAAACTTTGAATTTGAAGGTTATGCGAAAGCAGTTTCGAAACTGCTTTCTGCATTCGGTATACTTGAAACAACCATCGCTAAAATCACCTCTAAAATAGACCAAGGTGAAAGCGGGCCATTTTACGTATATCGACGTGCTGTTGTGTATTGTACTGAAGACATGGTGTCGGCGGAAGAGTATATCTCTGCCAAACGGACTATGCCTTTACTAATTGTGTTCATCCCACGTCAGATTATCATTACCAATGAATATATTGGTAGTGTTATATGCGACTATGTGGATGTTGCTACATATATCAATTATCTGGCTCCTTTGCAAAGTTGGGATATAAATCGCAATGATCACTATAGTACCTTAGAACTTGATAGCCTCGTGGAATCATTGTACCGAGAATTAATATTAAATGACAACAATGAAGAAAACACACGTTGCTTCATTTTCTCGCTTCTCTATATGGCACATTTTAGCACTTTGCTAGAGATGTCACAGGTACAAGAAAGTATCAAGGGTTATAATAAGAGTGATAAAGAAAAGCTATCCAAGGTCTTTGATTTATTCTTTGCATGGAAGTGTCCCTTTGTTACGGATAATACACGGGACTTACTATTGAGCAACGATGCATATAAGTATATCTTCGCGATACTACAATTTGACACGAATTTGATTGATGCCGAATTCCTTACCTCGTTAATCTATAAGATGACAGGTAAGGATGAGGCAGGATTGTATGGGCATCAAACCTCATTTATAAATGTAGAAAAGCTGTTGCAGCCATTATTCCTAAATGAGATGCAACGGAAGGCGAATGCATCTACCACAAAAAATGTGTTCCAAGTTGTAGCAGAAATATATAATACAAGAGTCTTGGATCCGACCAATGGCCCCGGTTGCTATTTGGTCGCTTCCTACAATGGTTTGCTTCAACAATTGCGCGACATTGAGACCAAATTCGATATCACATGTGGAGACCCCTTGCATATTGACCAGTTTATAGGACTAGTGTCCAATGAACTGACGCAAGAACTTTCCCGTCTGGCACTTACATTTGTGCATAGTTCTGAGCTGAAACGTCTCGGACTTCTAAGCCCAGATTCAATACGGGACACATACCATCAGTTGGCTATTCACGTTAGAGATGAACTAAATACTCCATGGGAAAATTATGTCAGCCCTGCAGATTTCGTGTATGTTGCTGGAAGCCCTGATTTTAAGGGCAACAATAAGATTCCCGCGTCTGCAAAACAGGCTATGTTGCGTATCTTCGAAAGCAAACAACTAAATAGTGCCGATTATTGTTCAGCATGGCTTATGAAAGCCGCCAGGTTTATTTCTGGCACTCCTGCAAAGGCTGCGTTTGTTCTTACGAATTCGGTGTCACAGGGTGCACAATCAACTTTCATTCTAGACAAAATCAATGAAGCTGGTTGTGAATACATCTTTGCACATAGGTCTTTTAAATGGAAGACATCCAATGACAATAGTGGCGTAACTGTTGTTATTATTGGAATTGGCACAAAGGGGCGGTTGTCAAGGAAGTATCTATTTGAAGGAGGCAAAGAGTTCCGCTGTCAAGAAATCGGCGCGAGTCTTTTGCCCGATATTGATATACGTGTGAAGAGCCGGACAACACCACTGTCACCATTATTGCCGCATATGTGCAAGGGCAATATGCCAGATGGGGCTACTTTTTTGACATTCACGTCAACCGAATTAGATGCTTTCCTGGACGCATATCCGGAATCGACCAAATTCATTAAACCTCTGTATGGAGGCGAGGAGTTCGTTAAAGGAACACCGAAATGGGTTTTGTGGATAACAGACAATGAATTAGAAGAAGCCAAACAGATACAAGGAATCGCTGACAGAATAGAGCAAGTACGCCAACAACGCCATAAGCCAAGTTCTACCTCTTCAGATAAGAGCAAAGCGAATCCACATAAGTTTAGGGAGGACCGAACTACAAGTAAAGGAAAGGTCTCGTTAATTGTGCCTTGTGTTACATCTGAAAACCGCCAATATTTTCAGATGGGCATTCTTGGATCCAATGCTATCGTTAATAATAATGTTAGCGTTGTTTTTGACTGCGATATATGGCTATTAGCACTATTGGAATCTCGGATGCATGAAGTCTGGGCTAAGAATGCCTGTGGAGGGCATGAAACACGTCCAAGGTATTCAAGCGCACTATGCTATAATACTTTTCCTGTTCCAGACTTGACATCCAAACAAATATCTACGTTAAGAAATCTATCAAGAACGCTACTTGAGGTGAGGGAAAAGTATTGCGACAAATCATTAGCCGACATATACTTGAAAATGCCGCCTGAATTAGTTCGGGTTCATAAATTGATAGATGATACCGTGGATTCATACTATAGGAACCAACCTTTTTCTTCAAACGGAGAAAGGTTGATGTGGTTAAAAAACATGTATAACACGCTTATAGATAATGAATAATATCTTCAATGCGACATACGACAGGAATGGTAGTAGCGTAACAACAAACGCTCTAGGAATGCGCGAAATGCAGCAGAGAATATATGAGAAATATGCATCTCAGTATCTTTTGCTGAAAGCTCCCCCTGCATCAGGCAAATCAAGGGCTCTTATGTTTGTAGCCATAGAGAAGCTCAAACAGGGTCTGGTAAAAAAGGTCATTGTAGCAGTTCCTGAGCGTTCAATCGGGAAGTCATTTTGCAGCACCGAACTCAAAGCAAATGGTTTCCACTCGGACTGGGTGATATCTCAGAAATACGACCTATGTTCGCCAGGCGGAGAGCCAATGAAGACAAAAGCGTTTGTTGCCTTTATGGAGGATGAAAATGCGTCAGTACTTCTATGCACCCATTCGACGCTGAGGTTCGCCTATGAAAAAATAGGTTGCCAGAATTTCAACGATTGCCTTTTGGCCATCGATGAGTTTCATCATGTATCAGCAGAGGCAGATAGCAAACTAGGTGAACTTATCAGGGCTATAATGGCCGATACTAATGCTCACGTCCTGGCAATGACAGGGTCATATTTCCGTGGTGATTGCGTTGCCGTCTTGAGTCCTAGTGATGAACGGAAGTTTGAGAAAGTCACATATAACTATTACGAGCAACTGAATGGTTATCAATATCTGAAATCCCTCGGGATTGGTTTCCATTTCTACAATGGAGTGTATTTTGAAGCCCTGAAAGATTCTGAAGTCTTGGACTTGTCAAAAAAGACAATTATCTACATCCCTAATGTAAATTCGTTAGAATCAACGGGTGAAAAAATAATGGAGGTTGACCAAATACTTGGTTGTATTGGAACTTACCAATATACTGATGACTTCGGTGTCTATCACATATGCTCTAGTGATGGACGGGAATTGCGTGTTGCTGACTTGGTGAACGATACAGACTATGAGCAGCGTGAAAAAATCATGTCTTATCTAAGGGCTATCAAAAAGCCCGAAGATATGGATATTATTATTGCTTTGGGTATGGCTAAAGAGGGTTTTGATTGGCCTTTCTGCGAGACAACATTAACAATTGGTTATCGAGGTTCTTTGACTGAAATCGTTCAGATTATCGGTAGATGCACACGTGACAGCAAGAACAAGACCCATGCACAGTTCACCAACCTCGTAGCAGAGCCAAGTGCTAATTGCGAAGAAATTGTTGAAAGTGTCAACAATATACTAAAAGCAATATCTGCATCATTGTTAATGGAAGAAGTTATAGCCCCCAAATATAACTTCAAACCAAAAGAGACTTCAACTTCTACAGAAGGGGAAACTGATGGTGCTTCCAAATACGATGATGGAAGCGGGCATACCATTTTCATTGAAGGGTTCCGTGGAATTAAATCGGATAGGGTAAAAGATATCATCGAGAATGACCTCGTGGATTTAAAGGCAAGAATCCTTCAGAATCCTGATGTGCAACACGCAATCGGACAGAATGTACCTGCTGAGACAATTAACAATGGTCTAATTCCCAAGGTTATTCGCGAGGTACTTCCCGACTTAAACGAAGAAGAATCTAAGGAATTGGGCACCTACATTGTGATAGACTCCGTTCTGTCACACAAGGACGTGAAGGATATCAATGGTCAGAAGTTTTTGGAATTTGCTAAACGGCTAATTAACGTAAATGACATAAACATAGATCTGATATATTCGGTAAACCCATTCCATGATGCATACGAGGTATTATCCAAATCTCTGGATGCCCGAGTCTTCCGCTCTATTCAGGCATACATCAAATCGATGCGAATTGATGTAACCGATGATGAGGCCAAGGTACTTTGGCCAAAAGTTACTGAGTTTGCCAAAAAGATGCAGAGAGAACCCAGTTTGGATAGTAACGACCCATATGAGCGTAGATTGGCAGAAGTGCTACTTTACGCGAAGAGAAGAATAATGGAAAGTCATGGCTGAAAAGAATTCTGATTTTCTAGACTTTTTGTCTCAGAACGACCCTTTAGGTTTGTTGAAAAAGCAACCTAAAGCTAAACAAAGATCAGAGCAAACCGTTCTGTTACGGAACTTCGAGGAAGTTGTAAATTTCTTCGAAGAACATGAGCGTGAACCTAAAAGTCGGCATCTTATATATATGAATTTCAATTGTTCTGCCGTCTTGAAGCCATACGGAATAACTCTAAGATGGTAAAAGAGCTGAAAGAGTTTGATATGTATGGACTTTTGGAAGGGGTAAGCATATCCAATATCACTCTGGAAGACATCCTGGGAGACGATCCTTTAAATCTGTTGTCCGGTGATTACGATAGGTCTATCTTTGAGATGAGTCATGTGCAAAAGTCTGACCGCATACAGCCGGAGTATATATCGCGGCGCAAGTTCTGTCAGGACTTTGACACCTACAGACCAATGTTCGAATCTCTGCATAAGGATTTGGAAGAAGGCAAAAGGAAATTGGCTGTTTATCATCCACAAGATTTGGTCCCCGACAAATTTTATGTTTTGGGAGGTGTCATAGTATACTTAAAATCGGTGGATGGCGATTCGAACCTATACCGCTTCAAAAGTGGTGATAGGCAACGCTTTGATGGTCGCACGTGCTGCATTTTTGATAATGGGACAACGTCCGATATGTTATATCGTTCACTAGACAAGGCTCTCCAAAAAGAAGGCTATGCTATAACCGATTTTGACGAAGAACAGCTTGTTGCTGAACGAATTGAAGAAATCGATCAGGCAAGAGGCTTTGTTTATGTTCTTAAAAGCAAACACGCCAAATTGCGGAACGTTCCTGATGTATATAAGATTGGGAGCACAACAACATCTGTAACAGACCGCATTAAAAATGCCGTCAATGAACCAACCTACCTTTATGCAGGTGTTGAAGTCGTTCAGGTTTATAGGTGCTATAATATCAAACCCCGTGAGCTAGAGGATAGGTTGCATACCTTCTTCGACCAAGTTCGACTTAACATCAACATCCCAGATGACAGGGGTGTTGTTATCTCACCGCGCGAATGGTTTTGTGTAAATATCAATGTCATTGGAGAGGCCGTTGACAAAATCATCCACAGAACCATAGCTGGTTATGTATATGACCCATCATCACGATCAATCATCGCCAAAAGTGCAAGTCTTGAACCAAAATTGGGTGATGCTGAACTTTACGAGAAGATAATCAATGAAATTAATCTCATAGGAAAAAGCATGGAGCAGAAGCCATCCTTGTATCAAGGTAAGGATGAAGAAGCCCTTCGAGATGTTTTTATCGCTATGTTAGAAAGACGATTTCAGTCAGTAACCGCCACAGCCGAAACTTTCAATCACATAGGAAAAACGGACATCCTACTTAAAGATGCGACAGATAGTTCCAATCTGTTTATTGGCGAATGTAAAATATGGCGTGGTAAAAAGCATTTCATGGAATCCATTAACCAACTATTTGACAGATATCTTACTTGGAGAGATACCAATGCAGCACTTATGGTTTTTGTCCAAGGAACGAACCTTACTACTGTCATGAGTGTAATAGAGGATTCTGTCACACAGCATCAATATTACAAACGCACCTGCGGAAAGCATAATGAAACATCTTTAAGTTACATCTTCGGTTTGCCCCAAGATGGTCACAGAGATGTCAAACTGGAAGTTATGGTGTTTAATTTTGACGAAGTATAAAGCACTTATGAATGCAACAGATCTTAAAAAAAACGAATTGCCTTCATCCGTAAGTGACTCTGTTCTAAAAGAAATCATGAAGGCCATACCGGTTTTATCAGCTTTTGTTTCAATAGCGGATAATTATTTTCATGACATACAATACAATAATCTGGTTGAAGATAATGTTTTACCATAACAACGACTTGTTATGCAGTTATGCAAGGTTGCACTCGAGATACTCGGGGAAGTAATGGAATTAATTGAGCATAGTACTGAGTTTTCTCGCACTACAGACAGAAAAGGATGCCTTATGGTTCCATTCATGGAGGACGCTTTTCATTCTCTCTTCATGGAACAAGTAACGCTATACTTGCCGAGCTCATGCTCAACCTGAGTAGCAAGCCCTTTTTGGTCGGTTCTTATCTATAAGGAAGAGGGGTGACTCAGAGAAATGCTATTTACAGAAGGCTATATTGTCCGTTACGAAGCACATTACACACAGAAGCGAGAAGGACTTCTCTTCATGAATTGTACGGTTTCAGCACGTGTCATAGAGATAGGTAATACCTATTATAATAGTATGTGGTAAGATACTATTATTCCCTAATGAGGTGAGAGAGTGTTGGGTCAGCTTTGATACG
>NZ_KV793780.1:13387-13980 GCF_001808555.1 Porphyromonas sp. HMSC065F10
AGTGTTGGGTCAGCTTTGATACGAGCAGTCTCTGAGTCTACGAGGGACAGCACCTCTTGCTTGACTTGGCGATAATTGGCTTCAATAGTCTCACGCAGACTGTCGGAGCCATTTTCGTTTGTGAAGTCTGTTATGATGGGGATAGGCTGGTAAGCTTTCGTTTCAGCCGAGACCTTGGCGACATCCACAACGATCTCAGCGTGGAAGACTTTCTGATCGATGCGTTCATCGAAATTGTCTGAGACAGCCCCAACGAACATACCTTGTGTAAGGTTACTAATCTTACTTGCAGGAATCAAGCTATCCATCTGCGTAGATATAGATGTGGACTTGTCGTTACGATTGATGGTCATGGACTGCCGTTGCTGGAGAACCTTGCCGAAACGCTCGGAAAGCGTCTTAGCCGTTTCTCCCACGACTTGCCCAGAAAAGACATTACCCACCGTGTTCTGTATCACCTTACTCTCCTTATCGCCATAGTCGCGGGTCAGCTGAGAGAAGTCCTGAAAGCCTAGACACACAGCAACCTTGTTACTTCTGGCTGTGGCTATCAGGTTATCGAGACCACGAAAGTAGATGGTCGGTAGCTCATC
>NZ_KV793780.1:14080-14432 GCF_001808555.1 Porphyromonas sp. HMSC065F10
CCGAATAGATGTTCTGTCGGTCGGGGTTGTTCTACCACAAGCACTTTCGGCTCATTGGGATTGTTAATATCTAGAGAGAAGCGCAAAAAAACCAGGGCTGACGTTTTCGGATTTGCCCGAGGTTCCCTGAGTAAAAACGAGAAAAAAGTACGAAAATCAGAGCATTAAGCTCGTATAAGCGGTGAATTATTAGCACCTTTATACCTGACAATCAACTGCTTGTCTCTCTTTTTTTTTAAGCGTTATTAGGTATGAATAATTTGCTCTCGGTTATCTCACTCATTCCTGAGTTCAGAAAAGGAAATCACCTGGTTTATCCAATTGATTACCTTTTGCTTGTGGCTTTTTGCAC
>NZ_KV793780.1:14532-27972 GCF_001808555.1 Porphyromonas sp. HMSC065F10
TCGTGGCATGCGATGGAGGACTATGCCGAGATCCATCAGAAGGACTTACGGAAACTCTATTTCAAGATTTCGGGACAGGAGCTCAGGAGGTACACCCCTTCGCACGATGTGTTCTGCGCCGTCTTTCCAAGCCCTATTGCCGGCCACGTTCCACAATGCATTTAAGTCCTGACTCATAGAGGTATACAGTTCTGTCGGAGAGCATATCTGCATCGACGGGAAGCCTATGAGAGGCGTGAAAAAGATGGAACCGGATGCGGATTGTCACACGGTGACGGCTTACCTTTCCAGGATACACACCTCTCTGGATCAGGTCTTTATCTCTAAGAAAAGCAATGAGGTGAATGCCATCAAGTAGCTGCTTGCCCTTATCGACATCAAGGGGGCTACTGTCACGATTGATGCGATGGGGACACAGAGAAAAATCGCAGAGCAGATCGTGTCACAAGGCGGTGATTACATCCTGTGTGTCAAGGACAACCAAAAGGGAACCAAGGTTGAGCTTGAGGGATTTTTCGAGGGAAAGTACTACAACTCCGAGATCATCACCACCGGAGGTGACCCCGAGCTCGGTCATGGAAGGATCGAGACTCGCAAGCTGAGAAGCATAGTCGACCCGATGCGACTGAATGATACGGCCGTGACCATCAGTCTCAAGGAGTGGCCCGGACTGCGATCCGTTCATCCGCTCAGGAGGAGGCGGATAGACAAGAAGCAGGGTGAAGGAAGCGACGTGCTTAGCTACTATATCTCATCACTATCCGACCCCGGGAAAGTGTTTGACCTTATAAGAGCTCACTGGTCAATTGAGAACAATCTTCACCACACACTGGATGTGGTGAAGATTGAGGATCGACAGCTTAAGAGGAAATGTAATGAGGCGAAGAACTTCAATATTATGTCTAAAATCGCTCTCTTCTTTGTCGACAAAATGAAGGAAAAGAGCGGCAAAAGACTGATCACTCAGTTTCGTACCAACGCCACCCTGAAACCATCAGAGCTGCTATCTATGAAGCTGTGAGCCCATTCCCCAAAAACGTCAGCCCTGCATACCCGCATGAACATCTATTTCCGGGAACTGGGTAATGAAAGCCCGCTACTGGTGAAGCTGATAATGCAGAGCATCTACAAGAACAATGACCGAAGAGTGCGCCACTTAGGTAGCAAGCGTTTCGGAATCCAGTTCTTAATCAAGTGGATTTACACCTATAACGGGATGCTCTATGTACACACGCAAACGAAGAACAGTTCCAACGTGACTTTCGATACCGACTTCATCAAGTTTAAAATAGTCGATAAGAAAGTACCCAAACGCACGGCTATTCAGGAAACGGTGCTGGATGCGGTACGTAGCTACAACGAGGTAATAGAGATTGCCGGGAAAAGCACCGTCCGCACGGTGTACGCCCTGCCGAAGTTCACCATACCGGACAACAAACTGCTGCTGGTGGAACTCTACGAAAAGAACGGCGGGCGGCATCAAGCTATCCGGGTGGAAAATTCCGACATCGTTAACGCAGAAGTGATTAACGAACTCAAAATCAAATAGGGATGAAACGGTTTCTATTTATCGGAATACTCTTTGCGCTGTGCCTGCATTTCAACCAGGCACACGCACAAAGATACCTGCCGGGCATGAAAGGCTTGCAGGTCACGGCGGGCATGGCGGACGGTGTACATCGGGACTCCGACACGGATTTTGCCTACCACATCGGGGCGGCATACAGCGTTTACACCAAGAACGCCAACCGCTGGATTATCGGCGGGGAATACCTGCACAAGAAGTATGACTACAAGGATATGCAAATACCCGTAAAACAGTTCACCGCAGAGGGCGGCTATTACCTGAAATTCCTTTCGGACAGGCGAAAGACCTTTTTCCTCTCGCTGGGACTGCCAGCACTCGCCGGGTATGAGGTGAGCAACAAAAGCGAAAAGCTGCTGCCGGACGGTTCTACCTTGCAGGATAAGGACTGCTTCATTTACGGCGGTGCGCTCACGCTGGAACTGGAAGCCTACCTGACCGACCGGGTGGCTCTGCTGCTGAACGCAAGGGAACGGTCGTTGTTCGGCTCGGACATAGGAAAGTTCCACACACAGGTAGGCATCGGGGTAAAATTCATAAACAACTAACCGCCATATATAACAATGTATATGAAGAACGTAATGTATAAAATCATCATGGTCTGCTACATCGTGGCCGCCCTTGTGCTTGTCGCCGCCTGTAATGACAGCTTGGATATTCAGCAGGCGTACCCGTTCAGCATCGAAACGCTGCCAGTACCCAAGAAACTGAAAATCGGAGAAACCGCCGAAATACGCTGCCAGCTGGTACGTGGCGGCTATTACCAGCCGACGACCTATCAGATACGCTATTTTCAGCCGGACGGCAAAGGGAAGCTGGAAATGGATAACGGCACGGTGTTCCTGCCCAATGACCTTTACCCGCTGGAGAAAGAAACGTTCAGGCTCTATTACACCTCGGCATCGACCGACCAGCAGACGATTGACATTTATGTGATTGACTGCTTCGGACAGATGCAACAGCTTTCGTTCTCATTTAATAATGATAGTAGCGAGAATAAATATTTCTAGATTAACTTATTAAAAGCATTCGGAAAAGTATTATTGAATGCTTTTATTGCTAAATTTGTGGTCGAAAGAACTAACTATAAGAAATTATGGAATATAACAACTGTTTAATTTGCAATAAGGAAAAGGCAACAAAAACCAACTCACACTTGATTCCAAGTTTTATGATCACAAAAGTGTGTAGTTATGATGGTAGTGGAAAACGAGATAAAGAAGTAATGTTTACAATGACTTCTTATGAAGATAAGGTATATGTAGGAGCTGTTCCAGACACAAAATTAGATGAACTTTTCAATCAAAAAAAGTTAACGGATGAACGTATTAACCAAGAATTAAAAAACAATACGGCATCAAAAGATTATATTTTTTGTCCTAAATGCGAGGCCAACTTGTCTAAATATTTAGAAACGCCTTTTGCTGAACATTACTCAAAAGGAAAATCTATTCAATCGGACATAGCTTATTTCTTTTGGTTATCTATTGTTTGGCGAATGTCTGTTTCGAGACAATTTCAATTTGCTTTACCTGAGGATATTGAATTAAATTTAGGTGAATGTTTAAACGAGTACATAGAAGCTGTTGCTAATAACCAAGATGTTACTCCAATTATAGAAAAATGCAAATTCTCTTATCGTTTACTTCGTTCTCCTTCGTACCTTCCTAATGGATTAGCATATTTGGGTGGAAGATACAAGGAGGAAGCTAAAACTCTAACTCTTACATTAGGAGATACCATACTTTGTGCCGATTTTGACAAACAGAATATTGAATTGCCCAATGATTATACTTATCTTGGTTTGGAAGATGTAATAAAATCTGCTCCAGTTAATACCGGAACGGACTCACAACAATGCGTAAGTGTAGAAAAAAAAGCCTTTGAAGATGCCATGAAGCAAATGGTTAAAGAAATGGCATTTAAGCGATTGCTAAATGAAAAAGAAAAAGCCAATAAAATTTGGAATGCAGTAGGATTATCAGGTAATATGCCGGATAGAATATTTCAATCTTTTATGGAACGGTTATATTCAGAAGAAGAAGTAAAACAAGGTGATAAAAAAACTGCCGAACGGTATGTACAAGTTTTTAATGAGACATTAGAGTCTTTTGGATTTAGCGGGCAATAATTTAAAGAGAATAAAGTATATCAAAGAGCGTGGTTTCTTTGCTACTTTATTTTCCGGTACTCACGAAAGAAAGTAGCGGCGGCAAACCGCCGCCGTTCTCTATCAACTGGTTTTAAGGCTCTTTATGGGTACATATTTCTCTAACCACACCTTTACCTGTTCCATGTTATATTCGCCCGTTATGACCGCCGTGTGGTCGTTTATGGCAACATACCTGACACTTTCGTAGCTGTTTACCCAACCTTGCAGGGAACAGACACCCCACGTTTCCACATCTTCAAAAACACTGCGGTCTATTTCGCCGATAGGCTCGCCGAAAACTACTGTCATTGTCTGAAAGTCCGGTTTGTCCTCCAACAGTTGCAGGTGGTGCAACGTGCCAAACTCGTCTGTCTTACACCCCCACGCCCAAACATCATTATACAAATCATCTCCCCATTGGTGCGGACGGTCGAAGCGGACTTTTACCCCCGTAGTGTGTTCGTTTTCCTCCGTGTCCTCGATAACGCCCGTTACCATTAAGCCCGTAAAAAATGCACTCGCAACGCCTGCCGATTAGTTTCCTGTTTACTTCTGTCGTTTCCATATCCCTAAAATTTACTTGTTGTTACTCCGTTCATTCTTCGCTACCCATCCGTCACGCCTGCGGTGGCACTCGTCCAGCGTTTTAGCTACCGTGCTGAACAACTCCATAACGGTATGGCGATAGTCGTACAGGTAAAATGTCCGCCCCTTGAATGCGCCCGAATGGAATTTCACGAATTTTTCTTCTCCCGGTGTTTGGGCAATGCTTACCCCGCTTTTGTTAAGTGACTGTATGATGCTCTATTTTTTAAGTTATTATATTTCAATCGTATTATATTGTCAGCAAGGAAAGCAACAGCAGGAAAAGCAGAGCCACGCCTAACACATAAAAGACGGACAGGCAGACCCGAAGCAGGAAACAGACGATACGAAACACGATATATGCCACAATCGCTGTACCTGCTCCGGTGGTGCTGATAAGCCACTACACAAGGCAGAAGCCCACCGCCCGCCAAAGGATTTTATAAATACTTTTCCGTTTCATCGCTTAGTTGTTTTTAGCGGGCGGGGCTTTGACACCCCGCCCGAATTGGTTATCATTATGCCGCACGGAACACAAAGCCGTCATCAAACCAGTAATCGCACATAAAGGGGTCACGGGCAAACTGTTTGTAATCGAAATAGGTTTTGGCGAAGTCCGGCAGGTCGTAACATTCCTCCACTATCTCATAGGCAAAATCTTCTTCATAGTCATATTGACCCTGATACTCGTCCCGGAAAGCACGTACAAGATCGTCCGCATCTTCCTCGCCCAAATCACGGCTTTAGTCGTTGCACCACACGAAAAAGGCTTCCTGCTCAGTGTCGCTCGAATCTTCCACCGCATCACGCTGAGCGAAGAAGTTTTCAGAAATCCAGCTTTCGGAGATCAGGGCTTCCGGGATATTGTCGTAATCCTGAAACATGTATTCCGCATCTTCTTCGTCCTCGTGCAGTTCCCGGCAGGCTTCGTAAAATTCTTCCTTGTCCGAATAGTCCGAAAGGTCGAGCCATGCGGCGGACAGCGAACCGTTGTTATACTTGGCGTAAGTGCCTACATAAACTTGTGCTGCTGATAATGTCGTTGCATCCATAATTGTAATTTTTTAAGTTTATGCGGATTTGAGAGGTAAGGGAGTTGAAGTTTCACTGAACTTTTTTCCTGTTTCCCGTAAATCCGACTTTTTTTATGCGTCTTCCGGTCGGGTCGGTCGTTTTCGTTTCACATAGGCGTAAAAGGGTAGTGTTTAGAGTTTGCAAGGTTTTGGATAAAAAATACCTCGCACCCGGTGGGCGCAGAGAAGATTTTTTCACCGAACCTGGACGGCTTGACCTTACAAAATCGTGAAGAACACGTAACTACCTTTGCCTATTGAAATGATAAAAACGATTGTCCAGGCTGGGGGACCGCGTAAGAGGAAGATTTACAGATAGGGAAACAGGGGAAAAGCGCCTGCTTTCTTTAGCCTTTTAGAGAACACTCCATGCGGGCGGGAAAGGCAAGGGCATGGCAAGTTCACCTTGCGCTACGCTTGTGCGGGTTTCCAACGGCTCTTTTCACGAAATACAGCCAGCCATGCCATGCACGGCTGGCGTTTCGGGGAATTTGCCAGTGAAAAAGGGTATAAAAAAATGCGGGTAGTCGGGGGACTGCCCTCAAGATAAAAATTTTCTTCTTTTATTTAATTTTTAATATATCAAATAGGCTCATGCGTTTTCAAATTCCAATGTTTCCATAAAAAAGCATAAGGACATAGAAATTTCTCATTGCATTTTTTCCATGGTTCCGTTTTGCATAATTCATTAGGTGTAGAATTAGGAGAATCGCAACACCAATTAAACATTTCGCAATTTTTCTTGCCATCCGAAAACAATTGGTATATTTCTTTAATAGCATTAAAGATCTCAACATTATCTCCTTCCTTCATACCCTCATAAGGTATTTTGAAATAATGATTGTATTGATTTTTCATTAAAGGGCTTCCTACTCTTGATATGGTATAGCCCCAACAATTATTTTTTTTCAAATCATTTTGTTTTGCCATTTTAAGCAAGAAATACTTATCATTTACTCTCCAGTCTTTGGCAAAATCTGTTAAATGATTTATCCATTTATGAAACGTGTCTTGTTCTATTATGTCACGAATATAACTATGTAGTGATTGATTGACTTGGTTAGCTAAATTTTCAAATGCTTGCTCAAATACCAACGGAGAAGAAGAATTAGTTATACTACATGGCTGTTTGTAAAACCAATCATATAATTCTTCAGCATTATTAATCACTAATTCTCCACTACTTATTCTTTTTGCAGTATTAACAAAATACACTCCCGGGTTGGAATTTAAAAGAGATATATCACACAATACAAGAACTTTAAGTAAATCATCCCCAAATTCCCTATCATAGTATTGGGCAACAAGTTCTGCTGCACGATATGGATAGTCAGGAGAAACTTGCACTCCAATTGGTGAACATAATCTTTCCATAATGTAAGCCATACTTTCCATAATTGCTAAAGCTCCAAAAGAACGAATGTTATCATTAGGATTCAATACAACACTCTGTATATTGTTGATACACGGATTGGGAATCAATGTATCTGTATCCTCTATTATTTCATCAATGGTATAAATGGATGATTCTTCCGTATCTCCAGCTGTCAATTTACATATCTGTTGATTAAGCAGTAAATTGTCATTATTGTCAGTTATTTCAAATGGAACTGCAAACTGTTTGTTAGTTTTATATATTCTATTTACCACACTATGTATATACTCGCTTTGAACATACAAATTATTAAGTCCATAGTAAGTCGTAAAGTCTTGTAGAAAATGGATATACTCATGAAATAAAATTGTAGCATCTATATCAGACATCTTAGAGATAATCATATTATCGTCTGTTGAATTCACTTGCATTTCAAAGAATGTCGGTATATAATATCCAAGCAAAGTTTTTAATCTTTTCATCTTATTGTTGAATTAATACACTAAGAGTTTAATCAAAAGAGGCATTAAAGTGACGTCTTGCGTGTTTAAACATTATACAACCGTAAAAGCCTCTTTTTTACAAAAATAGTATTTTTGTCTGAGATATAAAAGTATTTGCGCTAATTTTTAATAGCTCTTTTCACGGAATACAGTCAGCTATGCCATGCACGGCTGGCGTTCCGGGGAACGTGCCAGTTGGAAAAGGATATGAAAAATGCGGGTAGTCGCAGGACCGCCCGCAAGGTGGAAGAATATACCTTATTGGGATATAGATTGTTAGGTGAAATTTCGTTACAGAAATCGTTACCTATTTGTCACCTAAACGCTCATAGGTAACAAAAACCTATCGGACGGCGTTCTTTCTGCTGTTGTGACTGGCTTAAAAGCTGGGTAAGTGCTTGGTACAGTTCATTGAACTGCGCATCGGTGCTTACCTCCAGTTCTTCGATGCGCTTTAACAGTTCCTCGTAACCGATTACCATTTGTCGCATGAGGACGAAAGCCCGCATAATTGAAATGTTTACCTCTATGGCTACTTTGGAGCGGAGAACAGAGGACAACATGGCTACGCCCTGTTCCGTGAAAGCCATAGGCATAGCAACGCCGAAGTTATAATCAGGAGGTATCACATTTTATGATACCCCTATGGATAACAGAAAGTTAGCTTCCTCTTTGGTGAGAACAAACATAAAATCACCGGGGAAACGCTCAATATTGCGTTTGACCGCCTGCTTCAAGGCTCGTGTTTCCACTTGGTAGAGTTCTGCCAAATGGTAATCGAGCATCACCCGGCAGCCTCTGACTTCAAAAATCTTGTTTTGGATAATCTGTAAATCCATAATTGTATATTTTAGGGGATTAAGTAATGTTTGAACAATAGTAATTACTGGTCACAATTTGTGACCAGTTCCCAACAATCAAGATTAAATTGCTACTTCCTTGTAAATATTTTCGATGCCGACAAACTTCTTGTCAAGCCCCTGCATATCGCTGCCTATCTTGCTATTAGTTATGCGGGTGTAAATTTGAGTCGTTTCAATGTTCGTGTGTCCCAGCATCTTGTTGACCGTTTCAATGGGTACGCCTTTTGAAAGTGTGGTGGTCGTAGCGAAAGTATGCCTTGCAAGGTGGAATGTCAAGTTCTTTTTAATCCCGCATACATCGGCAATCTCTTTCAAGTACGCATTCAGCTTCTGATTGCTGATAATGGGAAGTATCTTACCGTTTGGCAATTTGCCCTTGTACTTCTTCAAAATCATCTTGGGAATATCCAGCAAGGGAACATTCACGTCCGTATTGGTCTTTTGCCGCTTTGTCATTATCCAAAGGTTGCCGTCAAAGGATTTGCGGATATTATCTTGCGTAAGTCCGGCTACATCTATATAGGCAAGTCCGGTGAAACAGGCAAAGATGAACAAGTCCCTGACGTGTTCAAGCCGTTCGGAAACCATTTTCTTTTTGAGGATGATTTTTATCTCGTCCTCCGTCAAGTAACCCCTATCCACATTATCCAACCGGATTTTATAATTGGCGAATGGGTCGTTTACCAATATGCCGTTGTTACGGGCTATGATGATGATGCGCTTGAAGAACTGCATGAACTTGGCAGTGGTGTTGTAACCGCATTTGCTAGCTGTACGCAAGTACAACTCAAAATCGGTAATGAACATCGGCGTTATCTCCTTAATGGATATGTCCGATACGTTGTACTTGCTTTGAATAAACTCGGCAAGGTGGCGGCGGGTGACTTCATACTTGCGGTAGGTCGCTATCGTCTTGGATATGCCCACCAGCTGCTTCACATCGTCATTGTGCTTTTGGAACAGGGTAAGGATAGTTTCGTGGTTCTCGCTATGCCACAAGAACCCGTTCTTTACTTTCTCGGCGGTCACGTAGTTGTCACACCGTTGCATTTCGTGGCAAATGGTGTTCAAAGATGCGTTTATATCATCCAGCATACGGTTTATGCGGCTGGCTTCCGAAGTACGTCCGGTAACCTTGCCCATTTTACCGTCCCAAATAGAGTGTGGCACGTCCAGTTTGGTATTAAAACGGCTTGCCACGCCGTCCACTGTGATACGGGCAAAAATGGGGTACGCACCGTTGGCTTTCTGCTTGTCTTTCTTTGCGTAAAAGAAAATGTTGAATGTCGATTTCATAACCCACTTCTTTAAGTTGCAAAACTATTGTAAATCTCTTAAAACGAGTTCTATGCAGGCAAGCCAAATAGCGACAGGACTTCGCCAATTCCGAACAATCTGTACCCCCTTTCCGCTTTTGTTTGTCGGGGGTACGAGTTAGGTTACGAACTTTGTCTTTCTGGGGCGAAAAGGTGTACTTTAAGGCAGACACAAGGGGATAAAAAAAGTCCCACAAATCATTGATTTTGTGGGACTTGTCTGCTTACTGTCCGGTTTTGTCCGGTTAGTTCAGCGGAGAGGGAGGGTTGTAAACCAAGCCTTCTAACTCCTTATATCGTAGTTATTTATATTCCTCTAAGATTTAATTGTAGCCAAATTGTAGCCATAGGAGAGTATTTTGAGAATACTCATAGCTATTGCTGTGAGATTTGCTCGCTTGCATTTCTCGGGTTCAAAGGTACGAATAAGTAGAACAACCTCCAAATATCTGGGAATAAAATTACTCTAAGTTTCTTGGCTACAATTCCAGTGCACGGTGCAAGCCCTTATATATAGATAAGGCTTGCACCGTGCACTGGCGGTCATTATATGAGATGCTACTCACTTCAGCTTATCTCATTATGACGTCTCCTAAAACAATGGAGGTGGCATGCCCAAAAGATCTATGAAGTGATATCGCTATGCAGAGAAGTGTGTTGATGAACATACACTGGTAGAATATTACCAATGAATGGTGTTTAGATATTCGTCTATAAAGGGCTTTGAATAGGATCTTTGCAGATGATAATTCAACAGTAGAAGAAACATGAACAAAAATCGACCCATTAAGCCCGCAAGAGATAGACGATTGTATGTCATTTGTCCAACACTAGATATGATGTTGGCTTCATGTGACAATGTCAAGCAACTAGCATATGACAGCGGATTAGACTACTCGAACTTTGTAAAGACTTGCAAGTTCCAAAGAGACATTCGCCTCAGTACTTATCAAAGATGTGCTGAAGCTTTTGGTATGGATACGCTCATTCTGCATTTGCCGTTAGGGGCGGTTGAATCTTTCGCCTCTGTGCAAACTCACCATGGGAATCAATGTCTTATGGTGCAGAAAGAGGACTTACTACGTATTCTTCGCCATTTTCACCCGCTAGAAATAGATGACGCATTATCCAATATTGAACGCCTCATTGAGATCTTCCTGAAAGAAACCGAACATGAGCTACTGAAGAAGCTACTTCCACTTCTAGCTGAAACCTTTCAAACATTGGCAGAATCCTATGGAGACGTATAACCCTAGCACACTTCTCGATGAAATTCAAGGACTTCGAGAGGAAGTACGCCAAGTTGCAGACTTCATCAAAGAACTCAAAAGAGAGTATAGCGTCCTTGAGGAAAAGATCGAGCTAAATTCATCAGACGTCATGCGTCTATTAGGAATATCAAAAGCTTCTCTTGCTCGATGGCGAGATGCCAATGCTGTTCCATATCGCTATGTATCCTGTAATCATGTCCTTTATCCTTTTAAGGGTCTATATATAGCTGTAAAATCAGGACGTGCGACGTTCAAAGGATTTAGACGCATAGAAGCATTGCAACGGTTGAATGCTTACAAGGATGGCATACTGAAAGGTTATTTGGGGGAAGATGCACAAAATCTTTTTGAAGAGCTATGACACTAAAAGAAGAAATCCTACAGTTGACCAATCGAGGATTAGAGGTTTTCTACTTCTATATGCCAATTGACTTTGTTCCCAAGCGGAACTTTCGCAATCCTCTCTATGATGACAAACGAGCATCTTGCAATATCTATTTTGATCCTAAGTCAGACTCCTATCGAATGAAAGACTTTGGAAATGAAGCATACTCAGGTGATTGCTTTTGGTTTGCTGCAACAATTTTGGGGCTTGATGTCCGATCTGAGTTCAAGAAGGTTTTAGTGACTATTATCCAGGATCTAAATCTAAAGATTTCTATTGAATACAGAGGAGACACAAACATGAAAGCGGCCCGTTCCACCTATCCTAGGCAATCCGTTGAACAGAGTCAAAAGAGGTGTACAGAATCGATGGATAAAGTGGAATACATAGCAAACAAAAAATCGTTCAGAGTTTATGAGCGACCCTTTACGCAAAAGGAACTTGCTTTTTGGGAACAATATGGGATCTCCTTGGAAACATTGGAGCAATACCATGTCAAATCGTTGTCTTGCTACGAATCGGTGAGTAGAGAGGGAAAACCTTTTAAGCTCATCTCTTCTTCAGAAGAACCCATTTTCTGTTACGCTCACAATGACTTCGTCAAAATATATCGACCGAATAGTAAACTGAGGTTTCTATATGGTGGAGAAAAATCGGAAGAGTATGTATTTGGGCTAGCACAACTACCTAATAAAGGAGATATCCTATTTATTACGGGAGGAGAAAAAGATGTCCTCTCTCTTTCTGCACACCATTTCAATGCTATTTGTTTCAATAGCGAGACTGCACAAATACCAAGAGGTATTATCGAAAGTCTTTCACTTCGCTTCTTACACCTCATCATCTTATACGACTCTGATGAAACAGGGATCAGAGAGGCACAGAAACAGGTGGAAGCGCTTTCTGAATTTGGAGTGCTTAGACTACAACTCCCTTTGAGTGGTATCAAAACGGAGAAAGATATCTCTGACTACTTTGCCCTAGGCCATAGTCAGCAGGATTTAAGAGATCTTCTCGCGCGAATGTTTTCCAGCCTATACAGCGAAACAATGATGATATTGCAATCTTGTGAGATTGATTACGACAACCCTCCAGATGTTTCTAAGTCGGTTGTCTCAGTCAATGGAGTCCCTCTTGGCTCTCAGGACAATCTTTTCTGCATTACAGGTGGAGAGGGTACGGGCAAGAGTAATTACATTGGCTCTATCCTTGCAGGCACATTATGTGCTGAAAGGTTAGATTCAGAGCGAACACTAGGATTAGAAATAACTCCCAATCCAAAAGCCTTGGCTGTTTTGCACTATGACACAGAGCAGTCTGAGGCTCAACTATACAAGAATTTGGGAAAGACATTACGGAGAGCCGATGTAGAGACTGTTCCTGACTTTTACCACTCTTTATATCTAGCCTCCCTTTCTCGTAAGGATCGGTTGAAACTTATTCGTGAAAGCATGGACTTGTTTCGTCATAAACATGGAGGGATACACTTAGTAGTTATTGATGGGATTGCAGACTTGGTGCGTTCTGCAAACGATGAGACAGAGAGTATCGCTGTCGTAGATGAGCTTTACAGACTAGCGGGGATTTATAACACATGTATCATTTGTGTGTTACACTTTGTGCCAAACGGTATCAAGCTTCGTGGGCACATAGGCTCAGAATTACAACGTAAGTCAGCAGGAATTCTTTCAATTGAGAAGGATGACAATCCTGAATACTCTGTAGTCAAGGCTTTGAAGGTGAGAGATGGGAGCCCTTTAGATGTTCCTATGATGCTCTTTGGATGGGATAAAGGGCTGGGAATGCATGTCTATCGTGGGGAAAAGTCTAAGGAGGATAAGGAGAAGCGAAAAACTGACGAATTGATCTCAATTGTTACGGAGATCTTTCAAAGTAACCATCGTCTCTCCTACCAAGAGTTGTGCGATGTCTTAATGCGAGAGATGGGAGTCAAAGAGCGCACAGCAAAGAAGTATATTGCTTATATGAGAGAGCAACGTATCTTGTCACAAGATACTGCAGGGAATTATCAAAAAGGGGAACTATGTCATACTTAGACTATCTTACAGAAGATCCTTGGCAAAAGCGATTGTTTGATAAGCTAGCGAATGTGGAAGAAAAGCTAGACCACTTACTGGTATTACGGGAGCAAGCCATAGACGCTGCTGTACAGCCACCGCTCAAGCCTGAGTATCTTGACATCATTGATGTGTCTAGATTGCTAAAGGTTGAGCAAAAGACCATCTACAATTGGGTATGGGCAGGTAAGATCCCTTACCTCAAAGCTAATGGTCGCCTATTGTTCCTTCGTGAGGAAATCGATGAGATGCTA